>CAZQQX010000020.1:0-33304 GCA_964595565.1 uncultured Actinomycetota bacterium
CATAGTCCGAAAGGTCAAACTGCTCTATGGCAACAGGCATAAATGGTAGATAAGTTTGATATTTTTTCTTTGCGAAAGGAAACTTCTGAATAAAGGAGGTAGACACTTTATGTTTATTTATTAACTCTGAAACTTTATCCCTTCTATACACAAGAGTAAATATATCAATACCCGGAAAAACATTGCAAATAGATTCTACTACCTTTTCACCACCCCTCATTCCGGTGAGCCAGTAGTGTACCAGTGCAGTTTTATTATCTTCTAACATAACTTATGCTTAATTACCCGGATAATCATTACTTTTATTCTTTATCCAAATCTACAGGGAATACTTATAACCTTCATACTAATATACTATAATTACAGGATAATATTTACTATTTTAAATTGAAATTAATAAAAAATCACCAACTATGTGACTAATCTTCCAATTTATAATCTTAATTATATTTAATAATTCTAATTTTTTATTTTTTAGTATAAAATGCTACTTAATAAAAAACTAATGGTTCACAAATAAAATCATGGATTTTTTATTAGTATTTTATATCAAAATTACTGTCATAACTTTTAAATGTCTATAACTTCTAAAACAAAAAAAATATTCATATACACACTACTTCTTTTAATTTTTATTTCTACAGTTTTTTATACATGCTACAAAAACATAAGTGAAGAAACTCCTGAAAAAGATGCCGGTGAGTACCTCTTAATGGCATACAATCTCCAAAAATATAAAACATTATCACTTGAACCAGGAGATATTGAAAATCCAGAACCAACAGCTTATAGAGAACCGGTATTCCCTGCTTATTTAGCTTTATGTATCTTTCTAAACCCTACTACAAGAGAAATGGGCAGAGAGGAACTTTTTACCGGCGGCATCAGGTATTTAAAATTTATGCAGATACCAATATTAATTATAATTTCTTTAATTGCATTCTATGCTGTTTATATATTTACGAAAAACTTAACAATCAGTTTTATAACGATGTTTTTGATTGGAATAAGTATCTCACTTGAAGGAACAATTTTTAAACTATTATCAGAAAACATTTCGGCACTATTAATAATTCTAAATTCTCTACTTTTATTTAAACTATTAACCCAGAAAAAAATTATTTTATTTATTTTACTGGGATTTACATCAGGAATATTGGTCCTTGATAAGGCTATTTTTCAATACTTCATTATCTTACTATTAATTTTCCTGGTTGTGTATTACTTAAAAACTAAATTCGTTGCGAAAAAAGTTTTTATAACAGGATTTCTTTTACTACTCTTAATTAATTCTTCTATAATAGGCTCCTATATGATTAGAAATTATCAACAATTTAACAATTCTAATCTAACAGGAAGAGGTGGCATAGTATTACTGATAAGAGCAGAAAAAGATAATATGACCTTAAAGGAGTATGCAGCATCTCTTCTTTACTGGACCCCGAGTGAAAAAATTAATACCTTGCTCATGCAAAAAATATTTTCTGAATCAGATTACAGAAGGCTAATAAGATCAAATAATGATAGCTTTTATTATAAGGTAACCAGAGAAGAACTAGGCGCTAAGAATGACACTGTTACTAATACCATATTACCAGAATATACAAGCTTTGAAAAAGATGAGGAATTAAAAAATAAAGCAATAAAAATGATATTAAAAAATCCTTTCAGGCATGTTATTGCAACAGTACAGTTTGTCTGGAGAGGTATCTTTGTTGAAAAAGGTTTCCTTTTAATTTTACCCGGAAGTACTAAAATTGAAATTTTAAATAATAATTTACTTAATCTGTTCCTATTTTTTAGCTTTTTTTATATGTTCATTTATAGTATAAGAAAAAGAATGTGGCATCTTTTTGCTTTTATGATGCCCGGTATCTATCTATTTTCTATCAATTCATTTATAACTCATAATATACCAAGATATAATATACCTATTATTCCCGTATTAATAATAAGCATGATTTTATTCTTTTATTGCAGATATCGCTCAGGAAAAGAATCTGTAAGTATAATTAAACAATAGAAACAGGCAATTTTTTAAAAAGACATCTCAAATTGATAATAAAATTTCTATATAAAGAAGTGTCTTTTATTTTAAAAAACACTTAAAATTATTATAATAACAAAAAATCTTAACTTTATTTATCGTACGATTAAAATTAAGTATTTAGTTAATATGCAAAAAAATAAAATAGTGCAAAACAATATTTATAATAATAACTTTAGCCATTTTGGCTCAGATTTTAAAAATATTTTCAAAAAAGATTTTAGATTCATTATGCCAGCATTCCTGGTTACTGCTCTTATACATATAATGTTATGGATAGCCTACCCGATACATTATGGTCCCGATGGACACAGCTATATTTACTACTTTGTGGATATCTTTAATAAAGAACCCATTCTACCAATGATTTTAACTTATAGAACCCCGGTAGCGCCCTTCTTCTACGGATTGCTGCTTCAGAACGGAGGAACACTAGCAGTAAGTATCGCATCCGAAATTCTACTGCTTTTATTAATTCCTGCAATCTATCTTTTAGCATTATCATGGGGAAAAAATGCAGCAAGAGTAGCAACAGTTCTTTTTATCCTCTTTCTCCCATTCCAAATACAATTTCACCAGATAAGTTCAGATGCTTTATTTTCATGGTTTATAATCATATTCTTCCTTTCACTAAAATATGCACTGGAGCATAAAAATATTGAATCATGGGCAGTTCTCGGGATAATCTCGGCACTCACAATTCTAACCAGACCATCTGGTCTGGTAATAGTTTTAGCCCTCCCGGCAGTATTATTCTTAAAGCTTAACTTTAAAAAAATATTCAAGCTTTCAGCTACGTACATACTCTGTCTTGTAATAATTCTTGGCTCTTTTGTACTCTATAAAGGAGTTAGATTTGAAGATTATACTATATCCCGCGGTTCAAATTACACTGCATTCATGAGAGTTTACAGTTTACAGGAATCACTTTTCAGACCTGAAAACGGTCCCAATTCAAAAAAACTTGTATCAATAATAGAAAAGGAACTACTTGATACTGAGCTTTATAAAAAATATGATATAACACTTGATAAAATTCTAAACTATCAGCCCAGCAGAAGATTCCTGGGAGATATTATAGTTGCAGTTGATAAAACTGAAGGCTGGGATTCACAGTATGAGTTACTGGAAAAAGTTGCATTTGAATCTATCAAAGCAAACCCGGTATCATATTTTAAACATTACTTAAAGGACATAATTTTACTAACTACTATAGAACAGACTATACCAGAAACACCAGTACCTAAAGATACTAAACTTTACTTAAATGATATCAGTAATACCGGCAAAGAAGATTTACCTGAGCCCACAGAAGGAGAATTAATACCTTACTCCAATACATGGTGGATGTTGTCAAGTCCGGTCAATAAACTGCCCACCCAATCAGAGGTTGATAATTTTAATGAAAAATATGAAAAAATTGCCTTAGACGTTGACAGTGCGCAGGGCTCACCTGGAATGGTAAGAATTACCGAAATTTTGTGGGATAGCGTAAAAATCCCGATATTCTACTTCTGGGTACTGGGGATTCTGGGAATTATTTTCTCTAAAAGAAACAAAAGAATTTTACTTATTTACATATTTATAATTTCGGCAATAATTATTGTTGGAACACTTTACGCAGCGCATGTATATACCAGATACCGCCTGCCGCTTGACCCGCTTATCATGATTTCAGGCGTAGCCGGGTTTTTCATGGTTATAGAAAAAATTAAGAATAAACAAATTAGGTAAAAAGAAGGCAATTAAAATTGAACCTGTTTATACAAATACCCTGTTATAATGAAGAGAAGTTTCTTGCCGAAACTATTAATTCCATGCCCGAAAGAATTCCGGGTATTGATAAAATAGAGTATCTTGTAATAGATGATGGTAGCAGTGACAATACTATTGAGGTAGCAAAGAAATGTGGTGTCAAACATATACTGAAACTACCAGAACATTTAGGCCTGGCAAGAGCATTTATTTCAGGCATAGAGTACTGCCTCCGTAACAACGCTGACATTATAGTTAATACCGATGCCGATAATCAGTACTGCTCTGATGATATAAAAAAGTTAGTAAAGCCAATCCTTGAGAATAAGGCAGACTTTGTTATCGGAGCAAGGCCGATAGATAAGATAAAAAATTTTTCATCAATAAAGAAAATATTGCAGAAATTCGGAAGCATGGTTGTCCGGATGGTTTCAAACTCAAGAATTGAAGATACCACCAGTGGCTTCAGAGCATTTTCAAGATTGGCCGCAAGCAAGATAAATGTATTCTCTGATTATACTTACACCATTGAAACTATAATACAGGCAGGCCTTAGCGGTATTTCCATGTTATCAATACCCATCAGGGTAAACAAACAGGCAAGACCTTCAAGACTAATTAAAAATATACCGGATTATATATTAAAATCCATACTCACTATATTTAGAATATTTCTATATTACAAACCACTTCGTTTTTTTGTAATTATAAGTATTCTTTTTAATATACCGGGTTTTGCACTTGGTATAAGATACATTTATATACTTGTAAAAGATATTCCGGGTCAACATATACAATCCCTTATTCTTGCAGCCATACTTATAATAACAGGCTTTTTATTTTTTATTCTGGGTCTTATCGGAGATTTGATATCTGTTAACAGGAGACTTCTGATGGAGATAAAGTCCGAACAGCGTCTTTCAGAGACAAGAGTTATTAGTAAAAGAATAAGACAATAAACATTTTTTATTAATTATGACAGAAGAAAAAATTGAAAAAGATAATTTCATCTACGGTAATTATTACGATAAATACGGTTCAACAAACCCTGCGGCAAAAATTTTAACCAATAATTTCATAAGAAATATTAAAATAATTTTAATGTTATATTAAAGTTATATCCCCAGATACTTAAGAGACCTTGGAAACACTCCGGGGCATGCTAACCCCACTGGACCACGAAAGAATTCACCAATCTTATTAAAAAACATTTCAGGGTTTTAAAAATAGCAAAACCAATACCATGGACAATAATACTTGGTGGAAACATAAATACTGAATAATCTTTCCTACCTTACATCAAACCTGCGGTTACTCCTTAAAAACCATGTTAAAAGAATTATAAAAGAGAAAAATTCAGCTAAAATCAATGCAATTATTATGCCTTCAATTTTATAAAGTGGAACAAAAATAGCCAGCAGTGCCAGCTTCATTGCATCCATAGTTATATAAAGCTTCAACACACTGCTCCCGCTCCCCTGATAGCTGGCAAGATATTTAATGGTTAAGTTAACGGGCATAAAAATCAAAGGTATAAGAAGCATTCTGCCATATCTAATCATATCCTGAGCTCCTACGATGCCTCTTCTTACTAAATCAATACTATCAACATTAAAAAAGAACCTGAGTAGAATAGGAGTCAGGAACCAGAAAATTACAAAAACTGCAAGGCCGAATAAAAAAATATAAGCCAGGCCTTTCTTGACTATTCTTCTGTTATCAGCTTCGGGGTGGGCAGCCAGCTTAACCGTCGGTACATTGACAAGGGTTTTTAAGCTATTCTTTATAAATTGAGGAAATACATGTACAACACTATAAATACCAACCATAGCAGCGCTGGAAACAGAATCAAGTATTATTCTTTCAATATTTGTGGCAATATTCGACGCAGCACTTGAGCCGGTAAGCTTGAATCCATGTTTTAAATAATCCTTCTCTTTTTCTTTATCAATTTTTTCCGGTTTTATTCTTTTAATTATCCATAAAAAGAAAATTATGTTGTAGATTGATACAACAAGAAGATAAGCAATAATGGTATAAAAATAATTCCTTAAAAAATAAAGGACCAGTGTACATGACAGAAACCTGGTACCACCCATCAATAAATTCAATAAAAATACAATTTTAAACCTTCTCTCGCCGTAATAATAGGGCTCCCAGGTATTTAAACCGAAATATATTGGAACTACGAAACTTGCAAAAATAAGAGGCCACCTTATCCCGCTTCCCCTGTAATAACTAAAAGCAAGAATAATTAGAACAGCACTTGCGACAAGAGAAAATAAGGCGCTTACTATAACTGCTTTTTTAAAAAAACCCTTAAACTTTTTTGCTACTGCCTTGGTAACAGAGGTACCCAGACCATTAATGGAAAGTATAATCATTATATTTAAAACTGAAAAAAACAACTTATAATTTCCAAGGTCCTCTGAACTCAGATACCGGACAAGAAGGACGCTTAGGAAAAAACCGTCAAGAGAAGCGACGGCAAGGTTTGCCATACCATAAGCACTATCTTTAAAATTAACTTTAAAATATTTTACAACTTTACCGATACTTTCAACCAAATATTTTTTTACATTTCCAATATTCATTATTTGACTGCTTTTATTCCATAACCTGTTGTTATATTAACTGATTTCGGTGTTTTATTTTTCTCAAGTTTATTATCAGTATTCAAGAGCCTTTTTAATCTCTTTATAATATACCTATTAATAACAGCCCTTGCTTTTTCCTTGTCCAGATCCTCTGTTTTTATCTTCAGCCTTTCAAGCTCTGATTGTAATAATACACTTTCATCTGAACCCTGAACTTTAACAGAAACTTCCCTGAAACCAGCTCCCCACAATTTATAAATTATAGGGTTAGAAGAGTTTTTAAAATCATACATTTGATTTCTTTCCGGATTTGATAAAGAGGGAGCTGTCATAAGCAAAATACCCCCCGCTTTTAAATTGTCCCATGACCACTCAACTATATTCCTTTTATCATCAGTATTTTTTATTTCAGGAAATATCGCACAATCAAATTTTTTATTTCCAGCTGGGAGCTCCGTTAGATAACTGATACTCAACCTCTTTTTAACAAGATTCTTATCTTCTTTTCCATAACAAAAAACATTTGATTCGTCTGAAAGTAAATTAAGATTATCCATTATAAAGTTCACAACATAAAAATATCTTATAGAATTAACTGAGAAATCAAAATAATCGGCCCTTTCCGGTTCTATGAGCTGCGTTGATGGTTCCGATAACAAATTACTTCTTATGTAGCTACTCCACTGCTCTGAAGAACTTTTATCTCTATTTTTATATTCTCCCCTTGCTTTGGGTATTCCCCTGCCAAGATGCATATAAATTATCTCATTTCTTTCATTAAAAGACCTGGTCACATTCAAATAAAATGCTTCCATAGTCCGGGGTATCAATTTAACCAGCTCCGGGTCATCAAAAGTATTTGGTGTACTAAATATATCAAAGCCATTTTCCTTAAGTAAATAAATTGCCTTATCTCCCACATCAAACTTCGGCAATTCCGGTAAAAAACTAAGTTCCAGTTTCTTTAATAACTGAAAATCAATCATGTAGCCGCAAACATGTAAAACTCCTTCAGGTACCCTTGCCCTGGTAAGCCTGAACCCGGAGGCTTTTATTTTTCCATCCATCCTGGATAACATATATTTTAGCCATCCATACCTGCAAACTGCTATATCCTCATGAAAACATACCAGGTATTCAGTATCAGGATTTATTAATCTGGCAGCTATTTCAAGAGCCAGACCATTAGCATAAGAAGCTCCGCCTTTTGGCTCTGTCCTTATATATGCGATATTTATATCTTTAACATTATCAATCCACTTTATATTGGCAAACGGCGAGTTATTATCAACGATCCACAGCTCATAATCACTAACAGTAAACTTTTTTATACTTTCAATGCATAACTTTAAAAGCTCAGAAGATTTCTCATTTGGCTGATAGCTGACCACAACTATTCTGGGAGACGTCTCCGGGGAAAATACAGTTTCTTTTAAATATACTTCGTAGTAATTATTGTCTACATCTATATCTTTCTTTATATAATTATTTCTGTCAAACCATTCTATCATTTCTGTTCTCCATTAAACTAAAAACTTTAAGATATCTTTCAAAAGTATCTTTATTATCATATAGATAGCTGTTATCCATAAACTTTTTTTTGAAAACATCATAATTGTCTATACAGAGCATTATCTTATCCAGGAGTTTTTCATACCTAAAATCTACATATCTCTGGAAGGTATCTTCGGATACATATGCCAGAAGCTCAGGAGAGAAATATAAAATTTCCTTCATGGCACCGGTATCAAACCCAACAACTGGTACGCCGCAGGATAGAGCTTCAATTACAGAATTAGGGCAGGCAGGATTAAGCTGGCAGTGAATCAATATATCAGTCTGGTGCAGGTGCATTGAAATTTGCCTTTTGTCCATACCACCAAAATATTTAATATAAGGCCTGTTAATATATTTCTTTACATCTCTACTAATAATTGGCCCGATTATTCTGAGCTCAATATCATAGTTCTCTGCCACAGTATCCAGAGCCATAACCACCGGCTCTATCATATCCCTATTCCTGAAAGAGCCCGTTGTAGTAAATACTATTTTACTTTTATCAAATTTCTTATCTGCCGGATAAAAAATACTTTTATCAGTTCCGTTGTAAATTATCCGGTATTTATTTTCCTCTATTTCACCAAGCATTGTGAAACATTCTTTTCTGCTGTATTTACTCTGAAATATGATAAAGTCCGAAAATTTAAGATAATCTTTTTTTATCTCCCAATTTAAATATATGTATTTTATACCGTGCTTCGAAGGATAATAAACTCCGTCAAGTCTTTGAATTACAGGAAGATTATTCTCTTTAAAAAAAATGAGTATCCTCTCATCAAAAGATATTGGGAAAAAAATTCCACTGGTTTTCCTGTAATCACTTTTATTTTCTATAAAGGGGTATTTTACCTTTAAAAGGTATTCCCTGAAATTTGCCATAAAGGTTGATGGCCCGCCTATGCTTCCAGAGTGTTCGTCAAAGGGTATATAAATCATTTAAAATCCTGCCAGAAATTAAATATTTTACAGAAACCTTGAATAAATTTCCTCATAATACCTTTTTGCAATTAACTTCCAGTCATAATCCTTTACAGTCTCATAGCCGCCCATAACTATCTTTTTTCTAAGACCTTCATTATCAATTATCTTCTGGCAATTGTAAACCAGGCTTTCTATGTCATCTACTCTGCTGACCATAGCATTATAACCATTCTCCCCGATATCATGAACCATCCCAACATCGGTACTTACCAGCGGCACACCCGAAGCAAAGGACTCTAAAAGTGCCTTTGGTCCACCTTCAGCTCTTGAAGTTACAATATAAAGGTCAAGAGCCCTGTATAGCTTTGCTATATTAAGATAGTTTTTAAAATATAAATGCCTGTAAGGGATGCCTGAAGAGCTGAGCTTCTTTTTTACATAACCCCTGGCAGGACCAGATAAAAGTACGAATACAGGATTTTTTTCGTTAAGTCTTTTTACCACTTCACAGAATATATCAGGACCCTTCACATATTTAGGAGAGTTTCCTTCTCCCCATCCCTCGCCATCTTTCTGGAATGAGCCAATACATATTGAATTATCCGGAATACCAAGCCTTCTTCTAATTTCTTTTTTGCTGTAAGAAGCTGTATTTTTAAAAAGATCTACGTCTAGCCCTATTGGTATAACTATAATTCTATCTTTACCTACTCCCCATTTTATTAGCTGACTTTTGGTAATGCTGCAGGATGTATGAATAACTGATAGTCTTTTTGATGCTTCTGTAAGTGATTTTATATACTCTGTATCTCTATCAGTACCGTGATACCAGGTCATGATTAAATTATTACTATCGTTAACATATTTATAATTATATGGTAAATAGACATTTCTTGAACCAAAATGAATAATCTGATTTTTTATTAGCGATATTATCAATCTTGAGGACTTTAGCAACCTAACAGGTATATTGTACAACAGCCGAATATTCTTTGATATATATCTACCCTCCCAATTTATTACCCAATTGAGTGGCTCAACAATGTAATATATCTTTTTCTTTTTATTAATCACGATCTATATTTCACAAGAAAAATAGCTGGTTTATATAACCCATAATGATACTTAAATGAAAAATAATAGAATTTAAATAAAAATTAATGTATATTTACATAAAATAATTACTTGTAAATCAAAATATTTTTAATAATACTTAAATTCACATTATTATAATTTAAAAAAGATGGAAATTAAAGGTTTGTTTGAACAAATAAAAAAGAAGGATAGAGAAATTGCCGTAATCGGTCTTGGCTACGTTGGACTCCCTCTGCTTGTATCATTAAGCAAACATTTTAAAGTCATCGGCTTTGATATAAATGGTAAAAAAATCAATAATTTAAAAAATGGAATAGATGAAAATAATGAATTTAAAAACCTGAACCTATCTATAGAAAATTGTACTTTAACCAGTAATGTTGGTGATTTAAAAAAAGCAAACTTCTTTATAATAACTGTTCCCACCCCTATAGATATCTACAAGAATCCTGACCTGAGCTATATTGAAAAATCAACCAGACTGGTAGGGCAGAATATGTCTTCAGGTTCAATAATAGTTTATGAGTCAACTGTTTATCCCGGGGTAACCGAGGAATTCTGCATACCTATCCTTGAAAAAGAATCCAAACTTAAAAACAAAAAGGACTTTTTTGTTGGTTATTCCCCCGAAAGGATAAACCCGGGAGATAAGAAGCATCTAATTGGAAATATAGTAAAGGTGGTTTCAGCACAGAATGAAGACTCCCTGGAAGTTATAAGCAAAGTTTACAGTAAGATAATAAAGGCGGGGATTTTTAAGGCAAAGAGTATAAAAGTAGCCGAGGCGGCAAAAGTAATTGAAAATACTCAGAGGGATATAAACGTAGCGCTTATAAATGAGCTTGCCATATTATTTTCCAAACTGGGAATTGATACCAGAGATGTTATTGATGCCGCTAAAACCAAATGGAACTTTTTAAATTTTAAACCGGGTCTGGTAGGAGGCCACTGTATTGGAGTTGACCCATATTATCTATCCTTTAAGGCAAAGGAAGTTAATTATTACCCCGAGATAATAAACGCAGGACGAAAAATAAACGACAATATGGGCTTTTTTATCGGGGAGCAGATACTTGAAGCACTTCTAAACAATCACCGTAAAAAAATAAATTTTAGGGTGGTCCTCTTTGGAATATCCTTTAAGGAAAATGTCGCCGACTCAAGAAATACCCGGGTAATTGATATTTACAATTACCTGACAAGGCATAACCTGGAGGTTAGTATATATGACCCGGTAGTAAATGCCGGCGATGTAAGGCAGAACTACGGAATTGAGCTTATTAATTACGAAGATATTGAAGGTATTGATGCGGCCATTTTCTGTGTGGCACACGACTGCTTTAAAAAATTAGACCTTTCTGAATTAAAATCAAAAATGAGCAGTGAAAACCCCTTTATTTTTGATATAAAATGGATATTTAAGAGGGAAAAAGTTGAAAAAATTGGATTTAGGTACTGGAGAATTTAATCTTGAATCTTGACGAGCTAACCATAAATAAAGATATAAAAATTCTTATTACCGGCTGTGCCGGATTTATTGGTTCAAATCTTACTGAATTCTTCTTGAAAAAAGGTGCAACAGTCGTAGGGTTTGATAACCTGTCAACAGGGTTTAAAAAAAATATTGATGATGCATTATTCTATGCAGCAAAAGAAAATAAAAACATCAACTTCAAATTTATAGATGGGGATATAAGAGACTACAGTCAGTGCCTTAAAAGCACAGAAGGCATTGATATTGTGCTTCATCAGGCAGCTCTGGGCTCTGTGCAGAGGTCTATAGAAAAGCCGATTGATTCCAACTCGGCAAATATAGACGGCACTTTAAACATGCTAAAAGCTTCGTCTGAAAATAAAGTAAAAAGATTTATCTATTCTTCATCTTCATCAGTTTATGGAGATTCAATGAAGCTACCCAAAGATGAATCCATGCCGCCCAACCCAAAATCAATCTATGCAGTAACCAAATTAACCGCAGAATACTACTGCAGGCTGTTTTACAGTTTATATGGCCTTAAAACCATCTCGCTCCGCTATTTTAATGTTTTTGGAAAAAGGCAGAATCCCGATTCAATTTATTCAGCAGTAATCCCCATATTTTTAAAAAAAATAACCAACAATGAGCAACCTATAATTTATGGCGATGGTAACCAGTCCAGAGATTTTACCTACATAGATAATGTAATTTATGCTAACTATCTTGCCTGCTTTACCGAGAATAATAATGCGTTCGGAAATTACTATAACGTGGCATGTGGCAGCAATATCAGCCTAAATGAAATTATTACCCTTTTATCAAAATATTTTAAAAAGGAAATAAAACCTGTATATTCTGATGAAAGAGCCGGGGATATAAAGCACAGTCTGGCTTCAATAGAAAAAATAAAACAGGATTTAAAATATAGTCCAATAGTCCAGTTCGGCAAAGGGCTATCAAGACTATTATCCTGCTAGAGCTATTTTATGCTTCGAGAATAGTTGATTTGCGAACTGATATTAATTACTCTAAATTACTATTAATATCATGGATATTAATAGTATATATTTCCTTAATAATTTTCCTAAACTACCTTATAAAACTAGTCTAATGGCTAATGATTCTATGATTTTTTTACTATTTTCTAATTGATACGCCTAATGACATTAATTAAAAGAAACTGAAAATACTTTATTTTTTAACCCAAATAATTATAATTAATCCAGACATTTAATATTCAAAGAAAATTTAAATCTCTTATGAAAAGAATATATCAATACTGGAATAAATATTTCCCATATATAATGACAGCTGTATTCCTTGCTATATCCATCTTAATAATCTCAAGGCATGAACTATGGAGTGATGAAGCAAAAGCATGGAATATATCTATTGCAAGCAGCTCCATCTCTGAATTTGTTTACAATATGAGGGATAATTATGGCCATCCATTTTTATGGAATGCAATTCTTTACTTTATATCACACTATATTACTGGAAACCCCGAAAGCATGAAGATAATACACCTTGGAATATCAACTATTACATGCTTTCTAATTTTAAAATTCGCACCTTTTAATAAAACAATTAAAACACTGCTTATATTTAATTATTTTATCTTTTACGAGTACTCAATAATATCCAGAAACTATGCCATAGCTATTCTCCCAATAATTATATTCTGTGTCTTATGCAAGAATAAATACAAAAATCTTGTTTTTCTTGGAATAGCCTTATTTTTTATGACACAGGGTCACCTCTATACTTTTATACTATCTCTAGTATTTCTTTTAATATTGATAATAGACTTGATAATTGATAGGAGAATAGTATTAAAACTTATCTCAAGGCCAAAACTTCTTCTCTTCTTTATAATTGCCCTCAGTGGAATCTTGTTAACTTACTGGGAGCTTGGGTCACAAATTAATAAAGGAACTGTATGGAGCCCTTCATTATTTACTATGTTTAATATATCAGTAAGCGAAATTAAACAACTACCGTTAGAAATTTCAAAAAATATAATTTCAGCACTATTACCAGTACCCTCTTTCTCTATCAATTTCTGGAATAGCAATGTTATTATTACATATATCTCAAAATATAATTCATTATTTTTGATCCCTTTAGCAACCATATTATTTATCTTTCCTTTATTTATATTAAAAAAGAATGCTATTCGTTTATACTTAATTGGTTATTTAAGCTTAATTGGTGCAATATCCCTGTTATATGGTCGTCTTTCAAGGCATGTTGGAATACTGTTGATATTCTTAATTGTTTGTTTTTGGGTTTCAAATGTCAGTAACAGCGGAAATTTGAATAATCTTAATAACAAAAAAATTAATGTACAAAATATTTTTTTGATAGTAATATTATCAATCTCACTAGTAGGTTCACTCACAGCATCGTATTTTGATTATAATTATCCTTTTTCACAAAGTAAAAATGTAGCAGAGTATATTAACAATAATTATAATAAAGATAATATTATAGTTGTTGGGTATAAAGACGTAGATACCCAGACAATAGCAGCTTATTTAGATAAAGACATATTTTTCCCCCAGACCAATGAATTAGGCAGATTTTGCCTATGGAGTAAAAGAAGAAATGATGTACCAACAGATGAAATTTTTAAAAGTGCATCTTATTTTATTGATAAAGGAAGAACAATTATAGTGATAATTCATAGCAACGCTGTTAAAGATTTAGATTTACCAGAAAAATACTCTTTCACAAAAGTAGATAAAAAATTTGATGAATCAATTGTAGGTTATGAGAACTATTCATTATTCCTTTTTGAAAATTAAAGAACAATTATTAACCATTTAATCATCACTCACTTTAAGCTCATAAAACTCTATACTCTCTATAATACATACCGTTTCTACATTAACCGGGTCAATCCTCATAGCCTGGACTTCATCAGTGTTGCCAATTGGTATAAATAAATGGTTAGGACCTCTAACTAAGTTCCTAATAATTTTATTGTTTTCATTATATGATGAATTTTCTTTTCTATAATAAATTTCAAATTCACAATAATCATTTGTATAAATATTAATTTTTAAGTAGAGTTTCTTTTTATTATCAACAATTGGAATCTGGAAATTGTTTTCAAAGTTGGGGTCATGGTTTACTGGCTTAATTAGAACATGATTGTCTTCAGTAATTTCAAATTCAAAATTATTTAGACTCTTCCAGTCTTTGCCAAAGCTACTCAGGTCCATTTTTTCAATAAGGTTAAAATTTAAACTGTTATTTAACGAATATAGTCTATAGCTTTCATTAGGAACAATTGAGTTTGAAAAATCTTTAATTTTTTCAAACTTATAAAAAAATAGTATATCATCAGATATTATTGAGGATAACGTTCCGTATTTATCCTTAATAACCAGTATATTTTTTCCGGGGTTTTCATTTTTTAATTTAAATAAATCTTCACTAATACTATCAACAGTAATTTTCTCCCTATCGCTCCATCTTACAAGTCTGCCAAATCTATGTTCCTGAGGATAATAGAAATCCTTATCTAAATTACCAGTAATAGTCTCTGTTGGCGCATTTGGTATACCAATAATTACTGAATTATCTAAATCAAAGTTCTTCTCTATATACTCTGCTACATTTTTACTTTGTGAAAAAGGATAATTATAATCATAATAAAATGCTATCCCAGACGCAGCTATTGAAGCTATTAGCACTATGCAAAGAAAAGTATCCTGAGCTTTTTTAATCCAGGCAGTTTTCACTTTTAATAGGAAACCTTCATCTTCGCTTATATTTGATATCCATAAACAGACAATAAATAAAATAAAAATATAGCCAATCAGTCTTATAGGGTTCTTGTAAAGAAAAAGACCGGAAATTATTAGAATTAGACCAAACACATATGGAAATATTAATCTTTTTTTAATCATAAATAACGGTATTATCAGTAATAGAATAGGAATAATTAGTTTATATGCTACTACCCATTTACCCATAAGTTCTACAGCTAAGCTGCTATTCCAGAATTCAAGAGTAATTTTAGGTATAGGAATAAAAGCTTTTATTATATTTTCTGAAAATTGATTAATAAAATCAGGAAATGAAAATGTAACCAAAAAATTGCTAATGTTACCGGACAAAGAAAAAAACTTATCAGACCCAGATTGCGGAACTATCTGCCATACAAAGACTAATATCTCAGCTAAAAAAATTAATATAAAAGAAAAAAAATATAGTTTGTTTATTTTCTGACTTTTAAAATATTTAATAATGTCTGTAAACAATATTATAAATAAACATACTGAAATAATGAAAGAAAGAGTATTTGCCTGTCCCATAAAAAATAAAATAAAACCAAGTGATAAAATATTATTATATTTATTTTTGTATAAAACACAGAAAGATACTATAAGTAATACTCCCAGAGCATAATTTCTTGATATTATTGAGTACTCGTAAAAGAAGAAGTAACCGAAAATCAACATAACTCTTATGAATCTATTAAATGGTGCATATTTTAATATAAGGAATGCTGTTATTGTAGATATAGTAAGATGCACTATCTTCATAATTCCAATGTTGTCTGATATATAGTGGGAAATAAAGTAGAGTATTACATACCACAAAGATGGCGTGCCTTCCGCCACTCTGGTTATTCTAAACATCTCTGTTAATGAACTGTTTTCATGTGCCAGGTCCCATGAACGTACTTCGTCAAACCAGAATTCATGTTGTGTAATAAGAGTTATACTAAGGGCAATAAAAATAGTTAAAAATAAATAAGGAAAATATTTGTCATAAATTCTTTTAATCTCAAATCTCATATCAAATTACCTGAGCCGTCTTCTCAAACTACCATAATCTATAAAATACTAAAATATTGTAACTAATATTATATTAATCATAAAGCTAAAAATATAACTGATACCATAAAACACTATAAATCTCGCCCATTAATCTGTACCTTTAACTTAAAACTTTTCTCACTAACCTTAAACTATAGTCAAGGAAGATATGCAATTCTAAAATTTAAATTCTAAAAAAGTGAAAACTTTTTTAAATGATATAAAAAGCCTGATACATGTTGATAAATTCAAATATTTAAAATACAATTTTTAGAGTTACAAACCATATATTTTTATGTTGTTTATTTTTATAATTAACTTATCATTAATTTAAAAATGTTGGGAAACAAAAAAATAATCGTAGTAATGCCTGCTTATAATGCAGCCAGAACCCTTATTCAAACCTATAGCGATATACCCGGGGATATAGTTGACGAAATAATTCTAACCGATGACTACTCAAGAGATGAAACTGTTGAAGTTGCCAAGAAACTGGGGATTAAAACTATATTACAACACAAAGAAAACAGAGGATACGGCGCCAATCAAAAAACCTGCTACAACGAAGCCTTAAAAAGAAATCCTGATATTATAATAATGCTCCATCCAGATTATCAATACACCCCAAAGTTAATAAAAGCAATGGCTTCTATAATTGAATCCGGAGAATATGATGTAGTTTTAGCTTCCAGAATTCTGGGCAGGGGAGCTCTTAAAGGAGGAATGCCATTATATAAGTATATAGCCAACCGTTTATTAACCCTTATAGAAAATATTATTCTGGGGTACAAGTTAACAGAATATCACACCGGATACAGAGCTTTTTCTTCAGAAGTACTGAGAAATATACCCTTTATGAAAAATTCCGATGGTTTCGTTTTTGATAATGAGATTTTAGCGCAAATTATTTATTTTAATTTTAGAATTGCAGAAATCTCATGCCCCACAAAATATTTCAGGGATGCCTCTTCGATTAACTTCCCCAGTAGCATAAAATATGGCATAGGAGTTTTAGATACCAGTTTTAAATTTCTGTTTCATAGATTAAAAATTAAAAAATACGAAATCTTTCTAAAAGATTAAAAGGTCTACTGTTATATGACAGCGGTAAATTTCATAAAAAAAAATAAAATAAATATTTTAATTATTATTATCTTCTTAATTCTCCCTCTTATTTTCTTTAGAGACACCTTAAGATTAAATAACATTATATTCGGCTCAGAAGACTCAATAAGATATTATATATCAGTAAGAACATTAATAATTGAATCTCTAAAAAACTTTGAGTTACCCCTGTGGAATAAATATATATTTAATGGTTTTCCGCTCCTGGCAAGCCCGGATATATACACACTTTACCCTCCAGCATTAATTCTTGACTTGATATTCCCGGTACAACTTTCCTACAACATTCTGGTGCTACTGCAATATTCACTTTCCGGATTATTCATGTATTTATTTTTAAGAGAACTTAAATTAAATAAAATTGCCTGCCTGGCCGGAGGAATAATATTCATGTTTTCAGGTAATATGATAAGCCATAGAAGTTTATCGGTTTATCTTAATGTTTTTACCTGGGCTCCTTTAATTTTATATTTTTTAGAGAAATTCAGGAAAAATAAAAAGATTATCTATGTACTGGCCGCAACGATTTTTTACTCAATATCTTTTTTTGGCGGCGCACAGCAACTATTCTTTTATATGAGCTTTGTGATTTTTACCTATATCATATATTACGCATTTATCCATAATAATCAGAGAAACTTCCATCTTTTATGGTCATTAATTATGTTTATAATTTTCATACCAATATCCCTTGTCCAGATAATCCCTACATTAGAATTAGTCAATTTCAGTTATTTCAGGGGCACTACAAATTATGACTATATGGTAATAGATTCTTACGATGCAAAATTGTTACCTTCACTAATTTTCCCCTATATCTTCGGCTGTAAACATCCCTCTTTATCTGGTATTCCGGGTGTTTTGCGCTGGTTTGGAAATGGTGATAGCGTTAATATGATTAGATATTTTGGAATTATTACCATACCCTTATTTATAACAGGGACCTTTAAGAAATATAAGAAAAGCCTTTTCTGGATTTTTATATTCGCATTATCGTTTTTATTAGTATTTGGAGAATATAACCCTATTTACAAAGCTTTATATTACATCCCAATCATTAACAAATTTAAAATACCAACCAGAATCTTTTTTATCACCGGATTTGCTTTTTCAATTATTTCTGCATACGGCTTTGACTTTATAATCGCAAACAAAATAAAAAAAATAAGAAAAATTGTTAAAGTTTCAATTATATTTCTCAGCTTTATATTTTCCGGTTTTCTCATCTTTTATGTTTCACTCAGATATACAAATCTCCAGGAGCATATCATCAATTTTTATAAAACCTCAGTTAATGTCAATTTACTGAAAGAGAGTATTATATTAAGCAATTACTCAATTTACATGCCCTTAATTTTAATTCTACTGAGCATAATATTTCTTATTATCCTATTAAAGGTAAAAAATAAAGCCACATATTGCATACTAATGGTATTTATCTTTTTGGACCTGTTTTCCATGGGACATTTTGATGAATTAAATAGAGAAAATATATATTTCTCAAATATAAGAAACGAAGAGTTTGAATACATACACAGCCCGGAAAATGAATACAGAATTCTGGTTTTAGAAGAATCAGAAGAAAAACAGATATTCCAACCAGATAAAAATGTATATTATAAAATTGATTATTTCTCGGGCTATGACCCTCTGATAACCAGAGATTTTATAAGAGTAGCAAATCTATCTAATGCAACTTATGGGCTAATCCACGAAGAAGACGGGATAAAGCTGTTACAAAACAATAACATCCTATCAATTCTTAACACAAGATATATTGTACTGCCGGGAAAAAAGGACCCGGAACTTTTTTTAAGCTCCGTAAGTTCCTATATTAAAGATAAAGACATTTTAACCGAAAGAGATTTTCATAAAAACGCTGAATTAAATAATTCCATAATTACAGGAAAAACACTTACTCTATCAGAAGAAGAGAACAAACCCAAGTTATATCAAAAAGAAGTTAAAATAAAAAGCAACTCGCTGTATCTTATAAGTTTCAATATAAAAAGAATCAAAGAGCTGGATAACTTTATACACATTGATTTTTCAGGAGAGAATTACAATAATGCCGAGCAGGAATTTATAATAAATCCATCTGACATTACCGGTAGTTACCAGGAAGTAGAAAAAATGATAGAGTCTTCAGAAGTTCCGGAAAATGAACAAATATATTTCAGGATTTTCACTAATTCAAAAGGTGGGGTTAAGATTAGTGACCTTAATATATGCGAAATTACCGGATATCAAAATTATTCTATAAAATATTCTGACGAAGATATTTTAATATTAGAGAATAATAACTACTTACCGAGATTTTATTTTGTTGAAAATTTAATTTCATCAGATAACCAGGATGAAATCATTAATAAATTATGGGATAGAGGTATTTATAGTAAAGATGACACATTAAAATATGATACATCAGCCTATATAGAAGGCATAAACCAGAATCTCAGTCTCGCTCAAATAGGAGCGGGCGATAAAATAAAAATAAATGAGTATGGCAATAATAAAGTTACACTTAGCGTATCTTCTGAAAACGATTCTTTTCTGGTCTTTTCTGATTCATATTATCCAGGATGGAAGGCTTACATTAATGGAAAAGAAACCAGGGTTTATAGAGTTAATGGAATAGCCAAAGGTATTTTTGTACCCGCAGGTGATAATATTATAAAATTTGTTTACTTCCCGATAAAGATCCTGGCTCTTCTTATTCTCAGCATTATTAGTTTTATTAGCGTCCTGGTAATTATCTTATTTTTGCACCTTAAAAATAAAAGAAGTGAAATTTAAAAAAACTTTTTAACCAATCGCTAATATTATCTACTACCCTCAAGGCTTATGTGTATCTTCTCCGCAGCTTCAAAACCCATCTGCATAGCAACATGACCATTTATGTAGTTAAATCTTCCCTGTCTGCCTGCAGTTTCAAAATTCTCCATGCTTCCGATATAATTCAATAAATTATTTAGATGCTTTTCATAACCAAGCCTGTATACAGGATAACCGTACTCATATCTGTAGACATTCATATCCAGAATTTCTTCTTTTTTTACGATATCTTCCCTTAAAAGGTCCTTTAATACCATTTCCCTGCAGTATTCATCATCGCTCCACCACCTGTCTTTTTTGCTGCTGCTAATTTCAGCAACCAGTATGGTGGTATCAGGAGTAATGGTATCATGGCTGAAATATGAAGAATCATAAATACGGTTAAAAGCATGTTCCCTGAAATACATAAAAGATACCGGGAGAACCTTAGGTCTTTTTACCAGAACTCCTACAAACACAAGTGACCTGAATTCAAGTGACTCCGCAGACTCCTTTATTTTGTTATCAACCGGAGGGTAAATCATTAAAATAGCCTTATTTATGGGGATGGTATTTATAAGGGCATCAACTCTATAGTCATGGGATTTTCCTGAATTTACGGTAATCTCTTTTACCCTTTTATTATTAATACTAATCTTGACCACCTCTGAATTAAGGTTTATCTTCCCCCCATTTTTCTCGATACTTTCTACCATTTTGTTAATTATTCCCCTGTATCCTATCCTGGTAGTAAAAAGCTGCCCGTCTACGTTCTCCACAAAATGATTGGTTGACCTTCGGGGAAATTTTGCCCTTATTGGAGATATTATTTTGTTTAAGAATATGCTGCCGGTAATCCGGGGTATCCTTTCCATGGCAAATTCAGGTGAAAATTTATCGGGGTATATCCCCCACACATGATAAATATAATTTTTAAAAAACAGTTCATAAAGAACATCACCGTAATACTTTAAAAGCAATGTTTCTGAGTTTTCCACTGCCGGTTTCTTAAACATCCTTTTAATATTATTTTTAACCAGGCTTATAGCAGCATTAAAAACCATTTTTTTGGGTAATTTCTTTAAAACTTCAAATATAGACAGAGGATAGGTAAAATATTCGTTCATAAATTTAATAAGGATGGTTCTTTTAAAATCAATAAGCTCGCTTCCGGCTATATTTTTTATCTCGTTTAGAATATTTGGATTATTGGTATGAAAAAAATGAGGCCCGAATTCATACATATTCCCGCCAATAATTTTTCCTGAAGCCAGCCCTCCGCAATTATCCCCTGCTTCAAAAATACTTACATCATAGTTTTTCCTTGCAAGACACATCCCTGCAGCCAGGCCTGCAATACCTCCACCGATTATGGCAACTTTCTTCCCTGACAAACTGTCTCCTTAAAATAGATTTTAAAATTAATCATAAATTATTTTCTCTGCCGAATTCCTTAATTGTTTTTATTATGTATGCTATATCATCCTCGCTTAATCTCGGGTGCAGGGGTATATTAAGGCCAATCTCGTTTAGCAGTTCGGAATTCTTTAACTTAAGATGGGTTGAGTTATAAATAGGAATCATATGAAGAGGCTGATACCTTAAGGTGGTATAAATTCCTTTCTGGTAGAGATAGCTGGCAAGGTCATCCCTCCTGTCATTATTGAGCCTTATAAAGTAGCTAAAATAAGAATGCTGCTCACCTTTCTCTGCATCCATTGGTGTTTTAAGCCATCCTACCTTCCCAAATTCATCCTGATATATATCCCATATGTATTTTCTGTATTCCTGAAATTTATCAAGCTTCTCCAGTTGGGCCAGCCCAATAGAGGCACTTATATCATCGGGGAGCATTTTGGGGAAGAAATCAACCACATTATATTCCCACCACCTATTCTTTGTAGCAGAAGCTTCAAATCCTGACTTCTCAATACCGCAGTATCTCAGAGCTCTTGCCTTCTTTACTGTCTCCGGATTTTTTGAGGTTACACCGCCGGCCTCGCCTATAGCCAGGTTCTTAACCCCATCAAAGCTGTAAAACCCTACATCCCCTATAGAGCCGCAGTATTTATCTCCTATCTTTGAATCTACCGCATGGGCGGCATCTTCTATAACAGGAAAGCCCAGTTCCAGTATATCACCCATCTTTACCGGCTTGCCTGCATAGTGCACCACCATTATGGCTCTGGTCTTATCAGTTATGCCGGCAGCAATATGCTCAGCAGTAACATTCTGGGAATCAAAATCAACATCCACGAACACCGGCCTGCAGTTATTAAGTATTATAGCCGAGGCACATGAAATCCAGGTAAATGAAGGTAAAATGATTTCAGAACCGGCGGGAAGGTTTAGTAACTTTACTGACATCTGTATGCTGTTAGACCCGCTATCAAGCAAAACAAAATCTTTTAGATTTAATCTTTTCGCAAATCTCTCTTCAAATAGTTTTGTTTTTGGACCGATGCCTATCCACTGATTTTCGATACTGGTGCGTATCTCCTCAAGTTCTTCCTCCCCTACTTTAGAACCGAAAACTGAAATCATATCAAAACCTCCCGGTTAGTATTAATTAACTTCAAGATTATATTTTAAATAAGCAAATTTGTTAATGTTTAATTTCATGGGTATATAGTCTTCCTTTATTTCTTTCTCTTCAAAACCATTGTTTACATACCAAAGTCTTGCCTTACTATTTTCCGGTAGAACCATAAGAGTAACCTCCTCATGGTAGTTATCCAGAATATAACTGCACATTAGCCTCAAAGCTCTGCCCATTATACCCCTGCCGCCAAATTTTTTATCGCCTAAAATTACATTATATATATCAATAGAATTATTCATAAATCTGAACCCAATGCATCCAACCCCGGTGCCTTTAAACTCCACTACAAAAATATTTTCTTTTTCATTATCAAGGTAAGACTGGAACCATTCTATCTGCTGCCGCGGCTTTATTATCCCCTTATAAAAGAAATGCTGGCGGTTTTCATTCCTCCACTTTCTTATCAGCTCTATATCCTTTTTCTCGATTCCCCCGAGTATCAGATCACCTACTTCGGAAATAATTTTTATATTCTTTTCAGTCATCTAAACCCTTAATTCTCCTGATTAAGTTTTTTAACTTCCATAATACGACCTCTATTGATTGAAAAAATAATTCCTTTATAAAGATTGCAGCAAACCTCATGCGTCTCCTGCCTGTATTAAGCTGATTTTTTTTCTTAAGTAAAGTTAAAAATATATTCTCATACTCCCTGCACATAAGTTCTGAATTATAGGGATATTCTTTCATCCTATCAAGATAGCAGTCATATTTTTCTATCAGCTCCTCGAGTTTACTCTCAACATCATCTACTCCTTCAAACATTACCCCGAAGCCTCTGCAGTATTCAGGGAGCGCTCCGCTGTTCCTGTAAAGAACTGGCAGCCCGCACATTGCTCCCTCTATATGATGCATTCCTGCAGGCTCGTTAACAGAGCCGGTTACATAAATATGATTCCTTTTAAGTTCCCCCGCAAGTTCCTTTCCCGAAAGAGGTTTAACTACTTTTATATTTTTATAATTAATATTATCCGGAATTCTTCCTATATAAGTTAACTGGATTTTAATATTTCTTAGCGAATCAAGAGCAGCAAGCTTCTGGTAAACATCAAAACCCTTATTAAAGCTGTAGCCCCAGTGGTGGGTAACAAGTCTTAGAGGAGATTTCTTATCCCATCTCATCAAACCCGCACGGTTAAAAATCATACCGTCTGCGCCATTTTTTACCACTGAAGATTCTTTATTTTTAAACCAGCCCTTACTTATAAAAAGCCCCCTTAAGAAACCGCTTATGAATATGGTATAATCTGAGACCTTATTGGCTCTCATTAAATACCTGTTTACCCCTCTTGTTCCCTTTCTCTCGTCACATTCATTTATCCTGTGTACCAAAATGGTATCAGGCTTTTTTACTAGATACTTTGATATATGCTTCTGGTTATAAGCTCCGGTTTCCGAGGTTATGCGCGGCTCGGTTAAAACTATTATATCAATATCACTGTCACGAAGACCTGAAACCACTTCCCAGCCCTTTTTCTTTAAATACCCGGAAAGGCTTATGGCAAACTGGTTCCCACCTCCCCAGGGACCTTTTATTATATTTGACCCTATGGAAATCTTATAGCTCACTTGTTTCTGCCTCTTTTCTCCCAGACAGGCCCAGCGCCAGCGAAGTAGCCATTGAAAGACAGGTCATAACCGTGGGTGCGGTCATGTAATTTTCGGTAACCGACAGCACAAAAAGAGTTATAATCCCCCCTATCACTGCCAGATAAACTTTACCGGGAAAAGAATCTTCTGCTCTCCTGTAAGCTTTAAATATTATTATCAAACAGAAAATCCAGAATGCCAGCGCCAGAACCAATCCAATTACTCCTGTTTCGGCCAGAAAGTGAAGATATGAGCTGTGGGCATTGGTATCATTGAAAATATAATTTTTTGATGTATAAAGGGCAAAAACACCGGGATTTCCGGTCAGGGGGAGACTGTCAAAGTTCCAGGGTACATCATTGTACCTTGCGAAACCAATACCTGTAATCGGGCTCTGTTTGAATAACAGGATTGCCTTGTCCCACAATGAGAACCTGGTAAGGGCGCTCAAATCATAAATGTGGAATATCTGAACTATTCTTCCATAAGTTCCTGTTATAAAAATAAAGGGAACCGCTACTACTATAATTATAGAAATATTTCTTAAAAATTTTAAAAAAGAACCACTACCGAATAAAAGAATGAAAAATATACCCGCCGCAAAAGCTACCAGGCTGCCCCTGCTCTTGGTAATAATAAGGGCAACGGATATAAGCATAAAAATGCATCCGTAAGCTATTTTTTCTTTTTTTTCTGACTTCAGGAAAAAAGCCAGTGCAAATATGCCGGCTATGGAAAAGACCGAGCCGGTGGCATTGTGGGAATTATTAAGAGCAATAAACATAGGACCCACATATATATCATCAATCCTTACCATAAAAGAACTTATATCATTCATATATTCCAGAACCCCCAGAACGGCAAAGAATGTAAAGGCGATAAATAAAAACTTAAAATAAACATTAGCAGCCTTCCTGTAATCAAGAAGAGGTACGGCTAAAATAATAAAGGGTGCATAACTGAAAAAAAAGTTTCCGTCATATCTTATAAACCCGTAATTAAATAAATTAATAAATGGCTGCCCTGAAATAAAATAACTAAACAGCAGATAAGAGGCCAGTAAACCAAGCAATATATTAACTCTCAAATGCTGCCTGGAGATTTCTTTATTTTTTAGAAAATAATAAACGCTCATTATCAGCAGGATAATAATTGGAGATATTGCCAGGTATGGAAATTTATTCATAAGGATAAATGCAGGAAGCAGCCCGAGCAATATATAAACTAGCTCTTTAAGCCTGAAATTCATTATCCTGTCTTTAGTTAGTGATGTACCCTGCATAATTTATGATTTACATTTTATATTTTAAAATTTTAACTTTATTATTCCACCGGTCTTAAAAAAAGCCATGCCCTGAGCAGCATTAATTCCACTGCTCTTTCAAACTTGAATAATAATAACAAAAACTTATTTACTTTAAGTATTCTGGTAAGAAAGTACAGCTCCCCATCATAGACAAATCTTTTTTTATTTATAATCGAAAAACTCTTTCTTACCGAAGCCGAGTGCTCATGGTAGACTTCAACTTCCGGGTTATAAAAAACACCTATTTCTTTATCAAAAACCCTGCGGAACAGCAGCTCCTCCTCATAATATATAAAGGTATTGGTATCAAACATCCCCACTTTTATAAAATCACCAGCATTGCAGAAAAAGCAGGCACCGTTTAAAAGAAAAACTTTTAGGGGTGCGGTAAGATTCTTTAGGCTTCTGTTAATATTAAATAATCTGTCAACTTTACCGTTATTTCCCATATGGAGAAGGCATTTTAAAAAGTTCGCTTTCTTTATATGGGGTAGCATCATGCTTCCATCATTATTTATTATTTTTGGTCCCATGAAACCACACTTCAATTTATTCATTGCCATTATGGTTCTCTCCAGAAAATCTTTATCTCTTATGACAATATCTTCATTGGTAAACATGACCGGGTCATCCCTATCAATCAGCTTATTTTCTATAAGATAACTGAACCCCAGATTATTACCCTTTGAGTATCCTATATTCTCATTACTGCCGGCAAGTATAATCCTGCTATCATTAAAAGATTTTATTACTCTCCTTATTTCGGTACTATCCGGACAGTTATTAACAATAACCATTACCCAGTCTTTATAACTCTGTTCTATAAGGCAATTAATCAATTTTTTCAGTAAATCTTCTGTCTTGTAATTTATTGTTACTATGCCTATTCTTTTTACCATTTATAAACCAGCTTTTAAATCTTTAACTTTTAATTCCCATCATTTTATAATATATCTCTTCCGTTTCCATTACCTGGGTTTTTACGCCAAATTTTTCCCTGACTGTATTCTGTGCGTTTCTACCCACATAACCCAGTTTATTAATATTATCGTACACATAAAGTACCTTATCAGCCAGACTATTTCTATCTACATCACAAAGGAATCCATTATAGCCGTCTTCTATCATCTCGGGTATCCCGCCCACCCGGGTGGCAATTACAATCTTCCCGAAACAGGAAGCTTCCAGAATTACTCTGGGGAAAGCATCATCTTTTACCGGGCAGTGAACCAGAATATCTGATTTATACAGATAATTTCTGATGTCCTTCCTGTATCCCGGCATAATCACATTTTCTTCAAGATTATTCTCACTTATATATTTTTCGATTCTTCTTTTATAGCCAATTTCACTTTTATGATACACATCACCCAGAAACAGAACCCTGATATTTAAGTTTTTATCCCTGATAGAGTTAATGGCTTCCAGCAGAAGCATCTGACCCTTTAATTCTGTCAGGTTCCCGATGTTTATAATAATAATCTCCTTGTCACTACTTGTATATTGCTTTAGAACATTTTTTTTCTTAAAATCTTTTTTGAATTTCACACAGTCAATACCGTCATAAATTACCTTTACAATCTTACTTTTAGTCTTATTACTGCCTGTAAATAAGCTATAGTCATCAAGCGTTTTATTTGATACCGCTATCACGCTATCTGCAAAAATATCGCAGAACCTGGCCCTCAATTTCTTTTTCCACCTGGTATCCAGAATATTCTTAAAGCAAATTACCAGTTTCCTTTTTAAAATCTTTACCGGAATAAATACAAACAACGCTTCATGTATGGTATTGCAAACAACTATATCTACCTTCTCCCTTCTTAATGCAGAAAAAAACCCGGAATTTGATATAATTATATTTATAAAAAACCATATAATTAAAAAAGGATTATATGTAACCCTCAAAAAAGGCATTCCTCTTATTATGAATCTTATGCCTTCTGATTTTAGCCTTTCTGAAAAAGGACCCCTGTCATCAGGAAGAACCACCGTGGGGAAAAATACATTCTTATCCAGCTCTGTCAATATGTCCACCAGGATATTTTCCGGACCGGTCAGCTTAGAAGTCCTCGATATGTAAAAAATATTTATTTTTCTGCCATTTCCTGCCTTATTCATATTTCTTATCTATATTCCAGGTTTCTTAATTTATTCCGCAACTTAATTATAAAAGGGAAAAAACTGGCTACCAGATACATAAAAAGTTTGAAATCAAATTTCTCCTTTAA
Source organism: uncultured Actinomycetota bacterium (assembly GCA_964595565.1). Classification (GTDB taxonomy): domain Bacteria; phylum Actinomycetota; class Humimicrobiia; order Humimicrobiales; family Humimicrobiaceae; genus JAQVEM01. The sequence continues at coordinate 27,953 of CAZQQX010000020.1, forward strand.
ACTATTTATTATCAGCTTCCTTGCTCTTACCGTTCTTCCCGAAAACAGAATATAATATATTTTCTGTTTCCGGTAAAAATAATTTTCTCTATCTTTTTTACTGCCGGCTTTCCCGGTATCTGCAGCAGCAGGTAAATCTGCCGCGCTTATTAAATTGTAACTATCCCTGCCACGCTTAATTTTCTCAAAGTAAAATTTTTTAGCCAGTTCTTTAAAAAATTCCTGCTCTGCTTTCCTTAAGTAAGTTATTGAAGACGGAATTATTCTTTCTTTTAATAAAACATCCGCAATGTTTGCAGGAACTAAATTTTCTGACAGCAAATTAAGGTACATATCATAATCCTGCGCATATTTAAACTTTTCACGGTAATGCGCCCTGCCTGTATTTCTGAACATTATTGTAGAATGGTTGATACAGTTATATGTCGGCAATTTCTTTTTTATATAATCAGAGTCATCATCTGCAATTATCTTACAGATAGTATTTCCATCCTCATCTATTAATTCCACCGAAGAGCCGATAAGATAATACCGGCTATTTTTTTCCATAAAATTATACTGGGTTTCCAGCCTGTTTTTAAGAGATATATTCCCGGCATCATGCCTTGCTATATATTTTCCTTTTGATTCTTTTACCCCCTTTATTAATGAGGAAGTCAGGCCTATATTCTCAGGATTTTTTATATATATAATTCTGCTGTCGCCAAACTCTCTAATTATTTTAGATAAATCATAATCGCAACCGTCATCAATTATTATAAATTCAAATTCCTGCAGTGTCTGGGTCAGTATGCTTTTTATTGATTCTCTTATATAGTTCCGGTAACTGTAGACACTCATCACTACACTTACTTTTTTTAAAAAATCATTCATAGATTACTCAGCTATTTCCTAAAAGAAGTAAAAATACCGGGCAAATATACTGCTACAAGACCTACTGCCAGTGCGGCAAAAATAGTAACCAGCATGCTTTTAAGATTATTCATATTTACAGCTTCCGAAGGAATAGAAGGCGCCTCTTTTAGCTCTACATTGTTAATGTAAATATCCCTGTTGCTATCCAGGTTATATTTTATTTTATTAAGGTCAGTTATTATAGCAGTTATAGAATCCAGGCTGGCGGCAGTATCACCTGATGAACCGCCTTCAGAATTAACCTCATCATACTGGCTTTCAAGCGAAGCCAGCCTATCTTCAATTTCTGATATGAGCCCGTCTATTATTTCTGATTTTTCATCTTTATTATTTTTAATATAGGTGTTTACCAGAAAGTTATTTATTTGATATGCACCCACTGCATCATCACAGTTAGTTATAATCCTTACCAGTCTGTTGCCACTATCTACAAGAGGATTTATTAGCTGTTTCAATACATCTTTATCTATGTCAAAATCCAGGCTTCCCAGGACTTCTTCCAGTAATTCATCATCCCTTATCCCTGCAGCAATTTCCCTGAGCAATAAACCTTCCAGCTCTTTTGTATCCAGTTCAGGAGCAAAAACACCGAGCTCTCCTGACTCTTCCGGAAAATATTTATAAAAGTTTTCATCATAATATATCCCCTTTAATTCAATAACAGAGTATGACTGATACTGTGGTGTTTTTATAAAAGTAAAAAGTAGCCCTGCTGTCAGGACTGCCACAAAAAATATTATAAAGTACCACTTTCTTCTCAAAAAAATTCTTAAAAGGTCCCTCAAACTCATTGAATCCCTCAGGCTTTCCTCTTTATCATTATTATTCATTGCTCTATCCTTGTCTAATATTTATTATATATCCCGGACTAACTGCCATAAAAAACCGGCAATTAGAATAAAAACCCTTCCAGCCCTTTATTGCTAAAAACTGTTAAAATAAGGCAGGGCAACATTTATATCCGCATACTTTTTATTATAATCTCTATCATACTGGTCTCTTCCAATTACTACAACCTTGCCATCTGTTTTTAAAACATCATATACATAATAAATCTCTTCACCGCCATGGGTTATAATTATTTTCTTAAAATCCTTTGAATCTATATACTCCAGATACTCCTTATTAAAAAAATCCGGAGAAATTGCTATGTATCTTATTTTATATTTTTTCACAATATCCTCCCCTGCCATCATATACTCAATGCCGTTACTGGGATTATATACTATTATCTCCCCGCCCATATAAATAAAATTAAAAGCAGAGCCATGGTATGACACAAGACCTCCGGTAAAAAACTCATCTTTCCTTAAAAGATATGCAGCGCTTTTTATCCCCAGCTTATGACCCCATACATAGCCTGCCGGTATACTTCCGGGCATATAAATACCGGGGTATTTATCTTTTTCATTAGATAAATTATTAAATACTATAAAAGTTTGATAGAAATTAAAACAGATAAAAAAAGCAAGCAAAAAAACTGCCACTGACTTTAGTGCAATTCGGGAACCTGTTTTTAAAGTTTTATTATCCTCTATCAGGCCGGCTACCTCCTGAAAAATAAAGGCTATTATAAGCATAAATACCGGGTAGCTGTTCATAAGATGGCCGTTTTCTTTTTCCATAATAAACATCCAGATAAAAAAATGCAGAGAAAATAAAAGTATTGCCCTTTTTAGAATCCCGGGGATTTTTACTCTTTTTACAGCCAGAAGGATAAATAGAATTATCAGTGAAATTAAAAATAAAATTACAAAATAAATAGAATAGCCGGTTATAAGCCCCTGTATAAATTCCTTAAAATTAAAAGTTAGCTGGAGGGTTCCTCTTCTCCCCATAAAATGCTGGTATGTGGCATTGTTCATTCCGGTTAATTTTCTTGCCAGGATAAATTCAAAGTAAATAAAGGATAAGAAGATTACTGCCGGCGCTATAAGGCTTAAGAAAAATTTTTTTGCCCCTATTTTTTTTATATTTACAAGCATGATAATTACAAAAAAAGGCACAAAAAAATACGCATCAAGAACCGAAACCAGGGCAAAAACAACAAAAATCAAACCTGCCTGCAAATTTAAAAACCTGCCCCTCTCTTCTTCATCCGGAGCGTACAGGAATTTTTCAATGTTATAAAACCCCAGCAGAATAAAAAATATATAAAAACCAACCCCTATTGAGCTCTTAAACAATCCCACTGCGCCCGATACTGCATAAAGCAGAGCCAGAAAACCGGCAGACTTCCTGTTTAGAAATAACAAACCTGTCCTGTAAATTACTATAAGAGTAAGAACTGTAATTATTGCTGCAGGCATCCTTGATGCCAGCTCACATACTCCAAATAACAGTATAAACGGAACCTGTATCAGCATAATAAAAGACATAGTAGCATTGGAGTATATTGAAGTGGCATTTGCCAGAGAGTGGTTTTTTATACCAAGTATAAATCTGGAAGCATAAAGCAGGGTCTGGGCTTCGTCTTCTCCCCAGAATTCTATTTCTCCCAGATTATAAAAAGCAAGAAATATGCATATTCCCAGTGAAACTAACAAAATTAAATTATTCTTTAAAAAACCTGCAAAACTTTTACTTTTGGATATGCTTCTGGTAAAATTCATAACTCAAATTGTTTTTTCTATAATACAAAAATTTACTGAAATTATATATTAATATATAAACATTTGAAACAATTTTAGAAATGGCAGGGCTTTAATTATAACAAAAAGATTATTATTCCAGCAAAATTTAACGCTATTTTTTTAAAAGATTTTAAAATTAAATTGAACTATATGATAATAAATGGAAAAAAGAATTAAAATCGGAGTTATACCTGCAGCAGGAGCCGGAGCCAGGCTGGGTTATCTATCCAATCTGCTTCCCAAAACCCTGTTCCCTGTTTATGACCGCCCCATACTGCATCATATCATAAACCTTATGGAATCACTTGGCATAGAGGATATATACATCATAATTAACTTCCGCAAAGAAAAAATTATTGAGTATTATGGGGATGTAAAACACAATCTTAAGGCAAGGATTCACTTCATAGAACAGAGAAAGCTTGATGGCCTTGCAAATGCTATTCTTCTAACCGAAAGATACGTAAAGAAACAGCCGTTCATGGTTATTTTAAGTGACGAGTTTATTATCGGCGACCCGCTGGAACCCATGATTGATTTATTTTTCAGTACAGGCTCAATCGCCACCGAAGCAGTCATAGAAGAAAAAGACGTAAACATTTTAAAACAAACCTGCTCGGCAAAACTGGACAGCAGCGGCAGGATACTGGAAATAATAGAAAAACCGGACAACCCTCCTTATATGACAAGGGGCTGTGGTATTTATTTGTTTAAATCAGAAATATTTAATTTCATATTAAATACTCCTCCCGACACTAAAAGAAAAGAAAAAGATATAACATCAGTTATAAACAATGTGGCCGGAGCGAAAAAAGCCTATGGCTATTTTCTTAATGGATATAATATCAACATAAATGATTACGAAGAACTATTAAAAGCAAACCTCTTACATAAAAAGCATATAAACAATAAAAGAATAACAACTCAAACATTATAAATACTGCTAATATCAGGCATTACATCTTAGTATTTTCCAATAATTTTATATACCGCAAGTTCCTCAATTTTTGCACTCCCACCTGAATAAGTAAATATCCTAAAGTAAATATCCTTACCAGAAGGGACATTACCCACACTTATAAGCTTTTTCACTTTCTTATACTCTTCATCAATAAATGTATGTTCAACACCATAATCCTGCTCAAGAGAATATCTTTCTCCAAAGAAATCAAAATGTATAAAATTATCCAGATTCCTTATCTTCTTTATTTTAAAACTAACAAGGTAATCACTGCCACTTTCAATATCCACTGGAAACTTTATATATTTCAGTACTTTTTCACCTTCTTCTATCGCTATTTCTTCACCATCTTCAGAGATTTTAGAATATCTCAATTCAATATCTTTATTTTTCTTATCAAGTATATCCTCAAATAGAAAACTATCTTTATTCCGGATAAAAAGCTCTGATTTTTCATATTTCCACTCAAAATTATTACTGTGAAAATAAATATAAAAATCCCTCAAGCCATCTTCAATTTTATTTGAATCTATCTCACAGAGAAATCCCGATTTTCTAAATTCATCCCCTCTTTCTTCAGCAACATCCTCTCTTTCTATCCCATACTCACACCTGGCAATAAATTTCCCTCTGTCCTGTGGTTTATTATCAATATAAATTCCCACATAATCAATTTTAGTCCCGGGGATATTACTATCATCTATTGCCCATCCCTCAAAACTAAGAATACCATTGATTAAATAATAGTTGCCGGGTTTTTCTATTAAGAAATCCATCTCATTTGGGATACTTTCCCCTTTAACTTCCAGTGAATCTATTTCATTAAAATATTTCTCCGAGAAA
>CAZQQX010000021.1:0-33289 GCA_964595565.1 uncultured Actinomycetota bacterium
TTTTAGTTCTTTGACAATTTATTATTTTTATCTTTTCTTTTTATAGAATGTCTTTTTCAATCAATTATTTTAAATAATATTTTTAAACCACACTATCTAATTCTGTTATTAGAAGAACATTATAGCAAAAGTTTTAAATTAAGAGATTATTTTACTTTTATGAATGATTTTATAATTATATAATTAATGAATACAGTTAAAACTTTAAAAATCCATAAAACTATTTATTCAAGTAAATACAGCCCGGGCAATATTTTATTAAATAAAAATAATTTATTACTTTTTCTTTAAACCCCTTATAAAGCCTCCCCTTATTCTATCCAGCATATAGCATACCACAAAAGCCCCGGGATCCTGCTTATGTATCATTTTGCTCAACCCCGGAAGAACAGCATTGCTGCAAACAACATTTATTATCTCTACCTCTCCCTGCCTTCCGGCACCCCTGTAACAGGTAAAGCCAAAATCTTCCCTTGAAAGTAATTCTTTAATCTCCGCATTATGTTTTCTGGAAATAATATTAATACTTACCAGGTCACGTGATAGCTTCTCCGATATTATTATCCCCACAACAGTGCCCACAGCAAAGCCTGCTCCATAAGTAAAAATCCCATATATATTGTCTATATCTTTAATTATTCTTACTATAATGGATATGAATATGGTTACTTCGACAAAACCCACCAGAGCGGCTATGGCCTTTTTTCTCCTTATTATCATATTCACTCTTATGGTACCAAGACTTACATCAACAATCCTGGCAAAAAATATTATTAGCAGCCATACTATAGTTTCAACCAAAATTTACCTCCGGGTTTTTTATAATTACATTTTCTTCTTTATTGCCTGTATTATTTTACCATCAGGCCAAGAACCGCTGCTGTATAAAATTAACCACTGTCATTAAATCTTAATTTTAACATTTCTCTTCAATAATATGCCCTTCTCACCGGTCTATACTCACTTATTCAGGGTTTATATGTGAGATAATGATTTAAACAGCTTAACGGTTTTTAAATAATTATATAAGTTATATTAAAAATATAAAGTGTATTGAGTATATATTGAAAAAAAATAAAAAGTTATAGAATTATAGTTACCGGTTATATTTATCAACTATTAAGTTTTTATTATTAATAGCATTTGTAACGCTGACAAATCAGCATTAAATTTCTTTATTTTTTTGTTTATAGTATAATATAAACATATCTATATTAAATGTTAAATTTTAAACTTTATAATTTATAAATTGAAGAAATTGAAGTATTCTAAGGAAAAAATTCATACCAGTAATAAAATGCCCGCCGGACCACGCGTTAGAATTCCAGGTATACCTCCTGCTACATCTAAATTGGTAGAACAATTTAAAAATTTACATATCATGCTTCATGAAGAACTTCTAAACCTGGAAAAAATTAAAAATAATGATAAATATATAAAAAATATTATTGAAAATAATCCACTCTTCCATTCCCCTATGATTAATGACCTTCCGGGCATAGTGTTTTGCTGTAGGATTGATAATAATCGAACCATTGAATTTATAAACCAATCCTGCACTAATATAACCGGCTATAAACCTTCAGATTTAATAATAAATAACAATATAGCTTATGGTGACATCATTCATCCCGAAGATAAAAAAATGGTTATAAGTTACCTAAAAAAAGCTGTCAAAGAAGCTAAGAAAATTAATCTTAAATACCGTATAATTACCGCTAAAAATAAAGTTAAATGGGTCTCTGAAACCTGCGGCGTCCTTCTTTTCCCCCACAGCGACCTTATATTACTTGAAGGCTATATAAGCGATACAACAGTGGAGGAACAGGCCATAGAATCATATAAAGAAAGTGAGGAAAAATACAGGCTTATTTTTGAAACATCTCCGGTTGGTATCGCTGTGGTAAATAACATGGGAGTTATAACCGATATTAGTGATACAGTACTTGATTTTACAGGTTTTAATAGGGAGGACATTGTCGGAAAGCATTTTACAAAATTAAAAACGCTCCGGGCAGCTGACATACCGGGATATATTAATATTTTTACCAGACTTATTCTCGGTAAAAATATAAAACCCATACTACTAAACTGGAAACATAAAAACGGGAGAATTTTTACAGGAGAAGTCCGGACATCACTGATTAAAAAGAATAAAAAAATTACCGGAATACAGATAATAATTACTAATAGAACCAACCTTATAAAAATAGGAAAACAACTAAAAGATAGTGAGGAATTCAATAAAAGTATTCTTAATAATTCTACATTTCCTATTTACGTTATGAATACCAACAAAACTATGGAATATATAAACCCCGCATTTGAAAAATTAACCGGTTTTTCTTCCAGAGAAATAATTGATGGCAGACCGCCCCGTCCCTACTGGATAAAAGATATGACAGATACTTATCTTGAAAGCATTGAAAAAGTTATAACCAGAGGGGTATACAACATTGAACTGCCATTTGTAAATAAGAGTGGAAAAAAATTCTGGGTCAATGCTGCAGAGCGTTCTATAAAAAGCGGTGGAAAAATAAAATATATTCTGGGTAATTTTGTTGATATTACCGAAAGAAAAGAAACATATGACAGGCTGGAAAAAGTATTGAATGATATCATAGATACTCTATCATCAATAGTTGAGGCCAGGGATCCCTATACAGCAGGCCACCAGAAAAGAGTAACCACACTGGCCGTAAAAATAGCAAATGAATTAAAATTTGATGAGGAAAAAATAAAATTTATAGAAATAGCAGCACGATTGCATGACATAGGCAAAATAAATATTCCCTCTTCTATCCTTTCAAAACCGGGTAAACTATCTGAAATAGAATTTAACATAGTAAAGACTCATCCCAGTGTTGGATTTGATTTCGTCAAAAAAATAGATTTCCGGTATCCTGTCGCAGAGATAATTCTACAGCATCATGAAAGAGAAGACGGTTCGGGATACCCCCGGGGCCTAAAAGGAAAAGACATAGTTCCGGAAGCAAAAATTATTGGAGTTGCAGATGTAGTAGAAGCAATGTCTTCTCACAGACCTTACAGACCTGCCAGAGGAATCCAGGCAGCTATAAATGAGATAAGAAAAAATAAAGGAAAACTTTATAACCCCAGGGTAGTAGATGCGTGCATAAAAGTTCTGAAAAGAAAGAATTTTTCTTTTGATGATCAATAAATATACCGTATTTAATAATATAATCACTTTAATATCTTTAAAGTTCTCCCATAAGAGAATAGACTTATTAAAACATGAATTTATATTTTTCATTTAAAGTTTATTTATTTTATAAGCATACAATCTCCAAAGCTGTAGAACCTGTAATTGTTTTTTTTAGCCTCACTGTAAGCTCTTAAAATATTCCTTCTTCCTGCAAATGCAGATACCATTACAATAAGAGTTGACCGTGGAAGATGAAAATTAGTAATTAGCCAGTCAACAGCCTTAAAATTATACCCTGGATAAATAAAAATATCGGTACTTCCATTTTCTCCTTTTATTTTCCCATATTTTAACATTAAAGTTTCAAGAGTCCTTACTACAGTTGTGCCAACTGCAATAATTTTACTTCCTCTGCTTCTTGCGTCCATTATTTTTTTTGCCTCACGTTCCTCAATAAAATAATTTTCACTGTGCATACTGTGTTTTTCCACATCCTCTTCCACTATGGGCCTGAAAGTATCAATACCTATATCCAGCCTCAACTTTGCAATCACTATTCCCTTATCTTTTAATTTATTAATTAACTCCTTAGAAAAATGAAGTCCTGCAGTTGGAGCAGCTCTGGAACCTTTTTTGTCTGCATAAACAGTTTGATAACTTTCCTCTTTAATACCGGTATCTTTAATATAAGGAGGCAGTGGAACTTCGCCGTATTCATCAAAAATATCTTCTGCGGGAAAATCAAATTTTACTACTGCCTTTCCATAATCTAATTTTGACCTGACTATAAAAAAATGTTTCTCTATAATAACTTTATCATTGGGTTTAACCCTCTTTGAAGGTCTGATTAAAACCAGATATTCATTTTCATTTAATTTATTTAAAACAAAACATTCAATATTTGCCCCGGTTTTTTCTTTTTTGCCCTTCAACCTGCACCTTACTACCCTGCTTTCATTTACCACCAGCACATCCCCCTTCTTGAAATAGGATTGGATATTATAAAAAAAATCATGCTTTATGCTGCCAGGTTTTTTATCAAGTACTAAAAGTTTTGAATTATCTCTTCTTAATAATGGCACCTGGGCTATGAATTTTTGAGGAAGTTCGTAATCAAATAATTCAGTCTTCATCTCTGGATATACTATCAAAAAGGCCGGGGTTACTTTCTCTGCCTATTCCCAGATATTTAAAGGCTCTGCCTGTGGCAACCCTGCCTTTGGATGTCCTTTTTACAAATCCAAGCTGTAAAAGATACGGTTCATAAACATCTTCTATGGTATCCGCTTCTTCTCCTACTGAAGCAGCTATAGTTCCCACTCCTACCGGACCCCCGTTAAATTTTATTACCAGGGCATTTAATATTTTTTTATCAACTACATCAAGGCCCAGCTTATCTATATCAAGTTTCCCCAGAGCTTTCTCGGCTATTTCTTCATCTATTACACTGTTGCTGTACATAAGCGCGTAATCTCTTACCCGTCTCAGCAACCTGTTCCCTATTCTTGGTGTACCCCTGCTTCTTCCAGCAATAATTTCGGCACCTTTTCCGGTTATTTCTATACCGAGTATGGCTGCTGACCGGTTAATAATTTTTACTATATTTTCTTTATTATAATAATCCAGCCTCAAATTTACCCCGAACCTGTCTCTTAAGGGAGGCGCTACCAGTCCTATTCGTGTTGTTGCCCCGATAATAGTGAAGGGTTCAATATCAATTCTGATTGATTTTGCCGAAGGGCCTTTCCCGATTATTATATCCAGTTTATAATCTTCCATTGCCGGATAAAGGATTTCCTCCACGCTTCTATTTAATCTGTGGATTTCATCAATAAATAAGACATCAAATTTTTCCAGATTAGTCAGTATGGCAGCCAGGTCACCCGCTCTTTCTATAGCCGGACCTGAGGTAACTCTGAAGCCAACCCCGAGTTCATTGGCAATTATCTCAGCAAGGCATGTTTTACCCAGGCCGGGCGGACCCGATAAAATCACATGGTCCAGAGGCTCTTTTCTTTTTTTGGCAGATTTTATAAAAACTAAAAGATTATCTATTATTTTTTCCTGACCGATAAACTCTGCTATTTCCCGTGGCCGCAGGCTCTTATCAAGCTCTGTATCAACCTTAAGATGTTTGGGATTTATATCATTATTTTCGTTATTTACTTTATCCATTTTAGCCATTTAATCATTTTATTATATTTCCCTTAGCGTCATTTTTAATATATTTTCAGTTTTTTCCTTCTCAATAATATCAGCATCCAGTCTTGACAGGGCTCTTGTTATCTCATTTGTGCCGTAACCAAGTGTTTTAAGGGCCTGCTTTACCTCATACAGCTTCTTATTTTCTTTTGCACCGGCTCCTCTAACCAGAACCATTTTATCTTCTTCTATTTTATCCTTTAGTTCCACTATCATTCTTTCGGCAAGTTTAAGACCAATCCCGGGCACTCTTCTCAAAAGGTCTGCTTCTCTTTCTGTAATAATTTTCTTAATTTCCTGCGCACTGTAAATAGAGAGTGCACTTAAAGCTATTTTAATGGATATTCCCGAAACACCTATCAATTTTAAGAAAAAATCTTTATCTTCATTATCCAGAAAACCCACCAGCTTTAATTCTTCCTCACGCACATGGGTATAAATATCAAGTTCAACCTCCGAACCCGCTCCGGGAATTTTCTCAAAAGTTCTGGATGAAATCAATACCTCAAAACCTATTCCTCCTGTCTGTATTATAACGTTTGAGGGAGACTTTTTTATTATCTTTCCAAATATTTTTGCAATCATAAAAAAATATTAAATATTTTTTATATTCTCTAAATTTTGTTTAAATTTCCTAAAATTAGCATGACAGACAGATATTGCCATTGCATCCCAGGCATCATCCCTTGAAGGAAAAAAATTATCGTTTACTCCTAAAATAATTTTTAACATATACTTAACCTGTTTTTTGCTTGCCCTCCCGTAACCAACCACAGCCTGTTTTACTTCAAGAGGAGTATACTCATATATCCTTATTTTATTAATGCTCCCTGCCAGGATGGAAACACCCCTTGCCTGTCCAACATCTAAAGCACTTTTTGCATTCATATTAAAAAAAATTTCCTCTACAGCAAGACAATCAGGACAGTATTTTTTTATTAATTTATCAAGTTCCAGGTAAATTTTCTCCAGTCTTTCAAATATAGGTTCGGATTTCTCTGTTATTATACAACCTGAATATACGGGGTGATACTCACCTTTAATTATATCAAGCACGCTTACGCCGGTGGTCTCGAGTCCGGGGTCTATACCAAGTATTCTAATTTTGTTATCTGTCATATTTAAATAAATACATTTTTTAGTTACATCTCATTTAACATATCATCTGATATTTCCAGATTTGTGCTAACATTCTGTACATCATCATGGTCATCCAGTGCATTGATAAGCTTCAGCGATTTAGCACCATCTTCCTTTGAAAGTTTAATCGTGGATTTAGGTACAAACGCAAGTTCACCTGATTTAATCTTTATTTTTCTTTCAGTCAGCTCTTCCTTAACCTTTATGAATTCATTCAGAGATGTCCTTATTTCATATAAACCATTGTCCTCATCAATATCTTCGGCACCGGCATCAATCATATTTAACATAAATTCTTCTTCATCTTTTACTTCATTTTTTTCCACTATTATTATGCCGCTTCTTTCAAACTGCCAGCTCACACTTCCAGTTTCACCAAGTGTCCCATTATATCTACTTAAAATATTCCTGATATCGGAAGCAGTTCTGTTACGGTTTTCTGTCATAACCTCAATTATTAATGCTATGCCCCCGGGACCATACCCTTCATAAATAATGCTTTCATAATTCTCTCCTTCTATCTCACCAGTTCCTCTTTTAATTGCCCTGTCTATATTGCTCTGGGGCATATTATACTCTTTAGCTTTGGCTATTGCATTTGCAAGGTTAATATTATCCTTCGGGTCGCTTCCGCCGCCCTCTCTTACCGCAACAATTATATTTCTGCTTAACTTACCGAATATATTTCCTCTTTTTGCGTCTTCTTTTGCCTTTTTATGCTTAATTGAATGCCATTTTGAATGCCCCGACATATCAAATCCCCTCTTTATATTTTTTTATCATATTTACAAAATACCTGTGCAAACCAGTATCATCGGTCAACTCGGGATGAAAAGTACTTGCCATAACATTGCCGTCTTTTACAAGTATCGCTTTACCATCAAACTCTGCCATTATCTTAACATTTCTCCCCGTACTTAATATCCCGGGTGCTCTTATAAATACCGATCTGAATCTCCTCTCCTCTTTTTTAACACTATCAAAATTTATATATATCATCTCCTCAAAACTGTCTATCTGGCGTCCGTAAGCATTCCTTTTTACATTAATATCTATATATCCCAGACCTTTACCTTCACCCTGAATTTCTTTTGCAATTAATATCAATCCAGCACAGGTTCCAAATATGGGCTTTCCTTTCTTATAAAATTTATCCAGAGCTCCATTAAAATTGTATTCTTTTAATAACTTATTTATGGTAGTGCTCTCTCCTCCTGGAATAATAACCCCATCAACCTGTGCCAGTTGCCCGGGAAATCTTATCTCTAAAGTTTTAACCCTGCACTTTTTTAGTTTAACTATATGTTCTTTAAATGCTCCCTGCAGTGAAAGAACACCGACTCTTATATCCGCCAACTTATTTACCATCCCCTGTTTGAAATTACCTCTTCTTTTGTGAGGGTGGATACGGCGATTCCTTTCATCGGACCCCCCAGATTTCTTGAAACACGCGCCAGTACTTCTGGATTATTAAAGTGAGTGGTTGCCTCAACAATAGCCTTTGCCACTTTTGATGGGTTATCTGACTTAAATATTCCCGAGCCAACAAAAATTCCATCTGCGCCCAGCTGCATTATCATAGCAGCATCAGCGGGGGTTGATATACCACCTGCAGAAAAATTTACTACCGGTAAACTTCTATTCTTATGTACATATACAGCCAGGTCATAGGGCGCACCCAGTTCCTTTGATGCAGTCATAAGTTCTTCAACAGGCATAGAAGCAATTCGCGCTATCCCGTCCTTTATACTTCTCATATGTCTTACCGCTTCAACTACATCTCCGGTGCCTGCTTCACCCTTGGTTCTCACCATTGCGGCACCTTCTCCTATTCTTCTCAATGCTTCTCCAAGATTGGTCGCACCGCACACAAATGGAACTTTAAAATTCCATTTATTTACATGATATTTCTCATCAGCGGGTGTTAGGACTTCACTTTCATCTATATAATCAACTCCTATGGCTTCAAGTATTTGCGCTTCAGCAAAATGCCCTATTCTTATTTTTGCCATAACCGGAATGGATACAGCATCCATTATTTTTAATATAATTTCAGGGTCTGTCATTCTTGCCACTCCACCTTCTGCTCTAATGTCAGCTGGAATTTTTTCCAGAGCCATTACCGATACTGCTCCAGCCTCCTCTGCTATTTTAGCCTGTTCAGGTGAGGTTACATCCATTATCACTCCGCCCTTTAACATTTGTGCGAGCCCACCTTTTAATTTTAATGTTCCTTTTTTCATCTTTTAAAATACCTCCATTTTTTATATTCCCACTCCTAAAGACATTCTCTCCAGTCTTTTTATCCTTTCCTCCACAGGAGGATGGGTACTGAATATATTACTAAATGCTGCCTTTGCTTTGCTCCCAAATGGATTTTCTATAAACAAATGAGCAGTTGCATTGCTGGCAGTTTTAACCTGGCTGTGCTGGCTGATTTTTTTAAGTGCATTTGCCAGCCCCGCCGGATATCTTGATATCATGGCGCCTGTTGAGTCAGCCAGAAATTCCCTGTTCCTGCTGATTGCCATCCTTATAATAGTAGCAATTATCGGTGAAAGAATCAAAAGTGCCAGACCCAGTACCAGAAAAATAATAGAAAGTATGCCCCCGCCTGAACTTCTGCTGGTTCTCCTTCTGCCCCCTCCAAATATAAAGCTTCTGAGTATAATATTGCTTATTATAGCAATCATTCCCACAAGAACCACTATTATAGCACCAAGTAGTATATCATAATTTTTTATATGGGAAAGCTCATGTGATATAACACCGCCAAGTTCTTGATCGTTTAAATTATCAAGCAAACCCCGGGTAAAAACTATCACGCCATGCTCCGGATTGCGCCCGGTAGCAAAAGCATTCATACCATTATCCTCTATCATATAAATTCCGGGCATCGGCAACCCTGCCGCTATGGACAGCCCCTCCACCATATAGTAAATTCTAGGATTCTCTTCCCTCGATACAGGTTTTGCTCCAGTAATACCCAGCACAATTTTATCACTGTAATAATAGCTTGAAAAACTCATAATAATAGCAATAATAAGAGCAAATACCATAAACAGAATTGAATAATTACTGCTCATACCATAACGATAATCTAAATAAAACCCGAGGGCAAATCCTACCATAGTTATAAATATTACAAATCCAATTATTATAAATACTGTTTTTGCCCTATTTTTGGAAATATGTTCGTACATCTTCTAAATCACGCCTCATTATAAAAATAACTTATTAAAAACTAACTTTAACCGGTCCTCGTGCCTCAGCCTCTTCTATTTCAAAATAATCCCTTGAGTTAAAACCAAACATTCTGGCAAAAATATTTCCCGGAAACGTCTGTATTCGTGTGTTAAACCTCATAACCATATCATTATAAAATTGCCTTGCATAAGCGATATTGCTTTCAATCCCATTCAACTGCTCCATTAACCTTAAAAAATGCTGGTCGGCCTTAAGGTTCGGATAATTTTCAGACAATGCAAATAAAGACTTCAAAGTACCTGTTATCATATTCTCAGCCTCTGACTGGTCTTTAACTGTCTTGGCATCAATACCCATCTTTCTTGCATTAATTACCTTTTCCAGCGTCTCTCTTTCATGTTCTGCATAGCCCCTGACCGTCTCCACCAGATTGGGTATCAGGTCGTATCTTTTTCTTAATTGAACGTCAATCTGGTGCCATGAATTATCAACCTTATTCCTCAAAGATATAATAGAATTATACAAACCTGCTGAAATCAAAATCAAAAGTATTATTATACCGGCCACAACCGCTATAATAACTATCACACCAACTGCCATAATAACCCCCCTCTACTTTTAAATGTTTAATTTGATATTAAAATAAGACATTCTACATTTTTGTCCACTAAAAATAAACAACTTAAAATTATATCATATAAATAATCGCAAAAATATAACCTGCTGTGTTGCTGATTTAGTCTTCGTCCCACATATAATATTATTTTTACACATAAAATTTTTTATGGTATATTTCTTCTATTGTCCTAACTTATATCATTAACTATACATTTATTTATATATTTTTCGGGAGGATCTTAATGGACAGTAAAAGTTGTGCGCATAATAAAGTGGTCGGCATTATTTCGGGTAACGGTACCGGTAAAACTTCACTTTCAGAATGCATCCTGTACAATTCAGGAGTAGTCGATAGACAGGGTACCGTAGAATCAAAAAACACTGTTTCTGATTTCAATACTCTTGAAACTAAAAAAGGATTCAGCATAAATTCCAGTTTGCTTTATTACAACTGGAAAGATTTTAACATAAATCTTATAGACTGCCCGGGTTATATGGATTTTATAGGACAGACCCAGGCCGCACTCAGAATAGTTGATAGCACCCTGCTGGTCATTGATGCAAAAACAGGCATACAGGCTCCAACTGAACTCGTAATAGAACTTCTTTCCCGGAATACTCATCCTATGTTTTTTGTACTTAATAAAATGGACCTTGAAAATATTGATTATTCTAAAATAGTTGAAGACATAAAAAAAGAATATAAATTAAATCTTGTTCCCATTACCGTCCCCGTAAACAGTGGTGAAAATTTTTCAAAAATCGTAGATATACTCCAAAACCAGGCTTATGAATATAAAGATAAGAATCCTTCTGGAACAAAAATTGCCACAGACGAAAAGATTAAAGAACAGATTAATAGTCATCATAACGAACTTATGGAATCAATAATTGAAACCGATGATGAATTGTTAAATAAATATCTCGAGGGTGAAAATGTAAGTGATGCACTGGTTAATGAAGTACTAAAAAAAGCAGTTACTGCAGGAAAGGTTGTGCCTGTATTTGCTGTTTCCGCGAGCAAAAATATTGGTGTAGATATTCTTATGGATTATATAAATAAATTACTTCCATCACCTCTTGACATCAACCCTCTTAATGTTAAAGATTTAAAAAGTAATTCCGGGGTTGATATAAAATCTTCTCCTGATGGGCCTGTTCTTGCATATGTATTTAAAACCATGGCCGACCCTTACATTGGCAAATTATCTATATTCAGAGTCTTTTCGGGTATGATAAAATTAAATGAAAGTTATTACATTTCCAGCTCAGGAAAATCATATAAATTCACCAATTTATTTAAACTTCAGGGTAAAAATCAGGCTGATATAAGCGAGGCTTCATGTGGAGATATTGTAGCTGTCTCTAAAATTATAGAAATCTTAAATGATGATACAATATCCACACAGGACAATCCTTTGAAATTGCCTGAAACTGAATATTTTTTCCCCACACTACCAAAATCCTTAATACCCAGGAGCAAAGAAGATGAAGAGAAAATAAGCAACGGGCTTTCAAAGTTAATCCAGGAAGACCCAACATTAAAGCAGGAACTAAATCTTGAAACACACCAAAACATAATCTGGGGTATGGGAGAACTTCATCTTTCTACCGCCAGGGAAAAATTGAAAGATAAATTTGATGTTGATGTTGACCTCTATGCACCCGATGTTGCTTACAAAGAAACCATAAGAAAAGAAGCAAAAGCTGAATATAAATATAAAAAACAATCCGGAGGCAGAGGCCAGTATGGCCATGTTTTCATTGAATTAAAACCACTTCCCAGTGGTGGAGGTTTTGAATTCAAAGACAGTATATTCGGTGGAGCAATCCCCAAAGGATATATACCCGGAGTAGAAAAAGGTATAAGGGAAGCACTGCAAAATGGAGTTCTTGCAGAATATCCTGTAGTTGATGTCAGTGTAAATTTATATGACGGCTCTTACCATACCGTTGACTCATCAGAAATGGCCTTTAAAATAGCCGCATCCATGGCATTTAAAAAGGGCATGCATGCAGCTTCGCCGGTTATTCTTGAACCCATTATGGAACTGGAAATTCTGGTGCCAGAAAAATATATGGGTGATATTATCGGAGATATTAATGCAAAAAGAGGAAAAATTATTTCAATGACACCTGCTGAAAACAAAAAACAGCTTATAAAAGCTACTGTTCCTCAATCCGAGTCTTTTAATTATACCATTGATCTTACTTCGCTCACTCAGGGAAGAGGAAGATTTTCCCAGAAGTTTTCTCATTACGAAGAGTTACCTCCCAATATCGCTCAGAAGATAATAGATGAAAGGAACAAAGAGAAGGAATGAAAAAGAGATATAAAAAACATATGTTTATTTTTGACAGAATTCCTTATATACTTTTTGCTCTAATATTAATAGTTGCTCTTATTGTATTTTTTTCTTTAAGAAGCTGTACTTCCTTTGATTTATTTTCCGGAGAACAGCAAACAGAAGAGGAAGTAGATTATAGTTTATTGATAGCTTCACCAATCGACGATAATGTATTTAATTTTGTTAACGAGAATGAAACTGTTCCCATTGAAATAAAAGCAGCAGAAGTAGAGAGCACAGATTACACAATAAAAATAATGGTAAATAACACCGAGATAAAGTCTTTTACTTCGCCACCTTATGAGTATAACTGGAATCCCGGTAGCTCCGGTGAATATGAAATGGTAGCCCATGTTGTAGATAAAAATGGAAATACAATTGCATCCTCCAATACAGTAAATTTTAGCGTTCAGTATGAAATTGAGCCCGAGGGAGAAACCACAGTAAATGTTGACACAGAGGAAAAGAAAAACCAGGTTTTAAATAACTCTGTTTTTAGAACCAATAATACAATCCCGACAGGTGTTCCCTTATTCTCTTATAAATGTTATAGTCCCCCGGTCATAGATGCCAGCATCCAGGAATGGAATAAATTTGATAGTTTCAGCGATTTTGCACCAACAATTAAAAAAGAAAACTACACATCAAGAAACGATATATCCGGCACATTTTATTCATGCTGGGATGATGACAATTTCTTTCTCGCTGTTCAGGTTATTGATGATGTATTCAGCCAGAATTACGTAGGGAACCAGATAAATAAAGGTGATAGTATATCAATTGTATTTGATACCGAACTTGAAGAGGATATGCAGATTAAATTCTATAACAGTGATGATTACGAGATCAGATTATCCCCGGGTAGTTTTTCCGGAACCCTTGCCGAGTCGTTTACAAGCTGGCCTTCAAATTCAGCGCCGGGGGGCGCAATAATAAATTCAACCAGACTGGTAAATGGATATATACTTGAAGCAAGCATTCCCTGGTACAACTTTACAAATTACAAACCTTCCGATGGAGACATTCTGGGATTTACCGTATCCATACTTGATACTGATAATCTGGAATCTACAGAGCTTGTGATTTCTTCATCAAAAACTTTTGAATTTAATAACGTGTCTACTCTGGGCGCCATTGCACTTATTGATGTAGGAGATATTCAGGGAACCGGGGAAGAACCGGATGCTGAAGAAAGTGCCTTAGATTAAAAAAATAATAAATATTCTTTAATGGTTTATTAAGAATTAATTATCTCTTATAATTCGCCCTAAATTTATTTTATTCTCAGCTGTGCTGTTAAATAGCCTGAAGTTCAACCGGAAGTTCCAGTAAATATATAAAAAGAATTATGGAAAAACGAACCAATACAAGAAGACTAATATTAAGGATAATAAATATAGTTATAGTAGTTGGACTGGGCGCATATCTTGTTTACTTTCTTCTTAACCGCGTAAGCTTCTCCGATTTAAAAAAATCATTTATTGAAGCCTACATGCCGTCTCTTGCCATTGGCCTCGGCTTAATGTTTTCAATGGACTTCTTTAAATCCTACAGGCAAAAAATTCTTATAGGAACAGAGGATATACGATATGCAGATATGTTTCTTATATCGCTTATAAGAAATGCCTTCAATATGGTGCTCCCGGCAAGAACAGGTGAACTTTCTTATGTATACACACTGAAAAGAAAATTTAAAATACCTGTAGAAATCGGGGTTTCAACTCTAATGATTGGCCTCATATTTGAACTAATACTGGTTTTCTTCATTGCCACTATTTCTATCATTATCGTTGGGATAAACAGATATTCTATATCTTCTGCGGGTATTATTATTATCTCTTCATTATTTCTTATAGCCAGCCTCCTGCTTTTATTTTTCCTTTCAAAATTTGTTAATTTCTTCATAAAAATTGGCGAATATCTTTTAAAAAGGTCCCCCCGTCTTAATAGCAGTAAAGTTTTCATTTATTTATATGATAAAATAAAAGAGACTCATAAAAGTATAATAATAATTAGACAAAGAGGAGTTTACTGGAAAGTATTTCTCCTTACTGTGGCTACAAGAGTAATAAAATTTACTTCTTATTACTTCCTTATACACGCATATTTAAAACCTATCGGTTATGATTTCTCCGAACTTTCTTTATGGGTTGTACTAATTGCAACTATTGCAGCAGAATTATCTGCTGTACTGCCGACCCATTCAATTGCCGGACTCGGGACATATGAGGCTGCTTTTGTATTTGCAATCGTAGCACTCGGGTTCCCCGAGCGACCTGCTATAATTGCAGCTTTTAACTATCATATTATTAATCTTATATTCACCATAATATGGGGGATAATAGCAGTCCTTATAATTATTATGCCATTTTATAAGATTAGGAAAAATTTAAATTCAAAAAATAATCTATCACAGAATAATAATATATCTTAATCTGATAATAAATATCACATAAATTTATACCACAAATAATTTAATGTATCCCTTATTTATCTAACTAATAAGTTTATTCACAGAAAAAATTTAGATTCTGGCTGATATTTAAAATGATCTGCAAAAAATCTTTTACATTTATTATATAATTATAGATATAATGCTTCTATACATTAACTCAGATATATAACCAAAAACTAACCAGAACGGTAAATACAAAAGATTAACCACACCCAGTAATGCCCATCTACCTTTATATTCCCACGGGCACTTTTTTATGGTAATTTTTAATAAACAGCCGTAGCCAAATTCTCCTGCAAAAATAACTACCAGATAGATAAATCCCCTTAATATAAAAGGGATAAAATTTATCATATTATATAAAGGCCCGATTGCCAGCCCCCATATTCCATAAATGGGGAACATCCATAAATAAGACCTTCCTTTTAATGCTTTATCCCTGTACCTGATATAATCATGTATCGAGGAAAAAAATACTTCTACTCCAACTCCAAAAAAGCTAAATACCAAAAATAATATTATATATTTCATACTATTAGAGCTTTCTGCATATTTAGATTAATTTAACGTGAGCACTTGCTACATGTTCCGGAAAAGAATATCTGATATTTATCTATCTTAATCCTGCAATTTTTAAAAATACGTTTCTGTGCATCATCTATCATTTCTATTTTTACAGCATCCCTGAGGCATTTGTTGTTTACTATAATGTTCCCGCAGTTCTCACATATCATATATACTGATGTTTCCTTTTTACAATCTCTTGACAGCATGTAATAAGACTTATCGTTGCCAGGGCTGATTTTACAAATTAAATTAATTCTTGATAAAAGTTCAAGAGTCCTGTATACAGTAGCTATACCGATTTCCGGATAATTTTTCCTTACCATAAGGTATATTTCATCAGCTTTATAAAAACTGGGGTTTTCTTTTAATACGCTAATTATAGCTTTCCTGGGTTTTGTTGACTTATATCCCAGATTCTTAAGTTTATTATTATAATACTCTATACTTTTTTTCCCTGATTCTGCCATTTTATTATCCTTATTCTTATAACTAATATAAATACTAACCCTGTTGTAAAACTGTTTAAAGATATACCTGATTATAAAGATTTATACACATTAACCGGTATATAGCCATATCTGAATATATTTTTTTTCAATACTATTAATATTTTCAACTGTTTGAAATGTTAAATTATTCCCATAAGTTAGTCAAGTGCCTGGAGACAATTGCCGGGGGATATAATATAAAATTTAATTTTTTTAGCTCAAATATATTATTGTAAATAAAAATTTATATTGATATAATCTCAAATCAATTTTATATTAATTTAGTAAGGTTCTAACAACGCTTAATAT
Organism: uncultured Actinomycetota bacterium; assembly: GCA_964595565.1. Taxonomy (GTDB): domain Bacteria; phylum Actinomycetota; class Humimicrobiia; order Humimicrobiales; family Humimicrobiaceae; genus JAQVEM01. Next base: position 16,501 of record CAZQQX010000021.1, read on the forward strand.
CCTTACTTCTTTAAAAGGATTAATTATATGGTTGATATTCTACCTTTAAGAGGACTTTTTTATAATAAAAATAAAGTAAGAAATATTTCTAAAGTTATATCTCCTCCCTATGACGTAATTTCCCCGCACCTTAAAAAAGAACTTTACAAATATCACCCCTTCAATATTATTAATCTTACCCTTCCGGAAGGTAAAACCGAAGAAAGATACATCAGAGCAGGTAAAACCCTAACCAGCTGGATAGATAACGGCATACTAAAAACTGACAGCGAAAGATGTTTTTATGTCTTTGAAGAAAGTTTTGTGCACAGCGGTGATACAAAAAAAATTTCAGGTTTCATCGGTCTAACCAGAATAGAGCCATATTCCAATCTAAAAATTATCCCCCATGAAAAAACCTCATCCACAATAAAAAAAGACAGATTAAAATTATTATCTGAATGCAGGACAAACTTCGGGCTTGTTTATACGCTTTATAATGACAGACAACAAAAAATAAAATTAATACTGAAAGACAATGTTAATAAAAATCCTGTAATAGATACACGTGCCGCATACGATAATAGTTTAAGATTTAAATTGTGGAAAATTTCAGATAACCGGGATATAAATATAATTACAGACCTGATGAAAAATAAAAAACTGATAATAGCAGACGGGCACCACAGATACGAAACCTCGCTGAATTACAGAAACAACCATTTGAAACAGTTTAAGCAGGAAAAAGAATATAAATTAATGCCTGAAGATTTTATTCTTACCCTGTATATTGATAGCAACCAGAGCGACTTTTTGATACTGCCAAACTACAGACTATTAAAATTTAAAAAATATCCGGGTTTAAATGAATTAATTAAAATCATCAGTAACAGCTTTGATTTTGAAATACAATCACTAAAATCTAATGATTATATTAAAGAAAAACTATCAAAATCAAAGCAAAAAGGGCTTAAAAGCTTTTTCCTTTATGATATGGATAAAAACTCTTGTTTTTTAACTCTAAAAAAAATTAATTTAGATAAAATTGCCTTTAAAAATAACTCGGATAAGGATTACCTTTTAATGGATATAAATATACTCCATAAATTTTTTATGGAACAAATTGCTGCCCGCTATAAAATTAAAAAAACCGGATACAGCCATTCAATTAATAATGTAATAGACAGCATAGATCGCAGGAAATTTGATATCGGGATATTTTTAAACCCACCTTCGGTTTTTGAACTTGAAAGGACCTGCGCTGCTGGATATATTATGCCGGAAAAATCCACTTATTTCTACCCGAAACCCTGTTCGGGACTTGTCATGTATAAATTTGACAGCTATCATTAAATTTGGATGCAGGTGTAATTTATATAAACATCAGCATTTACCATAATATAGCAGATAATCCAGTTCAATCGCTGTAAAACGGCCGTAATTTATCATTAAAGAAAAGTGTTAAAAAGAGAACGGTGAAATATATTCTCCCTTTTTTCTTTTTAAGTCTTCAAATCTTTTTTTCTGCTCCCCGAGAATCTTAAATAATATATCCGGGACTTCAGAACCAAGTTCATTGTATATTTTTAAAATTCTATCTATCTTGGAAAGATTCTCCTGAACTCTTATAGTAAAATGTTTAATATAATCTTCCCTGAGATACTCTCTTCCGAGAAGATCTTTAAACAATGCCTTAAGATCTTCATACAAAGGTATTAAACCAACTCCTGTATCTATTGCCTCTACATCCCCGTTAACCCTTAATTCCATCCATTTCAGCCATATCATTTTATCTAACTTTGAATTAAGATATTTGCCATCTTTATCTTTTAAAAAATAATTTACTGCAAATATTTTTGGTGGGTTTTTTAATGATTGGCCAAACTTTATATTTATATCCACATACCTTCCTATTGGTATGGACAGGAAATCAATATTTGACATAGGATTAAATGTTCTTATTCCTGTTCTACCAAGAGTGGCTGCTGTTGTTTCAGATTCTATAGAAGCCCCCATGGTAACAATTCCATGTTCCCATCCGTAAGCCTCCTGAACCGGGACCAAGGTATCAGAATCTCTTCCTCCATATATTATCCCTCCCAGTAATACACCCTGTGGATTATCGTATTCTGAATCAATATTCTCCAGATTCTTTAAACCAGTAGTAAACCTTGCATTTTTATGAGAAAGTTTAATCTCGTTTCCATTGTCATCAACTTTACCCCGGTACCATTCATCGGAATAATTAATCCCTTTTTCGGGTTGTTTTCCGGGTTTACCAATCCAGTAAACCTCTCCTTTTTTATCAATCAAAACATTGGAGAAAATGGTTTCATTCTCACTATGCAGAGCTTCCCATATTATAGGGTCATCTTCAGGATTAATATCTTTTATTATTCCAAAGACTCCAATTTCTACATTAACAGCACGCACATCCCCATTTAGATTTCTTACATGTGCTATATCATCACCTATAATAGTTTCCCCTTTTATCATTGCAGTAGAAGTTTTCCCGCACATAGAGGGAAAAGCACCCGCAAAGTAAGTAATTCTGTTTCCCGGACCGTGAATACCGGAAATAAACATATGTTCCGTCAGCCATCCTTCCCTGGCTGCTTTACTTATTCCCAGGCGCATTGCAGGCTTCTTCAAACCTATAGTATTGCCTCCATACTGTGTGTTCATAGAGTATACAATGTTTTCATCTGTATCTATATATATTCTCCTCCCGGGAACATTTTTGCTGACACTATTTTCAAGTTCACCTTCAGAGTGCACAAATTTAAAAAAATCATTATTATTCCCAATCCTTCTGAATTCTCCATATCCTGACCTGTAAAGTATGATTTCTGAGTGTGCTACATAACTTGAGTCAGTAAGTTGCACCGATGAAATAGTAAATGGTGAATTTGCAGGTCCAAGAGTAAAAAATAGTATAAGAAGTTCTCTATTCTTCATTATATCAGACATTATATCCGTGACTTCTTTGAGCCCCTCAGCTTTATTAATAGTATTCAATCCCCTTCCAAACTCTATACCTTCAGGAACCAGGAATTTGGTTGCCTTTTTATCTCTTGCCTGATCATTTATCCCGTCAAAATGAACTGTATGCCCGGGAACCCTGAGTTTTATTTCTTCACCATCTTTTATTGCTTTTTCTCTTATATAATCAAAATCTTTTTCTGAATCACCGCACACAAACACAGATTCAGGATTTAGAATATTTACAAATTTAGAAATAAATTCCATTAGATAACTATTTTTTATCTCTAACAACTTATTATAATTTGCTCTACCGCATTTCCCTCTAAGCATCTCTGACTCTATTGCCATTCTTACTCTCTTTTTCACTTAAAATTTTTTATTTTTTGTGTAAATAATATAAAAAAATAATTAAATTTTATAATATTTACTAATTTTGTATAATTATACTAAAATTTTTAAATAAAATATAGCAAATATCTGTATTATTTAAAAAAAGTGGTAAAAATAATAAAAATTTCTTTTTTTCTGACTTTTTATTATTTTTTTAGAGAAGGACTACCTGGTACTGGAATATAGTTAGCAATACAATCATTCTGGTAATAATATCTTTTATTCTTATTTAATATTTTACCCTCGGGTTAATTTGTCCTGGTATTTATCCTACCTTTGCAGATGAGAAATAGCTAATTTTATTTCTTATTTCTTTCATTTTACCATTTATTTTAAACTCTCCATTTAGCCTGATGTTTTCTGAAGAACTCCCTATCATAATTTTTATAGTCCCCGGTTCTATTACATATTTCATTTCCCTATTATAAAACCCGAGCTGTGTCACAGGAAGAATAAAAGTTACTGTTTTCATCTGACCCGGTTTTAGATTAATTCTCTTAAAACCCTCAAGCTCCTTTACAGGTCTCGTTATTTCAGATTGGACATAATTTACATATAACTGGGCTACTTCATCTCCTTCATAAGAGCCCGTATTCTTTACATCAAATCTTATTTTTACCTCTTTATTCCATTTCGCAACTATCGGCTCTATTCTTAAATTATTATATTCGAAATCTGTGTAGCTCAGACCATAACCAAAACTAAAAAGAGGCGTGGTGCTCATTTCCACATAATCGCCTTTCCAGTAAGAGCGTCCTCCTGAAGGTTTATGCCCGTAATATACCGGAACCTGGCCTACCGACCCTGGAAAAGACATCGGGAGCCTACCACCGGGATTATAATCACCAAAAAGAACATCTGCTACTGCTCTTGCTCCTTCTTCACCGGGTAACCAGACTTCTATTATTGCCGGGATGTTTTCAGCAATCCAGCTTATAGATAGCGGTCTTCCATTAACAAGTATAATTACCACCGGTGTCCCTGTCTTGTATACAGCTTTTACAAGGTCTTCCTGCACCCCGGGTAAATCTAAACTTGCTCTGTCTCTTGCCTCTCCACTTGTGCATTCATCAATAATACCTGATTTACCTCCAACCACCATAACTGCTATATCGGATTTTTTTGCAATTTCTGTAGCTTTTTCAAAACCATCCTTATTTTCTCCCGTTATATTGCAGCCCTTTGAATAAAATACATTTGTTTTCCTGCTTACTTTTTCTTTTATTCCATCCAGTATGCTTAAGATTGGAACAAAATTATCCACCATTTCTAATTTATCGGGGACAGGGGTATTAAATGTTTCATTATTATCTTTCATCTCAATCAGTGATTCTATGTGGCATGGATATGCATAATCACCTATCATATTTCTCTCTTCATCAGCATTTGGCCCAATTACAGCAATTGATTGTATATCCTTTCTTAGAGGCAGCATTTTATTATAATTTTTTAACAGCACAATTGACTTCTGCGCTATTTTATTTGCCAGTAATCTTTGCTCCGGCGTGTCAAATATTTTTGATGGTCTTTTCTCATCAACATATGGATTTTCAAAAAGACCCATTAAAAATTTCATTTTAAGTATTCTGGCCACAGATATACCAATTAATGTTTCATCAATTATTCCCTGCTCAAGAGCCTCTTTTAATGGCTTTCCATAACAATCAGTACTCGGGAGCTCTATATCTACACCTGCCTCCATGGCTTGTTTCGCTGCATATTTCTTATCAGGCGATATTAGGTGAAATTCTTTTAACATGTTTATTCCAAAATAATCAGATACAACCATACCATTAAAGTTCCATAAATCCCTCAGTATATCTTTAAGCAATTTTTTTGAGCTGTGGCATGGAATTCCATCCAGTTCATGATAACCCGGCATAATAGCAGCTATACCGGCCTCTCTTACAGCAACTTCAAAGGGCCGCAGGAAAACCTCTCTCATTTCTCTCTCAGGAATATGTGGCGGGGCCCAGTTCATACCTCCCTCCGATACTCCATATCCGGAAAAATGTTTTGCGGTCGCCATAATTCCTTCCTGCCAGTTTTTACCCTGTAGCCCTTTTATATAAGATGAACCCATTTTTGAAACAAGGTAAGGGTCTTCTCCAAACGTCTCTTCAGCTCTTCCCCACCTGGCATCCCTTGCGACATCAAGAACAGGAGCAAGCGCCTGATGGGCACCTGCAGCTTTCATTTGCTTTCTTATCTCAACACCCATTTTTTCTAATAACTCCGGCTCCCATGTACTTGCAGCTCCAATAATCTGCGGGAAACAGGTGGCTCCTTTTGCCATATATCCGCTACAGGATTCCTCGTGAATAATAGCAGGTATCCCGGGACCTGTATTATTAAGCAGATATTTCTGTATCATGTTTGCTGTTCTTGCTGATTCATTCGGGCTAAAATTGCTTGCTCCTCCAAGTCTCGTTATCTGTCCGATACCGCTGCCCATTAACTTACTGGCTTTTTTCTCAGAAAACTCTTTACCTTCCAGAATTTCATATATCCATACACTGCCAAGCTGGGCTATTTTTTCTTCAATAGTCATGATTGATAAAAGGTTCTTCACCCTTTCATCAACTGGTTTATTTTTATCAAGATAAGTTTTATCTACCTTATTTTCTCTTTCTTTCGTTTTAACCGATCCTCTTTAAAATATTTAATTTACTTAAAAATTAAAATCAACAAATTTTAAACCCACGATTATAATTTATCCCCGCTGGAAAATTAGTGTTATTTAGAAATTAAAAAAATTTTGATTTACAAAAATAATTTACTAATTTAACCCTTTATTGAACCCGCAGTCAAACCTGAAACAATATGACGCTGGGCAAACATATAAAATATCACAGCAGGTATCGCTGCCAGTATAAGAAATGCTGACACCAGAGACAGATCCTGTCCGTATTGACCCTGAAACTGCATTGTTCCAAGCTGCAGTGTCCACAGCTTTTCACTATCTATCAGAACCAGTGCTACCAGTAAATCGTTCCATGTATTAACTACAGCCAGAGACGCAACTGCAGCCAGAGATGGTTTTGCCAGTGGTATCAGTATACGCCAGAAAAATCCTATGGTATTGCATCCATCTATCATTGCGGCATCCTGAAGTTCCGAAGGAACTTCCATAAAAAAATTACGGAGGATTACAGTTGACATGGAAAGTTGAAATGTCGTCAGTACCAGTATTACCGCTATCAGGTTATTCTGTAAACCTATCTGCCTCACTATAAGGAAAATAGGTAAAATAGCTACAGTGGCCGGGAACATCAGGCCAAGGGTAAAGAATTGAAACATGACGCCTTTACCCTTAAAATTTATGCGAGCAAATACAAAAGCTGACATTGAAGCAATAATTACCACCCCGGCCGTAGCTGCAGTCGTTACAACCATACTATTGCGTAACATATACCAGAAAATTGGCATCTTCACAATTCTAACAATATTTCCCCACCTTGGTGGTATGGGAGGAACATATGGTATAGTATAGAATTCACCACGTGTTTTTAATCCACCAAATATAATAATTATTATGGGAACGATAATAAAAAGTAGAGCCATTATAAGAATAATATATTTTAATATTATCGGAATTTTATCTTTTAATTTTTTACTTTTTCTTGCACCATTGTCTGACATAAACCAGTCCTTTCTATGCTATATGCTCTGTTCTCCGTACAAAACTCATGTATGTTATAGAAAAAATCAGGGCAATAATCAGCATAACTATTGCCACGCCTGCACCATAACCAAGCTGGAACCGCACAAAACTAAAGCGGTACATGTATGTTGACAGTACCTCACTTGCATTAACCGGACCGCCTTTGGTCATAATCCATACTATAGCAAATACCTGCAATGAGCCAAGCACTGATAAATATACTGATGTTCTTATAGTACCTGCTAATAATGGTATGGTTATATATGTTAACATCTGCCGTCTGTTTACACCGTCAATTAAAGCTGCTTCTTCAATATCCTTTGATATATTTTGCAGACCTGTTATATATAAAAGCATGTGAAATCCAATATATTTCCAGGTAAGCACGACAAATATTGAAAAGAGAACCAGACTTGTATCTCCCAGCCACGCCTTTGTCTCCCATCCAAATGCCTGAAAAACTGCATTTATAAAACCTCTGCTTGGCTCTGGATTATAAAGAATCCGCCACATGACAGCAGTAATAGCTTCCGAGAGAACATATGGCAAAAAAAAGACTGTTCTGTAAAAAGCGCGGCCTCTTATTCCGCGTCCAATTACAATTGCCAGAAATAAAGCCATCGGGAGCTGTATAAATAATGAGAGTGCAACAATAGTAAAACTATTGCCTACAGCTTTTAAAAAAACCTTATTGGTAAGTATATTTTTGAGATTCTGTAACCCTGTAAAATCTTCGGCAGGTCCCATCCCATTCCAGTCAAATAAACTGTAATAACCGCATTGAAATATTGGAATAACCAGGAAAGTAAGTATAAGAGCAGCAGCAGGAATAAGGAATAAAAAAACTTTTATTCTATCTTTAGATAAATTTCGGGTTCTCATTTTCTTTAACGATTCTATGATAACACTCCCTCTAATATCTATATATATTATATATAATATTATCCTTTATTAAAAATTTTTATTACTCTTTAAATTTTAGGGATTGGGCATTTAGCCCAATCCCTTCTTTTATTTAGACGCAAACAACAATTAGTCTAATTCAGAAGCAGCTGTGTCTTCAAGCATCTGGCTTGCTTCTTCAGGTGTCATTGATTTAGCCAGTATTGCCTGAACTATATCATTAACAACAGCACCTGTAGCAGGCGGGAGATACTGATCATAGTAAAGCTGCAGGTATTCAGCCTCATCTCTTCCTTCAACAATCTGTAAAAGTACAGGATCTTCTACAGTAGCACCTTTTACAACCGGAACCCCCATTCCCAGCTCTGTCTGTTTGTTCTGCTCTTCAACATTTAGCATGAATTTAAGGAAATCTATGGCTTCATCCGGTGCATCTTTTCCTACTACAAATCCATTACCGCCACCAAGAGCATCTGTAGGTTTTCCAGCGCCTCCTTCAACTTCCGGGAATTTGAACCAGCCTATTTTTCCATCAAGCCCTGTTCCATCAGCGCTATTTTCTCTGTATGAACCGGGGCCCCATTGTCCCATACAGTTCATAGCTGCTTCACCATTACCCATAATGGTTGCTACATCGCCCCACGTTGCTGCAAGGAAACCATCCTGGTATGCACCTGCATCAACCAGCTCTACAAGTTTATTACCGGCTTCTACAAATGGCTCAGCGGTAAATGAACCAGACCTATTATAAGCTGCATTAAAAGCGGCTTCTCCACCGATTCTTGTTGCAAGGTATTCCCATGAAAATGCAGCCGGCCATTTATCTCCTCCACCTTCTACAATCGGGGTAATACCTGCATCATTAAATTTATCAACAACTTCAAGCAGCTCGGTCCATGTTGCTGGAGGAGCATCAATTCCTGCCTGTTCAAACAGCTCGGTATTGTAGAAAATACCAACCATTCCCATGTCTCTCGGTACTCCGTAGTTTTTGCCCTCATAAGAATATACGCCAAGAGCACCCGGTGAGATTGTATCAGCAAAGCCGTCTTCTGTAAGATCTGCTGTAATATCTCTCAGTAATCCTGCATCAACCTGAGCATTCATTGTGCCGCCGCCCCAGCTCTGGAATAAGTCAGGAACTTCTCCGGTCTGCATAACAGTGGTCATCTTAGCTTTGAAGTTTTCATTTTCCATAACTGTAACCTCAATTGTTACATTGGGATTGTCAGCCATAAACCTGTCAGCAAGATCCTGCCAGTACTCTTTCTGAGATTCCTCAGTCTGGATATGCCACCAGCTAATAGTAACAGGTTCCGCTTCTTCTACTTCTTCAACTTCTTCTTCCTCTTCTTCGGCTACTTCTTCCACCTCTTCTGCTACTTCTTCTGCAGCTTCTTCTGCCTTACATGAAGTTCCAACAAATAACATTGAAACCACAAAAGATAACACTAATGTAAAAATTAGAACCTTCTTCACTTTTTTATCCTCCTTTAAATGATCTTTGATAAAATAGTTCCGAGATTTGTTCAATTATAAGACGACCATCACGCCTGGACAAATCTCAATTAATTGTTTTCACCTCCTTTAATCATATAATTTTTTTTTAAAACTTTTATAAAAAAATTGTACCTAAAATCTATTCAAAATATTTTGACAATACATATGCCGCTGCACCCAGAACCCCTACATTATCACCAAGTTCAGAATATTTAATCTCGGTTTTTCTCTTTATAGAAAACAATGAAACTCTATTAATCTTTTCCCTCAAACTATTAATAAAATATTCCCCGGCTTTTGTAAATATCCCCTGAATTATCACTACCTGTGGGTCATAAACCAGAATAATATTTGATATACCGATACCAAACCAGTTTATTGCGTCATCCATTAAATAAAGTGCAAGCTTATCCCTTTTATTTGAAGCATCAAATATTCTAAAGATATCTGCATTATCAGGACCATTTCCATTGAATATAATTGAATCCGGATAATCTTTATATTTTTCCCTTGCTAGCCTTAGTATTCTATTAGTTGTGACCATAGCTTCAAAACAACCCTTACCGCCACAGACACAGATCTCCCTTGCCTCGGGATCTACCACCATATGCCCTATCTCACCTATTAAATAATGGTTCCCCCTTTTTATTTCATTTTCTATTATTACTCCTGCTACCAGCCCTTTACCTGCCTGCACAGCCACAATATTATTCTTTCCTTTCCCAAGCCCCAGAACTTTCTCGGCAAAAACCTGGAATCTTGAATGATTGTCCACAATAACCGGTATTTCATCAGGAATGCGCTTAACTATTTTCTCCTTAAGTTTTAAATTCTTTCCCCATGATGGAAAATGAGGTGAAAAAATTACCTCCCCTCTATCTATATTGGTTATGCCATATGCTCCTACGGCAAGACCGACAATTCTATCCCTATCAATACCATTACTATTTACAAGAATATTGTAAAGATCAACTATCTTATTCAGTACGCTATCAAACTTTTCATCTGTCTCAAGCGGTATTGACTTCTTATGCAGAATTTTAATTTTTAAATTTGTAATTACAGCCGATAACTTGTTAGCTGATACAATCATACCAATGGCATAACCGCCATCATCATTAAATTTGTATATATTTGGTTTCTTACCGCCTTCTTCTGTAGAGTTCCCCTTTCCCGTGTTTACAACCAGCCCTTTTTTTAAATAATAATTTATTATGGTGATTAATGTTGGCTTGCTTAAACTCACCTCTCTGGCAAGGTCGGATACTGATATTTCTCCTGAATTACGGAATATATTTAATATTATTTTTCTATTGCTTTGTTTAAGAGTTTTTTGCTTTTTTATTGGAATCATTTTATATAGAAGTTTAATTAAAATTTTTATATATCATATTTTATACATTCCAATTATAAAATTAAAGTATCAGTTAGTCAAGCCAATTTTTTAACTTATTTTTATAATTTATTTGCCTAACTAATTTTTTACTTGACTAACTAATTATTTTCTCTTAGTATGTTTTTAATTCAAAAAAAATTTGAAATTTTAAAATTGTACACATCAACCTCTAAAAATAATTATTTTTACCAAAAAATTTTAAAACCAAAAGATGATATGATAATCATAGTAACTTATTCCGGTAAATGCCCGGATATTTAAAATAGTAGCAGGATTATTTAAATTTATACTTTTATAGGCCGGCATTAAGGAGTTATTAATGAAAAATGATAATATTAATAATGATTCAAAAAAATCACCTATATTATTAAAAAAAGTATTATCCTTTATCAAATTTAAAGAGGCCAATATTCTTATCGCACTTATTTTCTTGTGCCTCTTTTTTTATTTTATGAACAATGTTTTTTTCTCTCCTGCTAACTTCCAGATAATCTCCCGATGGGTAACCAACTTTGCTCTTCTGGGAATTGGGGAAACCCTGGTTATTATAACTGGAGGAATTGACCTCTCATTAGGCTCCATGGTAGCCCTTACAAATATGTTAGTTGCATATCTAATGGTGGACATGGGGTTACCTATTTCGGTATCTATTATTATTGTATTGATAATTTCTGGACTTATTGGCCTATTCCACGGTATTTTCGTTACCAAGCTCCGGGTTCCTGCTTTTATTATCACCCTGGGTACACTCATGTGGGCGCGTGGCCTGGCTTCGTATATAAAAAGAGGATGGATTATATCAGGATTACCTGAATCATTCTTCTTTATTGGACAGGGAGAAGTACTGGGTATTCCCTTCCAATTTTTTGTTTTAATAGTTATAGCTATTATCGTAGCTTTCATTCTTCGGTTCACTGCCATTGGCCGTTATATATTTGCAGTTGGTGGAAATATTGAAGCTGCAAGATTATCCGGTATTCATATTGACACAGTAAGGATTTTTTGTTATGTCGCCAGCAGCTTTATTGCCGGTGTAACAGGTATAATTATAGCTTCCCGTCTCAGCGAGGGCAATCCTGCTACAGGAGGAAGTTGGGAGCTATGGGCTATTGCTGCCTCTGTAATAGGGGGAACAAGCCTCTTTGGTGGTAGAGGCACCGTTCTGGGGTCAGTAATTGGAGCTGCCATAATGGGTGTCGTTGTAAATGGTATGGTTTTGATACGAGTATCTTCTTATCTTCAGGATGTAGTTCTTGGTATTATCCTGGTAATAGCGGTGACTTATGATACCATACGCCAGAGGGGAAAGCCATAGTGTTTTAAGCTGAACGCCCGATAAAATAGCCGCATCAATACTTAACAGATATTCAACCTTTATTCAGGTAACAGCATATTTATACCATTTTAAATATTATTAAAGGTAATTATATAAACTATATCATTTAAACCTTTTTACATTCAGGTTCGGTTCGCCGGTTTCATTTTTTTCTTTATCACTTAAACCCTTTACCATCAGGCTTATTATCTCGTCTATATCAGTTGCACTGGTATTTTTAACCGTTACCCTTCGACCTGTCTTAAGTACCATAATCCGGTCAGATACAGTAAAGACGTCCTGCAAACGGTGACTGATAATAATAATAGAGATTCCTCTTTTTTTCAGTTGTTTAATCAATTCAAGAAGCTCTCCTATTGTTTTTATTGACAGACTTGCTGTCGGTTCGTCCATTATTATAACCTTTGCGTCAAAAGCAGTTGCCCGTCCGATAGCTACACTCTGGCGCTGCCCTCCAGAAAGGCATTCAACCTCAGCCCTGACTGTATCCAGATCAATCTTAATACGATCCAGCACCCTGTAGGCTCCCTCTTCCATCTTTTTCTTATCCAGGAGCCTTATAAAGCCCATAAATTTCTTTCTGATTTCCCTGCCTAAATAAATATTTGATGCTATATCCAGATTATTGACAAGAGCAAAATCCTGATAAATCATCTCAATACCCATGTTCCGGGCATCCTCCGGCCCTTTTATATGGACTTTTTTTCCTTTAATATATATTTCTCCTTTATCAGGTAAAACAGCTCCGCTCAATATTTTCATTAAAGTAGACTTACCGGCGGCATTATCTCCTACCAGGCCAAGTACTTCATTGGGCATAAGTTCAAGACTTGTATCCTGCAGGGCGACAACAGGACCAAAAGTCTTTGTTATATTTCTCATTTCAATTAGTGGTGCTAATCCTGCCATCTATAATCTCACATCCTTATAAATAGTTTTGGGTGGTAATATTTTACTAAGAATAATAAAAATAAGCCACCCAAAACTATTAGTTAAGAACCTGTTACTAAAAATAAATCTGGATTAAGGTGTCCATCCAAATGGAATTCCAAGTTCCTCCAGAGTATCGGCATAATCTTTTAGACCATCATGAGTAACAATATTTACTCCTGTATCAACAATCATTGAGGCTGGAACTCCATACTCATCCATTCCTTCTTCTATACCTTTCTGGGTCATTAAAGTTAGCAACTCTACACTCTTGTAACCCTGGAAATATTCCCTCTGTGCTACCAGAACATGTATTACGTCCTCTTTCAGGTATTCAATATGCTCATCAGTTGCATCAAATGCTACAATTTTTACAACTCCTGCTAAACCCTGTTCTTTAACAGCTTTAGCCCAGGCCGGACCATTGTATGCATAAACTCCAAAGGCTCCTGCCAGATCAGGATTGGCAACCAGTGTTGAGTTTGCCAGCTCCAGAGCTTTTGTAGAATCTTCTCCGTCATTATTTACCGGTTCTACGACTGTAACATCTGTTCCTTCAATTGCTTCCTCAAATCCCTCAATTCTTTCAAGAGAATTCATTGCTGTCAATGAACCCGTACCGATAGCTACTTCTCCACCTTCAGGAAGTAGGTCAGCCATAGCTTCTCCTGCTTCTACGCCGGCAGCCTTGTTGCTTGTTCCAACGTAACACAGACGTTCGCTATCCGGAGCGTCGGTATCCAGAGTAATTGTCGGTATTCCTGCATCCATAGCTTTTTTAATATACGGTCCCATTGCTACCGGGTCTGAAGGAGCTACAGCAATACCATCCACTCCCTGTGCTATATAAGTTTCCATGGTACTTATCTGTGCATCTATATCTTCTTCAGTTGGTACCCAGAATATAGCATCCACGCCAAGGTCTTCTTTGGCATCCATTACCCCTGTCTCAACATTTGACCAGTAGGGATGCACTGATTTACCTATTACAACTACCGTTATTTCTGAAACATCTTTACCTTCTTCTGCAGCTTCCTCTTCTGCCTTACATGAAGTTCCAACAAATAACATTGAAGCCACAAATGAAAGCACCAGAACAAAAATTAGAAATTTCTTCACTTTTTATCCTCCCTTTAATGAGTTTTGATAAAAATACCTGAGATTTGCCTTAATTAAAAACTGCCAGTCACACCAAGACAACTCTCATATTTTTTGTTTCTCACCCCCCTTCTTTTTCATATTTTAAATATAAATAAACTAAATAAAAAAATTCTTAAAAATATATAATAAATTATTATAATTATATCCTTATCGTTTATAATTTTAAAATAAACAATTTATTTTTTAATATAAAATATTAAAACGTTCCTTAACTATTCAAAAAAATAAAAAACCTTAACTAAATATTTTTATTTAACCATACCCGAATAAGTCTCTGTTAAGCTCAAACCTTTATATACTTATTAAATAATGTAGATAATTAATATTAGTTTCAAACATATCTGATTAAAAAACTCTTGTTTTTATAGATATCAATGGATAGAAGTATTTTTTAATTCTTCATATTATTATAAAACAAAATCCCAGTTAGTCAAGCCAATTATTTAACTTAATTATATAATTTACTTGACTAACTTATTTTTTTCTCTTACTATATTTTAAAAATGATAAGGTTTAACAATCCAGAGTAAGCTAATTAAATTTTTAATTAAAGTTAAATTATTTTAAACTAAAGAGCAGGGAGTTTCATAAAGAACCTGAACAAACAATAAAAAATTCATGACATGAAGAATTATAAAAATATATTCCAACAACCATTGTAAAATAAAGTGCGATATTTAATCAATATTTAATATAAACAATGAAATAACAAAGGCAGGAAAAATATAACAGCCAACTTTTTTAAATTATGAAATATCTTTTAGGTCTTGACATAGGAACAACTTCAACAAGAGCTCTTCTGATAAGTGAAAATTTTAAGCTTGTATCTTCAAGTACAAGTGAATATAAACTTATAACCCCCAGACCCGGGTGGGCCGAGCAGATCCCCGGGGACTGGTGGAAAGCAACGGTAAAATCTATAAAAGATGTAATAAGTAAATCTCATGTCAACCCGAAAGATATAGTATGCGTGGGTCTCTCAGGCCAGATGCACGGCAGCGTCTTTCTGGATGATAAAGGTCAAGTTATAAGGCCTGCAATACTCTGGAATGACCAGAGAACCCAGAAGCAATGTGAATTAATATATAAAACCTTCGGCCATGATAACTTTATAAAGCTTTCTTATAACAGGGCTTTACCGGGATTTACAGCGCCCAAGATATTATGGCTGAGGGAAAACGAACCGGAAAACTATAAAAGGGTGTCAAAAATCCTACTTCCCAAGGATTATGTTAGATATAAGTTATCAAAAACCTATGCAACTGAAGTTTCCGATGCTTCAGGAACGATTCTCATGGATATACCTTCAAGAAACTGGTCTGACGAAATTCTAAGTGGTCTTGCTATAGATAGGAATCTACTGCCTGACGTATTTGAATCCGAGGTAATATCATCAAAGGTAAGTAAAGAAGCTTCTGAGCTTACCGGTCTTACTGAAGGAACTCCTATAGCTGGCGGTGGAAGCGATAATGCAGCTGGGGCAGTTGGGGCCGGGATTATAAGAGAAAATTTAATTCTAGACTCAATCGGGACCTCGGGTGTAATTTTCACCAGTGTCAACAAACCCCTATACGACCCTGAAGGAAGAGTTCATTCTTTCTGTCATGCCGTCAAAGAAAAATGGCATCTTACCGGAGTAACCCTTTCAGCCGCAGGGTCATTCAGATGGTACTCCGATAAATTCGGCCCTCCACTGGATATGATTAAAAAACATCCTGGAGTAAATAACTATAAATTATTGGATATGCAGGCAGAAAGAGCGCCTGTTGGTTCAAATAGCCTTATATTCTTACCCTATCTTTCAGGTGAAAGGACTCCCCATGCTGACCCTGACGCAAGAGGTGTATTCTTTGGTATCTCTTATTTACACAAACCGGACCATTTCATAAGAGCAATCATGGAAGGAGTGGCATTCAGCCAGATGGATTGCTTTTTACTAATGAGTGAAGTTGCCGGTATTTCTACAGATAAAATTATTTTATCCGGGGGTGGTTCAAGAAGCCATGTATGGAGACAGATTATAGCAGATACCTTAAACAAAAAAGTTATAACTTTAAAAATTGACGAAAGTCCTTCTCTTGGAGCTGCAATCATAGCAGGTAAGGGATGTGGAATTTTCCCTGACTTAACAGCCATTTCTAATAAAATAATCAGCAACATAGATGAAGAAAATAATCCTTTAGATAAGAATGTTAAAATATATAATAAAATCTATCGAATATATAAGTCACTTTACAATAATTTAAAAGATAATTTTAAGGATTTAAGTAACTTATAAAGCAAACCCAAATTATCAAATTACCACGAAAATAATAAAATATTAAATAAACTATCTTTAATTAAAAAAATTTTACTGCTATAGAATTTAATCCCGGATTCCTGAGTAAAACTTCGGACTTTAAAAAAATAATGATATTAAAATCAAAAAATAATAGTTACATATTGAATAAAAAATACGGTGGTGACCTACTCTCCCATGCCATTAAAGACATAGTACCATCGGCGCTGAAGGGCTTAACTTTTGTGTTCGGGATGGGAACAAGTG
>CAZQQX010000022.1:0-23541 GCA_964595565.1 uncultured Actinomycetota bacterium
AATAAAATAATAAAAAATATACCGGGAAATTAAAAATGGAAAAAATAAAAAAAATAATTTCAAGTATAGACCGCAGAGGATATAAAGCATATAAACAGCTTAAAGGAAGTTACTATTTTCCCAATTTTACCCTTCATATAGATTATGTCCAGGGAGACCCTTTCGCCTCCCCTTCACGGTTAAGAGCCACTGTCGACCGGTCAGTAGCAGGATTCAGTACGGACCTGTTCAATAATAAATCCAGAAAAATAGCTCTTGAGGACTACGTTTCCAGGTTATTTGCCAGAGCATGCAAAAAAATTTCCAGAGGAAACAGGGGTACAGGAAAATCAGGTATGATAATAATAGACAGCGGAAAACAGGAAATTTTACAGAGAACTTCATGTAAAGTAAGCAATAAATTTGTAGAGGTCAGATTTTACGCTGGCCTTCCGGCAAGAGGAAGAATAATACTTGGAAACCACTGTATTGAAATGCTGACCATAGAAATTCCCGAAATAGTAATCTCCTCAATGATATTCAGCAACCTGGATGAGGAAAAGATAAAAAGACATGTTGAAGTATGCGAGGACCAGGATTATCTACGCAGCCTATTAAAGAAAAATAAACTGGTATCATTTATAAAAAAAGACTCCATTCTACCCAGAAGAAGCGGCATTAGCGATAGCCCACTTCCACAATCAGAGGCTATTTCATTTAAATCCCCTCCAGAGCTTGAAGTAACACTTGAAGCTCCCAATGCCGGTAAAATTACTGGTATGGGAATACCGGAAGGCGTGACACTTATTATTGGCGGTGGCTTCCATGGAAAAACTACCCTGCTTAGAGCAATTGAAAAAGGTATCTATAACCATGTTCCCGGCGACGGCAGGGAGTATGTTGTTACTACTGACTCCGCAGTAAAAATCAGGGCAGAAGAAGGAAGAAATATACAGAAAGTAAATATATCTCCTTTTATCTCAAATCTTCCATTTGGTAAAGAAACTATCAAATTCTCAACTGCCAATGCAAGCGGAAGCACTTCCCAGGCAGCAAATATAATAGAGGCACTTGAATGTGGATCCAGGCTACTCCTTATAGACGAAGATACCTCCGCCACCAATTTCCTGATAAGAGATGAAATTATGCAAAAAATTGTGCCTAAAGACAAGGAACCCATAACACCTTTTATTGATAGGGTAAAAGAAATTTACCGGAGATTTGGGACCTCATCTGTAATGGTTATGGGTGGCTCGGGAGATTATTTTGAAGTTGCAGATAACATTATCATGATGGATTGTTATGTCCCATTTCTTATAACCGAAAAAGCATTTAAGGTTATAAAAGAAAGAAAAGATACAAGAATTATTGAAACTACTTTACCTTTTAATAATATAACCAGAAGGATTCCCCTTCCCTCAAGCATCAACCCGTACAGGGGAAATAAAAAAAAGGTGAAATCAAAAGGTCTTGATAATATTATATTTGGTTCTTACAATATTGATCTGTCCGCTGTTGAACAGATAGTTGATTCAAGTCAGGTCAACGCTATATCAGATATCCTGCTTTATGCCCTGAATAATAAATATATTGACGGGGAAAGAACACTTGCTTCTATTTTAGACATGGTATTCAGAGATATTGAAATGTATGGACTGGATGTAATCTCCTGTTTCAAAAAAGGCCGGCATCCGGGAAGCTATGCATTGCCACGAAAAATAGAAGTAGCAGCTGCTATAAACAGGCTCAGGACATTGAAAGTTTTGCATAAAACTTAACCGGCACAACCCTAAAAAAATTCATACATCTTTCCTATATCCGCAAAAATAAAGGCTGTAAAATAGTGTGAATTCTTTTTAACTGTATTCCCAATTTTACCCGGGAAATTTTAAAGTGGCGCGCCTGGAGGGATTCGAACCCCCAACCTCTGGATTCGTAGTCCACTGCTCTATCCAATTGAGCTACAGGCGCCTGCATAACATCTGCTGTGTAATATAGATACTAATGAAACCCAAAAAATGCCCGGTCTTAAGCAAACTCATAATTCTTATAAAAAGAAATTTATTTATTAAATTTTAATAAATACAAAGTCTCAGGAAATTTCATTTAGTTCCTCAAGAAGCCCATCTATATCAAGGCCATAAATCTTAGAAATCTGGCCGAGTGTTAAAAATTTAGCTTCGTAAGCAGCCATTGCACAGTTCATACAGGGCAGCCTGTATTTATCAATAACTTTGCGTGCTTCAGGAGAGCCAAGTACTTCTGATAATTTTGTATCTTCAGTAAACTTTATTGCCATGATTCCTTTCATTATTATTAAAACAAAACACGTAAACTATCAACCGGCGTCAAATATTTTACTCTTTTCAACAACCAGGAAAGTATATCTTTTTTACCTTTCTTTGTATACTAACAAATTAAAACACCTTCAGCAAAGTCCTGAAAAATTATTTTATTAAATTTACTCCAGGTCTTACCGGAGGTATTAATTATATTAGAATAATCCCTGATAAATTATGAATTTAGATATTATTTTCTTTAATTAATATTATAAAAACATAGTATGAAAAGAATTAAAAATGTTCTATAATATTGTAATAATTTTAGTAAATATAATAATCATCAAGTTTGGAAAAATTTAAAAAAATATAAAATTTAATACTAAAGATTACTATGACTGAGAAAAAAAACGCTAAATACAATAAAAAAAATATATTTACTGACTACAGCGAACAACTCAGCCTATTCCAGAAATTAATAAACAATATTCCCGACCTTATTTATATTAAAGATAAAAAAAGTAGATTCATTATTGTAAACAAGGCTATGGCCAATTATATAGGAGAAAAACCGGAGGACATTATAGGAAAAACAGATTTTGATATTCATCCCGAAGAACATGCAAAAAAAGCATTTAAGGATGAGCAGAATATAATGAAAAAGGGCATTCCTATTATAGATGTCGAAGAGAGAATAGTACACGCAGGAAGAAAGTACTGGATGAGCGCCAGCAAAATCCCGTGGTATGACAGAGAAGGAAACGTTATGGGAACCATGGGTATATCCAGGGATATAACCAGAAGAAAAGAACTGGAAAAAGAAGCCCTCGGGAGAGAAAAAAGCTTTTTTTATACATTAATGGATAATATTACCGAAAGTATATTCTTTAAAGACCTGGAAAGCAGGGTCGTTAGAATTAACAAAGCGTGTGCACGCAAATATGGTGTCGATACCCCGGAAGAAGCAGTAGGTAAAACAGATTTTGATTTTTTCAGCGAAGAGCACGCAAAACAGGCATTTGAAGACGAGCAGAAAATCATTAAGACAGGTAAACCCATATTGAATTTTGAGGAAAAAGAAACTTTCATAGACAGGTCTGATAGATGGGCTTCTACATCCAAGTTCCCCTGGTATGACGAGAAAGGTAATATAATAGGAACATTCGGCATAACCGGTGATATAACCGAAAAAAAGAAAGCCGAAGAAGAAATAAAGTATTTATCATTTCATGATACACTCACCGGACTGTACAATAGAGCATACTTTGAAGAAGAACTAAAAAGACTGGATACAAAAAGACAGCTACCCCTGACCATAGTAATGGGAGATGTAAATGGCCTAAAAGTAATTAATGATGCTTATGGACATCTCAAGGGAGATATATTTTTAAAAAAGATTGCAGATATATTAAAAGAGAGCTTTAGGAAAGAAGATATAATCTCAAGATGGGGCGGGGATGAGTTTATAATGATACTGCCCAAAACAACCTCCAAAGACGCTTCTATAATTATGAAAAGGATAAAAAAACTGTGCAAAGAAAGAAGCGTTAAAGATATGCCTCTCAGTATTTCAATAGGCGCTTCAACGAAGAATAAACCATCAGAAAAAATAAATTACACAATAAAAGAAGCTGAAGACAGGATGTATAAAAATAAAATAACCGATAGCAGATCTACAAATGAAATTATCATAAATTCTCTTAGAGATAATTTAAAGAAGGCAGACTATAGCACTGAGGAACTTAGCATAAAATTAAAAGAATATGCTCTAGCTGTCGGGGAAAAACTAAAACTCTCAAATCTTAAACTGGAAGAATTAAAACTACTACTGGATGTTTATAATATAGGTAAGCTTGCTCTGGCAGATGAAATAATGTCAAAACCGGGCAGGCTATCCAGGGAAGAATGGGAAATAGTTAAAAAACTCCCGGAAATTGGTTACCGGATAGCAGAGTCGTCAAAAATATTAAAACCAATATCAGGAGCTATACTCTCCCACTATGAGTGGTACAACGGCAGTGGGTACCCCAGAGGAATAAAAGGAGAAGAAATTCCTGTAATCTCCAGAATTGCATTTCTTATCAATTCTTATGAAGCTATGAGTAAAGATAGACCTTATAGAAAAAAAATGACCGGAGAACAAATAAAAGAAGAAGTAAAGAGATATTGTGGAATTCAGTTTGACCCTAAAATAGTCAGTATCTTTCTTGGTCTGTTAGAAAAAAAATCAAAAAAATAGCCCCTGTAACACTTATTTATATTTTTAAGTAGTATTTTAAATATATGATGAGAAAAATTATAACAATACTATTAATATTAAGTATTATAATATTATCTGGATGTGTAAATTTAGATAATTATGTTACTGTAGACAAGTATAGAAAGTTAGAGGATAGACTGGATAATGTAATAGATGATTATAGTAGTCTACAGCAGGATTATAATAGCCTAAAAGCATATAATTATGATTTAAAGAAAAATCTCAATACTACAGAAAAAGATTTAGAAAAATATAAGGAACTTCTTAATAATTTAAATGATTTACTGGATAATGTGTATTATGGGTATGGTTCTAACAGTAACTGGACATCAGATGGCTTTACTGCTTTTAGCATGAAATATAAAGATAGGTTCTATATCATAACAGCAGGACATTGTGTACATTATGTAAATGATAATATAGATACTGGATTATATACCACTATAAAAATTAGAAATAATAATGGAGAATGGATATATCCAGAGTTGCTAACTTATGAAAATGATTTTGAGGGTAATAGGGATTATGCAATATTATATTCTGATAAGATAAATGATGGATTTAAATATAATAAAGAAAATAATTATATCGGATATGTCTTAGGTAATATAGATAAAAATATACTAAAGAATTATAATGCTTCAATTCTAATAGATGGTGAAAGCGGAAGTCCGATTATTAATTTAGATGGAGAAGTAACAGCAATAGCTACGGGAGGTTTTCAGGATATAGACATGATATTAGAAGCTATAGATAAATTATAATAAGTTAAATTAAAAACTAAATAAGAATTAAGGGCACTTTAACGAGTGTCCTTTTTTAATGCAACAAAAAGGAAGTGAAAAGAAATGGCACAGTATAGAATAGGTTCAGGGGGATATACACCTAAAACTTATACAAAAACATGGGCAGAAGGTTCAAGGGGATATACGCCTAAAACAACACTTACGAGTAATACCGGAAGCAGTACCACCACACAACAGGTGCAGATGAAAGCACCTGAATTTAATTATGGTGGTGGATTTGTTACAGGTGGAGTTGCATGGACAGATAAAGAATTAGCAATGCTTAAAGAAGCATTTCCGGAAATGTTTGAGGATTAAATAAAATGACTGATGGAATAGACTTTAAAAAACAATTACTTTTAGAAGCTGCTAAAAAAGTTTTAAGGGATAGAGAAAAGAAATTCTGGGAAGAAGATAGATGGAAGGGTAAATTAGACCCGGGCATTACCCTTACTATGCCTAAAACCTATGCTACCCAAAAACAGACTGAATTTGAAAAGACAGGACTAAAAGCACTTTTAAATAAAGCAATATCTGATAAGAATAATGCACAGCGAGCTTCTTATGAAAAAATGATGGAATATGGGATAGCACCCGATGTACGGGATAAAAGTATATCGGGTAAAATGGGTGCATACTTTTCATTTATATCAACTTAAAATAATAATTTCTACAACAATTTTTTTCATATTATTTTCTTCATTTAAAATCAAAATTTGTTTTACCGGACTATTTATTTCAAGTTATTATAAATGGCGGAGAGGGAGGGATTTGAACCCCCGGAAGGTATAAACCTTCAACGGTTTTCAAGACCGCCGCATTCAACCAGACTCTGCCACCTCTCCGGGCAAAAACAAATTATAGCATAAAAGAAATAATTATAAATCCATTTTATTTGTATTAAATTGAGATTGTTCTTAATTAAAAGTCAGGGCAGCATCAGGTTCAGGACTGTTTTTTTGATATTTTCTTTATTCCTGCCATATAAGGAAGCAACACTTCCGGAATATGTATATCTCCATTTTTGTCCTGATAATTTTCTAAAATTGCTATTAAAGTCCTTCCAATTGCGCAGGCAGTACTATTCATTGTGTGGACCAGTTCTTTTTTCCTTCCATCTCTGTATTTTATATTGAGCCTCCTTGCCTGAAAATCAGTATCATGGCTGCATGATGCAAGTTCTCTGTATTTTTTTTGTCCGGGAAGCCATGCTTCAAGATCATATTTTTTTGCATTTGGGGTCCCGATATCACCGGTGCACATATTAACAATCCGGTAATGAAATCCCAGACCCTGCATGATTTCCTCAAGTGTCTGCCTTAATTTCTCGTATTCTTCCCAGGAATGTTCGGGGTGAGCAAAGATAAACATCTCAATCTTATCAAATTGATGAACTCTGAAAAGCCCGCCTAAATCTTTCCCGTAACTTCCTGCTTCTCTTCTAAAACATGTGGAGAAAGCAGCATACTTTAAAGGCAGGTCATCTGCATCTAAAAACTCATTGCTATGATAAGCACAGAGTGGTACTTCAGAAGTACCTGTCAGAAATAAGTTATCAAGCTCTGTTTTATAATACTGTGTCTTCTCCACAGGGAAAAATCCTGTACCATACATAGCCGTCTCTTTCACCAGAACCGGTGGTATTACAGGCGTAAAATGCTTTTTAACCAATATATCCAAGACATATTGTATTAATGCAAATTCGAGCAATACTGCTTCATTCTTAAGTAACACAAATCTTGAACCGGAAATCTTTGCCGCCCTTTTCTCATCAAGTATATCCAGATTTACACCCAGTTCAATATGATTCCGCGGTTTAAAATTAAAGTCGGGTTTACTGCCAGAATATGACACGGCTATATTCCCGCTCTCATCTTTCCCTACAGGAGTGGTAACATGAGATATATTGGGATACATTGAAAAATGGCCAGAAAACTTTTTCTCTACATCTGAAAGCTCCGATTCTAATTTCTCCAGCTCTTTATTTATCTTTCTCATTTGTTTTATTTTTTCATTTTTTTCTTCACCCTTGAGTCCCGGCATTATTTTTGATGCAGTGTTTTTTTCATATTTTAATCTGTCTGCTTTAACTATCAGATTCCTTTTTTTCCTATCCAGCTCCAGGCCCATGTCAGCATCTATTTTTAAACCTCTTTTTTCTATTTCTGTTTTAAAAATTCCAGGATTTTCCCGGAATAATTCTATGTCAATCATTAATTCTCTCCACTAAATACTATTATTTTCAACACCAGAAGACTCCCCGGGGTATGAGCCCAAAATTTTAACCAGATATACACTTCTTCTTAAAACCTCTATTGCCCCAAAAACATTATCATCATGTAAATGTCCATCCATGTCTATTATAAAAACATAATCTCCCAGATTCTTTTTGGCGGGCCTTGACTCCAGCCTGGTTAAATTTATATTTCTGCTGGCAAATTCTCTTAATATATTATACAAACTCCCGGGTTTATCCTGTTTAAGAAAACAGACTATAGAAGTTTTATCATTACCTGTTTTCGGTTGTATCCTGTTTCCAATAAAAACAAACCTGGTTTTATTATCTTTATTATCTTCAATATCATTCTCTATTATTTCCAGACCGTAAATTTTTGCTGCAATTTTTGTTCCTATCGCGGCTACATTGTCATTCTTTCCCTTTAGAACCCTGACAGCCTCAGCGGTACTGTTGGCAGCTATAATCTCCGTATCTTTTAAACTCGTTGATAAAAATTTTCTGCACTGTGCAGTTGCATGGGGATGAGATATCACTTTTCTTATATCCTTAAGTCTTATTTTTTTCTTACCAATAAGACTGTGTTTAACGGGAATACTGACCTCTCCTATTATCTTCGCCTCGCTCTCGAAGGTAAGAATATCCAGCGTAATGTTTACCGAACCTTCAATAGAGTTTTCAATGGGTACGAGCCCTTCATTAACATACCCTCTATCCACACTCTTTATAACCTCTTCAACTGTATTGCACGGTATTTTCTCTATGCGGTCCGACTCTTTGATAAACTTATCCAGAGCTTCCTCTGTAAATGTTCCAGGCGGCCCCAGATAAGCTATTTTCTTTTTTATACCCATAATTTAATAATACTTTTTTATTAAGATTAACCTATATAATAAAAAAAATTATAATACACCTTTTTATAGATTGGAAATAATATTAAACAAAATAGAACATGAAAATTATCGTACCACCTCTGGAAGAAAATCCATAGGGTCACGGGGAATACCATCCACAAGTACTTCATAATGCAGGTGTGAGCCTGTACTGTGCCCGGTATTTCCCATTGCTCCTATAATATCACCCTGGGTTACTTCATCACCCACATCAACATAAAATTTGCTGAGATGGGCATATACTGTGGTATAGCCAAACCCGTGATGGACAATGATTTTCCTTCCGTAGTTTCCATGCCAGCCTGCGTAAATTATTACGCCACTTGCAGTTGTCTGAATATTAGTGCCTGTATTATTGGCAATATCAAGTCCCTTATGAGTATAGCCCCTTCTTCTTTCTCCGAAAAGGGAAGTAACCGTCCCCCAGGTAGGCCACATACTCGGGGTATGCTCCATAAGATATATATGGTCTTCCATATTTTGCTTATCTTCTGAAAGTACCCCGGATAGTTCAGGGGCTTTACTTAATAGATCGTCAAGAAGAGCATCTATATCATCTAAACCTTCTTCCTGGTCACTGACATAATAATAAATCTCATCCGGGTCTTCTTCAAATTCAATATTGGAACTTAAATCCGAAGCATAAATTGCCACTTCTTCTACATATCCGCCCTTTCCGGTTATGTCCCTTACCATACGGTCGAGGTCTTCTACTTCTTTTAAATAACTTTCCAGAATCTTTGTTTTTGTTTCTATCTCTTTAGTCCTTTTTTCCAGATTTGCTAGTTCAACCTCTTTATAGTTTACCTTATACTCGGCCCTTTCCAGCTCGGCTATTTTTTTATTTAGTTCCTGCCGGATTATAAAAAGGTCTGACACAAGAATCACGCCGGACGTTACTATCACTATTAAAATTATGAACAATATTCTTAATAAGTTGTGGGATATACTTATTTTTCTTATCCCTGACTTCGCATCTGATAATATCAACAGAGTAAAGGACTTAGGTTTTTTATTATCCATAAATAAAACACTTTCAATTTTAAATGTAATATAATATTATAACCGATAATTCTGATATGAAAAACACTTTTACACCATTATTTTAATTAATACATTTATACCGATAGGGCCAAAATCCAGTTTAAATTTTATTCTAATCCATCATAAATTTAAATGTAGCTGTGTTATTTCCAGAGAATACTTCATCAGGAACCGGACCCGCTTTTATTTCCAGCTCACACTTTCTCCCTGGATAGGCAGTGAATCCAGCTAAAGTAACTATTTTTTTTTCAGACGGACCAATTGTCGGTATAGTATATTTTTTCTCATCAATAATATTATCTTCTGCCATATATCTCATAACCACATCTACATCATTTTCTATAACATTTCCCTGATTTTCTATGGCAATACTTACGCTGATTTCAGAACCACCATCTATTATCCAGTAATCACCCTGATTGTTAAGAACCCCTGGATTAAACTCTATGGTATCTTCAATTACTGCTACACCCCTTCTCTCCTGAAGCCCGGATACAGATTTAATTTCTGAAATAAACTCTGATACATTCTGAGTATTTGTTAAACTCCTGTCTTTTAAAATGGCCGAATCCAGTATGGTAAGATTGCTTATCCCTAATTCCTCTCCTGACTCCTTTAGCTTATCCTGAAAATACAAATATATTTCATCACTCATATACATATATAAAAAGGTATTGGTTATCTGTGTAGTGGCTATGTCAATATCCAGGTCCTGCAATGCATTGGATAGAGCGGGCCTAAAATCTTCGTAAGCCCTGTTTCTTGTTTTAAAAACCAGTTCCAGATATCCATGCGCAACCTCAAAAAAATCAGGTGGAGTTAATTCCGTGCTATTTCCCAGTGCCACTTTACTTTCCTCTATTATGGTAAGAAGTTCGCTATCCAGGTCTTCCCGGGTCATATTATTTGCTCTATCCAGAACACTAAAAAAGTCATAAGAAATTTTATTGGATTGCTGTACCAGAACTGAAATGGAATTTATATAATCAGAAATGCTAAGTTTTTCTTCATCAGTTAATTCCTTCCTTCCGGTTTCACAGCTCCACAGGCCAGAAAGCCAGCTTACAATCACTACTGCGATTATAATCATTATGATTAAAGTTATGATTGACTCTTTTCTGCCTCTTCTTTCCAAAAACATCCTTTCCCGGGTACAAAAAATGGTTTTTAAATATCATTAAAGTACTGCTTTATCTATTAAATCATTATACAAATGAATACTGCAAAACTCAATTTATACATTAAACTTAAACAGGGCAATATCCCCATCTTTTATTATATATTCTTTTCCTTCGCGCCTGACCAGCCCCTTTTCCTTTGCTTCTATGTATGAACCGATATCTGTGAGGGTTTTATAATCTATTACGTCAACACATATAAATCCTTTCTGAAAATCTGTATGAATTTTACCGGCAGCTTCGTATGCTTTTGTGCCCTGACTCACAGTCCATGCCCTTATCTCCGGCGGCTTTATGGTCAGGAAACTAACCAGACCCAGCATCCCGTATGAAACTTTTATTAATCTGTCTATACCAGATTTAGATATGCCAAGCTCTTTTATAAATAATTCTCTTTCATCAGGGTCAAGCTGCATTATCTCTTCTTCAATCCTGGCACTTACTGTTATTATCTTTGAACCTTCCCCAGAGGCATACCTGTAAAGTCCTTCAACCACAGATATATCCTCCATGTTTTTACCAAGGTCATCTTCATCAACATTCGCTGCATAAATCACTGGCCTGGCCGATATTAAAAAAAGCTCACCTATAATTTTTTTCTCTTCTTCGTTTAAATCCATGCCTCTTGCGGGAGTTCCCTTTTGCATTTCATCTTTTACTTTTTTCAATAATTCAAATTCAAACTGATATTTTTTTTCTCCACTTTTTGCCATTCTCTGTACTTTTTCCATCCTTTTTTCAACTCTTTCAAGATCTGATAGAATCAATTCAAGATTAACTACTTCTAAATCTCTTACCGGGTTTATATCAGGATATTCATGTGAAACATTCTGGTCCTTAAAACATCTTATTACATGAATAATCGCATCTACTTCTCTTATATTGGTTAGAAATTTATTTCCCAGGCCTTCACCCCTGCTGGCACCTTTTACCAGCCCTGCTATATCTACAAATTCAATAGTAGCATGAGTAACTTTTTCAAGACCGGTTATTTTTGACAATTCCTCAAGCCTTCTATCAGGAACAGTAACAGTAGCAACATTGGGCTCTACGGTACAGAATGGATAATTTGAAGCTTCTGCTCCTACAGCCGTCAGTGCATTAAAAAGTGTACTTTTGCCCACATTGGGAAGGCCAATTATTCCTAATTTAATTTTAATCTCCCCGGTAAAGCTTTTTATTAATTAAAAAAATATATATTCCCATTTTTCTGGGTGTAACCCTTTATTATCCCTGCCTTTCCTTAAGAAGCATTTTTATTTCTTTTAGCTCCTCTAAAATATCATTAAAAATACTTTCCTTTCCTGTATCTTCGGGCCTGCTTCTTAACATGCCACCTTTTATATTCCTTTCCACACTTCCTGAAGTATAGGTTGAATCTTTTACTTTCCCTATGATGATATCTCTTGCTTTATCAAGCTCCTTTATACCATTTAGTTTCAGCTCTGCTTTCTGGCCCTGCTGCCCTCCTGCACCTGCAGTCTGGACATGGATAGTTCCAATATTATAATATCTCTGCATTGGTCCCTGTGTAATATCAACATTGGTTATTTTGTGATATGGAACCGTAACAAACTTTTTCCATATAACTCCACTCTTCATTTTTACACCTTCATCATCAATAGAATACTCCAGAGCCCTGAAAGCATAAGGAATCCATATTATTACCGGTATCATAATTACAATCCAGCCAGTAAGCAAAAATATCGTTACCGGCACTCCGGCAACAAATATAAAAAACAGTAAAAAAAGTATTCCAAGTACCAGTGCAACCACCCATGTTATAATCCACAGGGTCTTTAGCTCTTTTTCTGGTTTTAGCTTAATTGACTCCACTTTGCTCCTTTCAATTTATTAAAAAAATTTTTCTTACAGCTCCTCAAACAGGTTAATTAACCTTAAATATATAATACCATCAAAATGATTATACCAAAAAATATTAAAAGGACATTTATAAAAATAGATAAATTAAAGATTATAATCCTAACAGTATAAATTCTATCTGCAGGCAGGAAAAAAATTTTCAAAATAATTAATTTTCCCAAAAAAATGGTGGAGATGAGCGGAGTTGAACCGCCGACCTCTTGTCTGCCAGACAAGCGTTCTCCCACTGAACTACATCCCCACTTATATATTAGAAAAGATAGTACAGTTCTTTATGCAAACAGGACGTTGTTATTTATTTTTTAAATAAACGGCTTATTATATTATCACAAAGTCTAAAATTTCCAAATTATAATACAGATAATTAAATATTAGGTTAATCCGCAAAATCAATAATCAATTCAATATCCTCAGCTCTGAATTCCCTGCCATCTATCTGACCGTCCCAATCCGTGTCAAAGTTTGGATAGTAGTTTAATCTAAACTCAACCTTGCGACCATACACTACTCTCGCTTGTATTTCTTCTGTTAAATTATTATCTGACCATATTATGGGCTCGGTATTATTTGGAAAAGATTTATTTATCCCTGTCTCAATAATCCAGTCACTGGAATCAAGAGGAAATATCTCATATATTCCCCTGTTTAATATAATCTGTATATCACTTAACAAATCAGGAGATGGGTCTCCCCAGAATTTATGAGTTACCATCGTTAAAGTGACTTTCTCAATTTCCCATGATGAAAGTTCGTTTAAACTACCAAATCCAAAATAACCCTGAACTCTCTGGTTGCTTATTGAATCACCAAATATGGCTGTTTCTGTATTAACTCCTGAAGGATTTACCAGATACCCGATATCTTTAGGATGAAGCACTATTTTATCAGGGGGAATTATCAAAACTCCACCAATTAATCCGCTGAGATTCCATCCTTCAAGTATTATTTCTTCACCCACTTCTTCTTCACCATCTCCAGCTTCCTCTTCTTCGAATACTTCAGCGCAGCCCCAGGAAATTAAAATGGAATCAGTAGCGGTTCCTTCAGAGTTGTTGGCAGTAGCCGTTAGAAGATAGTTCTCGGCAGGGTCATGAAGATTTACCTGGCATATATTAGAGCCCCAGGCCCCACTGCTATCATCCTTTGAGAAATCTATAGTTGGAGCTGGATTACCGGTAATTGTAGCCTTTATTCTGTAGTATCACACACCGTCAGCAGGTGAAAATGCAGGTCCGGAATATATCTCAAGTGAGATAGCAGGTGCTATCACTTCCTCTGCCTCCCCGGTTTCGGTATATCTTATCTTTACACTACTGAATATGGCCCTGTGATTCATAATTTCCAACTTTAGTAGAAACATATGAAAGCCTCTGATATTTAATATGAATTGATTATCTTTACCTCTTTATATTTCTATTTATAATAAATTCTAACAAGATAATTACACCTTTATGCAGGCCACCTGATGACTCCCGCCAACGTCTCGCAGCGGCGGCACGATCTGGCTACATTCCTCCGTTGCAATCGGGCAGCGCGGATGGAAAGGACAACCACTGGGAGGATTTAGGGGACTCGGAACTTCCCCTTTAAGAATGATGCGCTCACGGGTTTCCTCTATGTGTGGGTCTGGAATTGGTACCGCCGACAGAAGAGCTTTTGAGTATGGATGGAGTGTGTTATCATACAGCTCCCTGGAATTAGCTACTTCCATTATTCGCCCGAGATACATAACCACCACACGGGTACTGATATACTGAACTGTAAGCAGGTCATGCGATATGAACATATAGGTCAGTTCCGGGTTCTTGCACTGGAGCTCCTGAAGAAGCGTCAGTATCTGGGCCTGTATGGAAACATCCAGAGCAGAGATGGGCTCGTCAAGGATAATCAGGGAAGGATCACCTGCTAAAGCTCTGGCGATTGACAGGCGCTGGCGCTGGCCTCCGCTGAATTCATGCGGAAAACGGTCAGCCATTCCCGGGTTCAGACCAACCATCATGAAGAGCTCTTTGACCCTTTCATTATACTCCTTCTTTGTTTTCGTAAGCCTGTGAATCACCAGCGGCTCACCAACAATACTGCCGGCGTTCATACGGGGATTAAGCGAGCTGTAGGGATCCTGAAAGATCAGGGCCATCTTGCGTCGAAGCGGTCTTATTTTGTCCTCTTCCATATAAGTAATGTCCTCGCCGTTAAGGATTATCTGACCGTCCGTCGGCTTATATAGCCTCTGCGAACAGCGGCCTACCGTAGTTTTACCGCAACCGCTTTCGCCTACCAGACCCAGTGTTTCTCCCTTTTTTACCTCAAAGCTGATACCGTCAACTGCCTTCACCTCTGCTACTTTCTTTCTTAGCAGACCTTTAGTCACCGGAAAATACATTTTCAGATTTTTTACTTCAAGAACTACATTATTTTGCGACTGATTCATCTTTGAATACTCCTAACTCACCATATGACATGCGACATAATGCTCGCCCTGCAAGTGCCTCAGCTTAGGAGCGGGCTCATTGCGACAAACATCCGTCTGAAAGCGGCACCTCGGAAGAAACGGACAGGTAGAAGGATTGTTTATTAAACTGGGAGGCGCTCCGTAGATAGGGACCAGTTTCTTTCCAAGTTTGGGCACGCAGTTTAAGAGAGCAATCGTATAGGGATGGCGCGGATTATCCCAGATCTCTTTGACAGTACCGGACTCAACGATCATACCGGCGTACATAATATTTACCCTGCGCGCGTAACGCGCTACAACGCCCAGGTTGTGCGTGACCATAGTCATAGCCGTTTTGTTTTTTACCACAAGTTCGTTCATTAACTCGAGCATTTGGGCCTGGATCGTAGCGTCAAGGGCAGTTGTAGCCTCGTCCGCTATTATTAGTTTCGGTTTGCACAGCATGGCCATGGCAACCATAACCCTCTGACGCATTCCTCCACTGAACTGATGGGGATAATCGTCGAACCTTCGCTCGAGATCAGGAATTCCTATGAGTTTGAGCTGCTCCATGCTGCGCTCACGCGCTTCATTTCTATCCATTTTAAGGTGGAGTTCCAGAATCTCAATCATCTGTGTTGATATCTTAAGAGCAGGGTTGAGGGATGTCATAGGCTCCTGAAATATCATAGATATCTTTGCACCGCGGACAGCGCGCATCTCCGGACCGTTAGCGCTGTATTTGAGGAGGTCCTGCCCCTCAAAAATAACCGAGCCACTAACTATCTCTCCAGGCTTTGGAATAAGCTGCATTATAGATAACTGGCTGACCGATTTACCGCATCCGCTCTCACCGACCAGACCAATAATCTCGCCTTCTTTTATATCGTAGGAAACGTCGTTAACCGCCTTGACCAAACCACGTTCCGTTTTAAAATACGTCCTCAAGTTCTCAACTTTTAAAAGAGTTGTCATATAATATCATCCTTACTTATTCTATCGCAAAGAAGTTTACTCAAATAGTACCTCTAAGTCTCGGGTCAAGCGTGTCCCGCAGGCCGTCTCCAACCATATTGAATGAAAAGACCAGCAGCATGATCGCAAAACCGGGAGACAGGGAAAGAACTGGCCTCATCAGCAGATATTTATATCCGTCATAGCATAGAGAGCCCCAGGCTGGCGTTGGTGGTGTAATACCCATGTTCAAAAAACTCAGCGTTGCCTCCATCATGATTGCAAGCCCCATCATCATTGTCATCTGGACAATAATTGGTGATAAGCAGTTCGGTAGAATATGACGGAACATAATGCGGGCTTTTTTGCTGCCCATCGAGAGAGCAGACATTATATAGTCGTTCTGCTTTATTGAAAGCACCTGGCCGGTGACCAGTCTGATATAGCCGGGCAGTAACGAAAAGGTAATCGCAACCATAACACCCCTAACTCCTGCACCAAGCACAACAGAAAGGACCAGAGCAATCATAAGGGGTGGCATCGACATGAGCGCATCTGTTAACCTCATTATCACAGTATATGTTTTATGCCCTAAATATCCAGCAATGAGGCCAATGACCGTTCCAATAAACGCTGCAATTCCTACCGTTGCTACACCTACAAAAAGGGCTATCCGCGAACCGTATATAATACGGCTCAATGTATCACGTCCAATGGTATCCGTACCAAGAAGATGCTCTGCACTCGGGGGCTGTAATACATTACATAGATTCTGCTCATACGGGTCGTAAGGCGCAATTACCGGAGCGAAAATTGCAGCAATAATCGTCAGGAGAATTACAGCCATACCAAAGATAACAACTTTTCTGCTAAAGAATACACGGAAAAATCGACGGAATTCGTTGACCTTCGGCAGGGTCTCCAGTTTTACTTTTATAACTTCTCCATTGTTTAGTTTTAATTCAGACATTGAATGCACCTTCCTATTCGTATTGTATCCTGGGATCAAGCCAGCCATAAGCAATATCAACAATCAGGTTCGTTATTACAACAACGACAGACATAACCAGCATGACGCTCTGCACAACCGTATAGTCATGCGCCAGCATTGAATCAACCAGCAATTGACCCATGCCGGGAATTACAAAAATAGATTCAACAATTATGGAGCCGCCCACGATGTTCCTGAGAAGCAGGCCCTGAAGTGTCACAACAGGCATTAGAGCGTTTTTAAGGACATGCCGTAATATTATAACCTTCTGGCTGAGTCCTTTTGCCCAGGCTGTTCGGATGTAATCCTCATTCACTACCTCCAGCACACTCGATCGCGTCAGACGCGCTGCAGTTGCTACTGGATAGAGCGAAAGTATGAACACTGGCATAATTGCTTGCTTGATACTCATAACCACGTCTTTATAAATCGGGGTATAGCCATAAATCGGCAATATTCCTAAATGCATACCTAATATGTAGATCAATATGATACCGACCCAGAAAGCCGGTGCGGTTATTCCAATGTTTGCCATAACCGTGACCAGGCTGTCAATCCATGACCCCCGTTTTATTGCAGCTATCACACCGAGCAGTGTGCCCAGGACAAAGCCGAGTACAAAAGCAGTAAGACCCAGAGAAAGTGTGACCGGCAGCCTGTTTGCAAGCTCCTGGCCTATATCATAGCGATATAGAATCGAAAGACCAAGGTCGCCACGGACAGCACCCCAAAGCCAGGTAAAATACTGTTGCCATACAGGCAGGTCAAGTTTCATTTCATGCTTGATAAACGCCACGAGCTCATCCGGGTTTTCAGCGGTGATATTCTGTGCAACCAGCATTTCTATCGGGTCACCCGGAAGTAAGCGGATTATAATGAATATGACAATACTCACAAGCAAGACAATCAGTATAGCCTGCAGTAATCTTCTGGTTATATATGCTCCCATTACCTTCCTCCTATTTAAAACATTAGACAGAGTCCATTATGAAAGAGATTTGCCATAACACGAATCTCACTTAAACTCTTATGCTTTAAAGGGTTTCCTTTCTATTTAAATATACTACAAAATATGTCAAAAAAAATATAATTTTTGGGACCAGGTTAAGTCGGTATTGAAATTTACTTTCTCCACCTGATCCCATTAACTAATAAGCAAACATTATAAAGATGAATTATCTGCTATTCGCTGCTGATCCATGCATCCTCGGGAATCCATATCGTACTGGAGCCAAAATCTGCAAAGCCAGTGTCATTAACATTTGCCTTCATGACAAATGCATCAAAAATATTGTATAGAGGAATGACTGTCATTTCATCAAACATCATCTGGTTGATTTGACGTGTCAGTTCATCATCTAATTCCGCAGTAAATACTGACTCCCTGACCAGATCTATCAGCTCCTGTGACCTGTACATGGCCGGTAGGTCTCCAATAGTCGGGTCAATATATATTCTGTATGTAGTATTTATATTTGACAGAGTACGCATGTGCTGACCAAGCATACCGTTCCAGTCCGATTTACGCTGGTTGAGATAGCCGCCGCTGTCAGGAAATTCGAGTTCAACGGTAATTCCTACCTGAGCCAGCATGCTCTGGATGGCTACCATAGCATCCTTATCAGCAAAGTTTGGCATACCGATAATCTTTGTTTCGAATCCGTCCGCATAACCGGCTTTGTCAAGCAACTCTTTAGCTTTATCTGGGTTATAAGGGTTGGTATTGATACTATCCATATGTGCAGACCACCCTTCAGGCGCATATTGATATGCAGGCGTCCAGGAACCAAAGCCACGGGCCTCTACTATACTGTCTCTATCGATCGCATAGTATATTGCCTGTCGGACTTCAAGCTTTGATAGCGGGGAATCCTCGTGAGTACTGCTTGGAACAAGTACTACTGGACCTATGGGCAAAAATTTTACCTTCAGACCTGCAGCCTGCATAGCAGCGATTACCTCGCCAGAGTTAGTGGTCAATACATCGATACCCTGCTCGCCCTCAGTCTGGAGAGCAGCCTGCTGTGTCATTGTATCTGCAATGAAGTGATATGAAACACCATCAAGATAGGGTTTACCTTCCTGCCAGTAGTCATCATTCCTGACAAGTACGAGTATGTCGCCGCGCGTAAAGCTTTCAAATTTGAATGGACCTGTTCCTACTGGATTCTTCCTTGCCCACTCAATACCATTTTCCTCAAAAGCAGTTGGCGAAATGAAGCCTGAAGAACGGCCGGCCAGAGCGTTCAAGGCGCTGTTGGCAAAGCTTTCAAAATCAAGTGCAATTGTAAATTCGTCAACGACTCTTGCATTGGTATACTGAGGAAGCACACCGGGTTCGATTGCCCTATTCAAACTCCACACTGCAGCTTCAGCGTTGAAAGGTGTACCATCATGGAATTTAACGTTCTCCTGGAGGTTAAGCGTAACAGTCTTTGCATCCATATCGACGTCATAGTCTTTAGCAAGGAAAGGGTGAACATTACCGAAGGAATCCTCACGTAAGAGTGTCTCGATAAAGGTATTAACAAGCGTAGTATCGTTAGTCGTATTTTCCCATGGCACACCGAGCGGCTGTGCACCTTCAGCCGTAGTAACAATATCCAGGACTCCACCATATTCAGGCCCTCCTGTTTCCTCTGCTTCCTCTACTTCTTCTTCCTCTCCTTCCTCTACTGTTTCCTCTGCTTCCTCTGTTACTTCCTCTGCTGCTTCCTCTGCTGCTTCTGACTTACATCCTATTCCCAATAACAACAGAGACATACTTAGAATAACAGCCACTATAATTAGCATTACTTTTCTCATTTCAACTACTCCTTGAAATATTTTTTTATAATTTTGACAATATAATCGAAATCTGTCTTTACCTTATTATCAGACCTGGTTTAAAAACAAACTTCGATTTCTTTTATCATAAAACCATCTCCTTTCATTTTTTTTAAACCCATTACTTCTTATTTAATCTTTAATTCAATACACCTAAAAGGAGGTAAAGAGTTAAAAAATTTTTTTATTTAACATTATCACATTTTTAAAAATAACATATAACAACTTGTATCTTTTTTCTAATTCGCACACAATCTCAGTGTGTTCCCGTAAGTATGGCTCCCTGCTCTTTTAAGATACGCTGCAGCTCTGAAACATCTTTTTCCAGCTCTCTGGGTGATATGTTTTTTGTAGCACAAACAGCTGCCGCTACCCCTGCTGCCTGTCCGGTTACCATGGTCTGCTGCAGAAATCTCATGTAAGGATCCCTTTCGGTTGATACCATCTTACCTGCTACCAGCATGTTCTCAACCTTTTTAGGTACCAGGATTCTATAGGGAATATCATATGAGCCCCCGCCTTTGGGAACATGTGATGCTCTGTCTCCCTTTCCTTCGATATGCTGACCAAGAGTATCAACGGTAGCAACATGACGGCCCCCTGTCGGGAAATGGCTCTTTCCTATCACATCATCAAACTTTCTTGCCTCTAAAACATCTTCAGAGGTAAACTTGTAATCACCCATTATCCTTCTGCCTTCCCTTATTCGCATCTCGGGGCATATTCTGGTTATATAGGCATTCTCAAATCCGGGCATGTATTTTTTAAAGAATCTCCAGGCTACGATTATCTGCTTTCGGCACTCTATCTCTCCTCTGGTAATATCCCAGGCATCTGTGGGAAGTATGTTGGGTACCTGGGAGGAGTGCTGCATATGGGCCTGTATTTTACCGCCTTCCCTGGGGAAGAGGAAAAAGCCTATACCGCTGTAGCCATGCCATTCACCTTTTGCCATTGCCTTATCCCTTATAGAGAAGAACCCCATGACCTCTCCCAGCTCGGTGATATCGGTAAGATTTCTAAATACTTCCATTACTTCTTCATGAGTTGAGGTACCATTGTAGCCCATCCATTCGATATCCTCAGGATTTTCCCTTATGTATTTACATACCTTATCCCAGTCCACGCCATCTACCGTAAAGGACACTGTATGAGGCTCGGCTTCTTCTTTGGGTAATATCTCGAAGGGTGCTCCTGCCCTGGCTGCAATATCACCTTCACCCGTGCAGTCAATTACTACCTTTGATTTGATTTCTACTCTTCCGTTTGCATTCTCAACCACAACCCCTTTTACTGTATCACCATCTTTTAATACATCCACTACCAGGGTGTGGAGAAGAAGGTTTACATTGTTTTCTGTCATCATCTCAAACATCAAAAGCCCCCACCAGTCGGCATCGACATAAGAGAATGTATAGCCTGTTTTTACCCTTATCGGGGTCTTCTGATGAGGAAGGGCATGCCCGGATTCAAGCAACCTGTTGTAGGTCTCTTCCAGTATCCCGCCCTTGTCCTGCTCGCCAAGTGCGTTAAAAAACCACGCGTAGGCGAAACCCGGGGGGCCTGAGATGTTCATCTGTCCTCCAAGCGAACCTATACGCTCAATAAGCAGTGTGTTGGCACCGGCCCTTGCAGCTGATATTGCTGCAGAGCAACCGGAAGTTCCTCCCCCGCATACAATTACATCATATTCCACATCGTACCCACTCTTATTATTCATGTTGATCCTCCTTTATATATGTTAAATCGGTAACAAACCTTGAACTATTTTTTAAAATCACTTATCTCCTTTGCTGCTTTCCCATTGGGAAGCTCAACACGTTCAACAATTGCCTCACTGTGGAGACCCCAGGGCAATATAACCTGTGAATGTCCACCCCTGTTTCCTGCAACTACAACAAAGACGTCTTCGGGAGAGCGTGTAACAGGCATCGGGTGCTTTTTCTCATCCCATCCCTCGGGTCTTACTGGTACAATTCCCCTGCCTTTCACCATTGCAGTTTCATTTACTGCTCTAAGGTGGATATGTTCCCTTATGGTGTCCTTTGTGTATCCGAAATCAAGAAGCATTTTAGCATGGTCAGGAGTTATTACTATGATAAGGCTACTTGGCAAGTATGCATTGTTGCTTCCAATGGTAAAGCAGGTATTTGTTATGGTATCTATCAAATCCCCGCCATTAAGGCTTAAAAAGTCAATAAAGTCACGCTGGGGTTCTGCTTTTAGCACGAGGACAGCTGTTTCATCTTCACTGAAGTATTCCTCATTTATGGTTTTCCATGGAGCCAGTTCTTTTTCTTCAGCAAAACAGTAGGTAAGCTCAACAGGAGATGACTGATTGTCCAGGTCACAGAAACCAGGTACAGCTCTGCATACATTCATGATAACAAGGTTTGTTGCACGTCCTATTGTAAGATTTGCAGGATGTCCCGGCCCCAGGCAACCCTGCCTTCCAGACATTCCTATCTCTTTGGCCAGAGGACCGCTTACCAGAACCAGGTTTCCTCCAGGATAGGAGGTGGTGACTGACTGTATAAAGTTATACTTCTGATTTGCCATTGCCTTAAAAGCAGTTAAAAGTATGGGCATATACTGGGGTTCACATCCTGCCAGAATAGCACCTATGGCAACATCTTTTACTGTAATATTTTTACCAGAGGGACCGATCTCATAAGCCAGAACCGTTTCTGGATCAAATGGGCAGTACTCCATCATTGCCTCAAATCTTTTCCGGGTAGGAGGGATCATGGGAAGACCATCACTTATATGATGCTCGTTCATATAGTCCATGAATTCTTCCATATAACAGCCAGGGGTGTACAGCTTTTCTTCGTTTACCTCGATCTCATCTGTAAATGACAGCAGCCCGTCTTCTCTTGGTTTTACCTCATCTAATTTAAAATCTATAGATGCTGCTTCTTCAAGCTTTTCACCATTTTCAGTTAATGAAGTAATTATATAATCCCATTTTTTATCAATTTCGGCACTTATTTCCTCAGGCGTACTTGCCTGGTAAATATCAATCTCACACAGGCAGAGTTTACCAGCCCTGTAAGTAGCAACTCCCCTTACTACTTCTGCTCCAGGAGGTGCTGTAACATAAACTGTTGGGATTCCTTCTTTTTCAAGAGCAATAGAAACAATAGTGGTGGCTGAAGAGGTACCCATATCTCCCAGGGCAACAACTGCTGCCCGGGGTTTTTCCTTTGCCAGCATTGCTGCATATTCTTCCAGCTTCGCTGTATCCTTTCCCCTTACTGTCTCCTTGTATTCTACAAAGTTAGAAATTCCCATTTTACTAAAGTTTTCTTTTATCCTGTTAAAGGCTTCTCTATAATGACAGAAATCCAGCTTTGTATTGTCATAGAAAAGAATCTTTCCTTTTTTTAGCCCATCTACTGAAACCCTTTTTGCCAGCTTTATAACCGGCCTTTCCTGATAGCCGCGCGGGTCCAGGATAGCATCCAGCTTTCGTTTTGACACTTTATCTCCCTTCTTATTATACGTTTAGCAATTTAAAATTTTGGATGTCTTATTAATTACGGTATTTATTCTGTTTTGCAACAAATAAACTTTCCTTTAAAAACTTTCCTTTAAAAGTTTATAGTCACTGAAAAGTAACCCGGAAAAACCTTAAATACAAATGTTTTTCTCACACACTATCTGCCCGGGGACTACATATCATTCACGGTCCATACCACTAATTTTGTACCTTTCAAAGGACAGTATCTGATTTCTATATATTATGTATTATGCTTTTTGTATTATGCTTTTTGACCTATTTGTTACCATACCTTATGA
>CAZQQX010000022.1:23641-32565 GCA_964595565.1 uncultured Actinomycetota bacterium
TATTATGCTTTTTGACCTATTTGTTACCATACCTTATGACCGGACAACTCATGTAGCCATCAACTCTTTCCCGGTCACCGGTCAAAAAAACATATAATAGCCACGCTAGTGTATTCCCCTTTATTAATATAATCAAGTGTTCTGCTTACATTGTCTAATTTAGGAACTTGACATTATTTTGACACCTATTAAATCTAACAAATATTTTCAATTAACCGTATTCTTTAATATATATAAAAGTAAATCTACGCCAGATTTTTAGCAGTCACTATTTGATTCTTCCTTGAAATTACAAGCCCAACAAGTGATGCTATTGTAGCTATTATTCGCAAGCCCACAACTAACATTATTGCCCAAAAATAACTCCCGGTAATATCTTTGATATAAGCTCCGACATACGGGCCTATTGATATCCCAATACCTACAGAAAAAGCCTGTAATGTGGTCATAATCTTACCCAGGTGTCTCATACCGAAAACATAAGATATGGAAGCATAGTGTACGGTAGGTTCCCCCTGTAATCCTAAAAACGTTAAAAATCCAAGCAACATAATAAGTATTACATGATTGTAACCAGAATAAAATAAAAGTATTAAGACGGCAGATGAAAAATATAATACAGGCAATGTTTTCCAGGGACCTCCGATTTTATCCACTATAAATCCCCACCCGAAACCCCCAAGAAGGCCAGCAAAACCTAATACCACCAAAAAAATAGGCACTATGATGGTTAATGCATTTTCTCT
Source organism: uncultured Actinomycetota bacterium (assembly GCA_964595565.1). GTDB lineage: Bacteria > Actinomycetota > Humimicrobiia > Humimicrobiales > Humimicrobiaceae > JAQVEM01. Next base: position 24,388 of record CAZQQX010000022.1, read on the forward strand.
CCCTACAGAAACTTCCAACCCTTCTAATATAATCAGAGAAGCATTCTGGAAAAGAAACATTTGACCAAAAGATGTACATAAGAAACATATGAATAGCAGCCAGAAGTAAACATTTTTAGAAGCCTGGGGTAGTGTATAGTCTTTAGTCGAATGCGGTATATTTTCTAATAATTTATTATCTTTTTTCTTTAATAGTTTAAGTGTCAGGTTGTGGGAAGGGCTCCTCCAGAATATTATAGCAATTGATAGTAGAGTGATTGCAATCAGAGCAAACAAAAAAAATATATTTTTACCAAATCCATTAACCCTTATTAAAAAAGCTATAATTGGTGAATAAACCATTGGGGCTGTATTTAAACCTGCAACACCCAGGCCGGTAGCCGTTCCTGGTTTGTCAGGAAACCACTTGCTTACATTAATAGAATATGTTCCTGTATATAGCCCGAATCCCAGACCTACAAAAAAGCTACCAATATACCAGAATGGTACTGCTTCACCCCAGCTATCAAAGTTCAACATTCTTGATATTGTCAGGTAACCAGAAACTATAAATATTGCTGATAATGCAGCCGGTATTTTAGGACCATATTTATCTATTATAAAACCGGCTATTAATGGCCCTAAAATCATTGTACCTATCCCAATAAAGAGCGATGCCAGAACAATAGTTGCTACTACATCAAGACTGAAATGCTCCTGAATATACGGATAAAATATAGTCCATGTGCTTCCTGTAGATACCCCCATGCTTAATATAAAAGAGGAAACGGGGTAAAACCACCTCTTTTTCTCTCCGACGCCCTTTTGCAGAATCATAATTTAAAACTTTCTATAAATATTTTGTTTCTGATTTACTCATAGATCTTCCCCCGGGTCAACTGGCGCCAAACATTTGTCTTATTTAATAACTTGGCATATAGTTGACAACAATAATAAGTATTTCTCAGACTATTTAAGATTGTGCCTGCTGTAGAATTTGAACGGATGACCTTATCCGATATTAAATCAGATGTTCTGTTAGCTGGACTACAATGGCAAATTAATTATCAGAAAACGATAGAATTTTATAAAATTTTTAAAATATCAGCATTATTTAGGATGAGCAAGCATCTTATTGACCTTAAGGTATGGACGCTTGAAAATTCACCATATATTATCAGGTCCTGATGTATTTCAGCTCCGGTCTGCTCATTCTCTTTAACTCCCTGCTCAGCAATATAACAGTTGTAATAATCGCCAGAAATTCAGCAATAGGAAAGGCTATCCATAAACCATTAATTCCCCATAAAAGAGGAAGCAAAAGTATAAGCGGGATAAGATAGATAATCTGCCTGGTCATGGATAAAAATATTGAAGGTGCCGCTTTCCCTATTGACTGGAAGAAACCTGCTCCGATAACCTGCGGCCCTACAACCGGGAATAAAAGTACAATCATCCTTAAGGGAAAAGCCGCACTTGATATTAATTCAGTGTCACTGCTGAACAAACGTATTACAGATTCCGGAAATATTAAAAATATAGTAGTGAAAAATAATCCGTAAACAGCAGCTGTAAGAATGGATATTTTTAAAGACCTTTTGACTCTCTTTATATTTTTCGCACCATAATTGTACCCTATAATTGGCTGTACTCCCTTAACAACTCCTAAAAGGGGCAATGTTACAAAACCAATTACTTTGTTAACAACACTGTAGACAGCTATCGCAATTTCTCCGTTATATATTCTCAGAGAATTATTAACCAGTACAATAAGGAAGCTCATACTAACATGTCTTACAAAAGATGCAAAGCCCACTCCTGTCATTTCCTTTAAGATCGGATATTTTAGCCTCAGATAATTTTTCTTTAGAGGGATGAAGCTCTTTCTCCTGAGAAAATATGAAATTGTATACGAAACCCCGATAAACTGTGAGATGATTGTGGCATATGCCGCTCCTTTTATTCCAAGATTAAGCACAAATATAAAAATCGGGTCAAGTATAATATTACTGCCTGTGGCCAGCAGTAAAATTAACATCGAAGTTTTAGCATTACCCTCCGCCCTTATTAAATTATTACTTGAAACCATAAATGGAAAGTATATGAATCCAAAGCTAACAATAAAAAGATAATCTCTTGCGTAGGGAAGGATGTTTTCTGTGGCTCCAAATAACCTTAGTATTGGATTCATAAATACGAGGGTTACCACAGAAGCTGTTAGTCCTATTATTGCTACCGACACAAATGAATTTCCAGCTACCAGACCTGCTTTTTCATAATCTTTTTTGCCAAGGCTTCTGGAAACCATTGAGCCAGAGCCCCATCCTATTAGCTGGGACAGGGCTATTATAAAAACCTGAACCGGAAAAACTATACCAACACCGGCAATAGCAAGGGTGCCCACTCCTCTTCCAATAAAGATGGTATCAACAATGTTATAAAGACTGTTAGCAAGCATTCCTATGGTTGTAGGAATAGAAAGTTTTGCCAGAAGAGGTCCTATTCTTTTATTTTTGAGGTCAAGTATATCCTGACTTTCCTGCAATTAATTATCACCTTTTAATCCGGCAGTTATAGTTTTTAAAGCATCTATTGCACTGTAAAATTTTTTACTTCTTCGGGGCCCGACTTATTAATTTTTCTGATAGCATTATCTTTCAGGGATTTCTTTATAATTTTTGTTAAATTTCTACCGGTTTCTTTGAAACAAATTAAGATTTTTCTCCTGTCATTTTTATCAAATTCTCTTCCTACATAACCTTTTTCTATAAGGTTCTGTAAAGGTGTTGTAAGACTTTCTTATTTTAATCAATATTGCTAATTACTTATTTCCAATCTTTCTCGCCTCTTTGAAATCTTCAAACCTATAAGAGCTGATATTCCCGCTGCTATACGAAATACTACGGCCAGTATTATAGCCCAGAAATATCCACCAGTAATATCTTTTATATAAGCACCAACAAAAGGTCCAACAGCAATACCCAGACCTACTGAAAAAGCCTGGAGTACAGTCATGATCTTACCCAGATATTTTCTTCCAAAAACATAGGACACTGAAGCATAATGTGCTGTCGGTTCACCATTCAGACCCAGATATAATAAAAACCCAATTATAATTATAAGTACAACGGAGTGGTAACTGATGTAAAATAAAATAATCAATATACCTGTAGAAAAATATATTACAGGTAATGTTTTCCATGGACCTCCGAGCTTATCTATCACAAATCCCCATGCAAATCCACCAATAAGACCTCCGACACCGGCTATTGTAAGAAATAGAGGTACAATAACACCCCGGGCATATTCGATTCCCATAGAGTTTTCTAATCCTTCTATAATGATAAGAGAAGAATTTTGCACAAAAAGCATAAAAGCAAAAGACGAACAAATGAAGCAAACAAAAAGTACCCAGAACTGTACATCTTTGAAAGCTTCTTTAAAAGTAAACTCTCTACTTACACGAACTTCTGTCTTCTCTTTTTTGAAAGTCTTATTCTTTAATATTTTAGATGTCTGATCGTGGGAGGGACTCTTCCAGGTTACTGTTGCCACCATTAGAATGACTATCGCAATTCCAGCAAGTAGAAAGAATACACTTTTATTAAAACCATGGGACCTGATCATGAATGCTACAATTGGAGAATAGATAATAGGGGCTGTAAAAACACCCGCGACACCAAAACCTGTAACAGTTCCGGGCTTTTCCGGAAACCATTTGGCTACAACTGTTGCATAAGTACCAGCATATAAACCCTGTCCCAGGCCAATGAAAAAACTGCCTGCGAACCAGAAAGACAATACTGAAGCCCAGATATCTGAACTGAAAATCTCAGATACTGTATAGTAACCAAGAGCAACAAAAAGAATTGCCAATATAAACGGAATCTTAGGTCCATATTTATCTACTATGAGACCCGCAATAATCGGACCAAAAACCATACCACCTATACCTGTAAATGTCGATGCAAGCACAACTGTGGTAACAGTTTCAAGATTAAAATGATCCTGTACATATGGGTAGAAAATGGTCCATATTTGCATTACAGAAATACCTGCACTGATCAAAAATGCACTGATCGGATAAAACCACCTCTTATTCTCCTCAACACCTACATCAAAAAACATATTAGATATCCTCCAATTAAAATTATTTTATTCTGGTCTCCTGTTAATTTAAACTTATAATCGATTTAATCAATAAATAGAATATAGCTGATTATATCTTTGCTAAACAACCAGCGTTTTTGTGAGCCTTAAGAATTTAATATGATTAATAATACCTGGAAAGCAATAATATTCTTAAAATCTTTTAATCTAATTCTTATTTTTCTTAGTTTTCTTAGATACCTCAGTGTGTTCCTGTAAGTATGGCTCCCTGCTCTTTTAAGATACGCTGCAGCTCTGAAACATCTTTTTCCAGCTCCCTGGGCGATATATTCTCTATAGCACAAATAGCTGCTGCCACACCTGCTGCCTGTCCGGTTACCATGGTCACCTGCAGAAATCTTAAATAAGCATCCCTCTCGGTTGATACCATCTTACCTGCTACCAGCATGTTCTCAACCTTTTTGGGTACCAGGATTCTATAGGGAAGATCATATGAGCCTCCGCCTCTGGGTATATGTGATGCTCTATCTCTCTTTCCTTCAACATGCATCCCCAGAGTATCTACAGTGGCAAGGTGACGGCTTCCTGCCGGAAAATGGCACTTCCCTATTACGTCATCAAATTTTCTGGCCTCTGTCACATCTTCAGCGGTAAGTTTGTAATCACCCATTATTCTTCTGCCTTCCCTTATCCTTAGCTCGGGACATACCCTGGTTATATAGGCATTTTCAAACCCGGGCATATAGTTTTTAAAGAACCTCCAGGCTATCTGTATCTGCTTTCTGCACTCAATCTCTCCTTTTGTAATATCCCAGGCATCTGTGGGAAGTATATTGGGTACCTGGGAGGAGTGCTGCAAATGGGCCTGTATTTTTCCACCTTCCCTGGGGAAAAGGAAAAAGCCTACACCGCTGTAGCCGTGCCAGTCACCTTTTGCCATTGCCTTATCCCTTAATGAGAAGAACCCCATGACCTCTCCCAGCTCGGTGATGTCGGTAAGGTTTTTTAATACTTCCATTACTTCTTCATGGGTTGAGGTGCCATGATAAACCATCCACTCAATATCTTCAGGATTTTCTCTTATATACTTGCATACCTTATCCCAGTCCACGCCATCTACTGTAAAGGCGACCGTATGTGGCTCAGCTTCTTCCCTGGGCAATATCTCAAAGGGCGCTCCTGCTCTGGCTGCAATATCGCCTTCACCTGTGCAGTCTATTACTATCTTTGACTTTATTTCTACTCTTCCATTTGCATTTTCAACCACAACTCCCTTAACCGTATCACCATCTTTTAATACATCCACTACCAGGGTGTGGAGAAGAAGGTTTACATTGTTCTCTGTCATCATCTCAAATATCAAAAGCCCCCACCAGTCGGCATCAACATATGAAAATGTGTATCCAGTCTTTACCCTAATCGGAGTCTTCTGGTGTGGAATCGCATGGCCTTCCTCGTACAGTCTGTTATAGGTCTCTTCCATTATTCCACCCTTATCCTGCTCGCCAAGGCGGTTAAAAAAGTGAGCATAAGCAAATCCAGGGGGGCCAGAGATATTCATCTGTCCTCCCAGGGAGCCTATACGCTCAATAAGAAGAGTATTTGCACCTGCCCTTGCAGCTGATATTGCTGCAGAGACCCCGGAAGTTCCTCCTCCGCATACAATTACATCGTATTCCACATCATAGCCTTTTGTATCATTCATATTGATCCTCCTTTATATATTTTAAATTCAGCAACAGGTTCTAATAATTTATTTTTCTTCTTTTATTAAGAAGTATTAAGCTCAAATTTTCCTCTGTCCCTGCCTGGATAACTCTAAGGCATCTTATAAATCTTCTTTAGCTTACTACGGATATGACTTCTTTAAACTCACAAGTCGTATGCCTGGTTACATCTACCGTTTATCATCCTTAAAATTAACCTTTCTTATACTAATAAGAACCTTAAGATATTATCTTTCTGAAGTTAATCTTTGTAACCATAACACCATTAAAATCTTATCCTTAATTTTTTATATTCTCCCACAGTTATATTTCACGGTCAATAAATGACATACTTTTGTCTTTTTCCATAACTTGACATAATGTTGACAATTATTTATAATAGTGCAACTTTTATTTTTATAATATTAAAATATTTTTTTTCTATTTATCTATATGATAACCGATCGTTTTACAAAGCTTGGCTTCTTGTTAGAACAATTTAACCTTACTCAGAGAGAACTTGCGGATGCTCTTTATATACATTATACAATGGTCAGTAAGTGGATAAATGGAAAACGAATCCTGAGTTCGCGATCACCATATTTGAAAAAAATTGTTAATTATTTCATTGCACTCGATTCAAATATAAAATTTAGCAGGTTAAAACAAATTCTTTTATATGATTATCCACATGCACAGTTAAATTCAAGAGACGAAATATACTTATTTCTAAGAAGATGGCTTTTGGAAGAAGACCACCGTCATATTAAAAATGATTTACTGCTTAAAATAAACGCTGATAAGGATGTTTGTAAAAGTGAATTTTACATATTTAAGGGTAATAGTGGCAGAAGGAAAGCTGTAGAAAAGATAGCAGATATTTCTAATTCTTTACCGAAAGGTCAGGAGACTCTGTTATTTTCCCAGGAAGATAATACATGGTTTTATGAAGATAAAGAATTTTTGAAACTCTGGAAAGAAAAAAATTTCGAATTTTTGCAGAGAGAGGGTAAAATTAATATAATACATACACTCGACCGTTCAAACAAATCAAATGCTTTTTCTTTATTATACTGGTTGCCTTTTGATATATCTCCGGGTACTTTCCCTTATCTTCATGCCCATTTTTTGGAAAATACTAACACAAGATTTACATTGTTTATATTAAAGAATGTTGCGGCTCTCTTTGGATTCACTTCTGGCATTACTACAAAAACTCTATATACTTACATGATTTTTGATTCGATAACCCTCCAGAAACTCCAGCTGGCTATGGAAAATTTACTAAAATATTGCACACCCATGTTCGATAAATCCTTCCCAAACGAACATGAAAAAATAATAAATTTAATTACTATAGCAACCATGAATAAAGAAGATAACTATTGCTTCACCCTGCCCCCTTCTCTTCGTATTATATCCAGCAAACTGTTCCGTGAGATACTTCTGGAGAACGATTTTAATAAAACAGAAGTTGAATTATACTTAAATTACCATTCCACTTTACAGAAAAATTTTTATGCAGATTCCAGAGAATGTGTTTTTAGATTCATATATGATATAAATAAACTGGAGAAGGCCCTGGAGTCAGATTGCATATATTTTGAAGAATGCTCTTTATTTATGAACAGGACTCTTAAAATTACAAGAAAAACACTTATCAAAAGCATTGAAGAGACCATAAAAGCTATGGAAAAGATGCCAAACCTTAAAATCGCCCTTGTTGAAGAACCGCCTGATTCTTTTCTGGAAAACATTAATATATGTGTTAAAAAAGATACCATTTCAATTTTTAACAAATCAGTCTCTAAAAACCAGCCGACCTTCTCCCTTTTTACGCATGAACCTACTGCTGTAAATTCCTATTTCTATTTTTTTAACCAGCTCTGGAATTCGATTCCCAGTCTCAAGCGTGACCCTAAATGGGTTATAAAAAGATTAATTAGTGCTATTTCAATATTTAAATAGGGTACAGACTATTTAGTTTTACCTATTTTCTGGTTTTACTAGTAACAGTTATAACGGTATAAAAACACTTACATCCTTTTTTCATACAAACTAAATAACTGCGTTTTTAATATAATATTCTGTTAAGAAATAACTTAAATTCTAAATAAAGATGAATAAAATGACCCTTTATCAAAAAAGATTGAGAAGTACCCTAAAATTATCATTTGTCTATAAAAATTATTAGAAATATATCATAGATTAAGACTTTTTTAAACTACCAAACAGTACTCCATGATTTTTCTAGTTGTTTAATTTTTATCACCAGGCGGTATCGATATTAATTTTGTGGTGGGCGAAGGGGGACTTGAACCCCCATGTCCTTGCGAACACTAAGTCCTGAACCTAGCGCGTCTACCAATTCCGCCATTCGCCC
>CAZQQX010000023.1:0-31556 GCA_964595565.1 uncultured Actinomycetota bacterium
CACTATAATCTGTCCCGGAAGTCTTAATTTTTGCGGAGTTAGCCTGTAAGCCGAGTTACAGACTAAGAATACATAAAAGACGCTTTTTAATATTCCTGTCATTCCCCATATCAGTAACTTTTTTCTATCTACTTTTTGATATTACATTTCAATATTTGATAGGTTAAAATTATTGCCGTTATTAGACTGTCTGTGCACTGTACCTAACCTGCTGAAATCATTCTAAATCTGGATAAAATTTTCATTTTTGTATGCCTTATCTATCTTCCCAGCATCAAAAACATGGTACCATTTAGAATAAAAATTATACTGAGCATCCCCATATAAATTAAAAGATATTTAATGATTGAAACAAGGTTATAAATATCAAATGAATCTATTGTCTCATTAAATAAGACAGACACCTTTTCAAGTTCTTCTGATATATTTACCAGTTCCCGCCCGGTTCTTTCTATATCAGAAGCATTTGTCTCAAGATTTTCCAGTGCCACGCTTAACTCTTCGGAAAGAATCACCAGATTATCTCCTATACTGCTGAAATATTCTTCTGCGCTCTCAAGGGGCCTGAGTCCCAGAATCTCAAAACCTACAATTCCGGCAACTTCATTAAAAGCCAATCCTGAATCATATGATATTTCTGAAGCATAGCCGAGGGTACTCCTGGTAGTCCTTATACTTTCCGCAATATGCTCAGAAGTATCATCCGAGTTTTTCAGCGCTTCAGCAACCTCATCAATGGACTCTGCAACTGATAGGCTCAGATTATGGATATTTTCAAAATCCTGCCTGTAAGAGTCCAAAACTAAAATACCCCCAAAAGAAAAGATTGCCCCGCATAAACCGAACAGGATGGAAATAATTGAAAAAACAGTTATTAATATTTTCTTTTTAGTTTTCATTATAATAGCGAAACCATGCTCTTATATCTTAGCTCAGGTCATAATTCTGTTTTATTTCAAGCTCTGCTGTACAGTTTGGACAGCGGGTTGCTCTGATATCAATGTTTGAAAAACAAAAAGGACATACCTTTGTGGCAGGCCCGGCTTCTTCTTTCTCTTCCTTCTGTAACCTGTTAAAAGCTCTGATAATAAAGAAAAGCACAAGGGCAATTATAATAAAGCTTATAATGGTATTTATGAACATTCCATAATTTAATGTCACCGCTCCCGCTTCGCTCGCCGCTTCAACCGACAGGTACGGTCCTGCAGTTGCCCCTTCTTTTAATACCACAAAAAGATTTGCGAAATCAACATTTCCCAGCAGAAGGCCCACCGGGGGCATTATAATATCACTTACCAGTGAGGTTATTATAGTACCAAAAGCTATGCCTATAATTATTCCAACTGCCATGCTGACTGCATTGCCCTTCATTATAAATTCCTTAAAATCCTTTATCATATATACCAGCCTTTCTTAATTTAGATATATTTACATTAATTATAATCCTTAACGGGAATTACTGAAAATAGTTTAGTTATAGTACCTTTGATGCTCTTTAAAGGATTATGCAGGTTTTATGACTTAAAAAATTTTAATACCGGTTCTCTTTATTTTTCTTTTAATTCTGTTTCTAATACTTCCGGCAACATTATTTCTGGACACCGGGGCGATAATAATGGAAAATTATATGATAGATGCAGGTAAACCTGGAATTTGTGGCAAATCATCTTAAAAGGAGGCCTATCAAAATGAAAAATCAGAACCCTGATAAAAAAAAGGTATTGATATGGGAGATATCCGGCATATTGTTTATAATAATTCTCGGCTCGGCCTTCCACTTTATATTTGAGCTCAGCGGGGGCTTGAGAGCAGTAGCATTAATTGGAGCAGTAAATGAAAGTGTCTGGGAGCATCTAAAGATCGGCTTCTGGCCTGCTTTTATCTGGGCGGCGATAGAGTTTTTCTCTTACGGAAAAAAGACCGGGAACTTCCTTATGGCCAAAGGCGTGTCCTTTACATTGCTGGGTATTCTAATAGCTGCCATATATTATGCTTCAGAGGCAGCCGGTATAGAAGGCTTTATGATACACGCGGTTAATTTTGTAGTCTCAATTGCTATCTCTCAGATAATTAGCTACAGAATAACCATTACCGTCAAATACAGAAGAGTATTAAATGCGGTGGGCTCCATCCTTATAGCTATTAATGTACTGGCTTTTAGCATGCTGACATATTTCCCCCTGCAATGGCCTGTTTTTAAAGACCCCATTACAGGAGGTTATGGAATATTCTAACAGAATTAAAAATAACTGTTATTTTATTACATAATAAAAACATCTTATGCAAATTTAACCTGTTTTTACATTAATGTAACAAATATATATAATTTTTATAATTTTATATTAAAATTACCCTTATATAACTCAATCCAGGGGGAAATTATATGAAAATACTTATTGCCTACGGTACTAAATATGGGACCACTGAAAAATGTGTCGCCATTCTTAAGGACTTACTAGAGAAAAAAAATTATGAGGTTGATACTGTGAACCTTAAAAAGAACATAAGAGTAAACCCCGGTAGTTATGACCTTGTTACAGTTGGAGGTTCTTTTGTCGCATTTAGAATGAATTCTGCAGTAAGAAAGTTTGTAAAAAGAAATCTAAGCACACTGCTTGATAAAAAAACTGCCCTATTTATGTGCGGTGCGGATGAAGAGTGGGAAAAAGAAATAAGAAAAGGCTTTCCAGAAGAGCTTCTTAATAGCGCGGTAGCAAAAGCATATTTTGGCTATGAGTTTATCTGGGATAAGCTAAATCCAATGTTTAGAGGCATGATGCAAAAAGCATACAAAACCACAGAGCCCATATCAAAAATAAAATATGAAAATATAGAAAAGTTTGCAGAGGACATAGCAAAAGCACTATCCTGAAACTCTTTCACTATTAAAATAAGTATATTACTATCAGCCTTCTTTTTACTTTTCTAATATCTCTCCGCTTGATTGAACCCACTAAATAGTTCTTCCATCAGTTTTTCCTTCCCGTGGGGTTGATTCTCTCGCCTATTATAACTATAGGAAATCCCGGTCCAAATTTAACCTCAAAGATTTCCCCCGTTAATGTAGTTACAATATATTCTCCTTCACCTTTACATGATGATAGTTTTCTATAATATGAGTTTAGATTTCTGTCATTTCACAAATTGTTTATATTATCTATAAGAGCTGATTGGCCAGATCTACTGCACTTGAAGCATCAGGAGCATAACCATCTGCCCCGATAGAATCTGCATATTCCTGGGTCAGGGGTGCGCCTCCAACCATTATCCTGGTATTTTTAGTGCTACTATCACTTCTTACAGCTTCTACTACATCTTTCATACCCTCCATAGTAGTGGTAAGCAGTGCCGAGATTCCTAAAATCTTGGCGTTGTTTTTCTTCAATTCCTCAACAAAATTTTCCGACGGAACATCAATACCTATATCAATTACCGTAAACCCGGCGCCTTCAAGCATCATTACTACCAGGTTTTTCCCAATATCATGAAGATCTCCCTGAACAGTGCCAATAACTACTTTACCTTTTGATGGCTCATCTGACGCTGAAAGAAGTGGATCTATAACATCCATAGCTGCATGCATGGCTCTGGCAGCAATCAGAACTTCGGGAATATAAATTTCATTGGTTTTAAATTTCTTTCCCACTACATCCATACCCGGCATCAGCCCATCATTTAGAATCTCTTTGGCTTCTACCCCTTCATCAACGAGTCTCTGGGTAATTTCTTTACTGGCTGTATTGTTTCCCTCTATTATTGATTCTGCCAGGTCCACATACTTTGTTTTCGGGCTCATTTCTGTATATTTCTCCATATATCTTCCTTTCTTTAGTCAACTTGATTAAATAGTACAATCCACAGATAATTTATAAATTATTAGAGGATTTTAGATACTTAAAAAAAATTATTTAAGTGCTTCATCCAGCATCGTTAAATAATTCTCAACCGGAACATAACTGGGAATTGAATTTCCTGCACCGATAGCAAATCTACCACCAGGAGTACATTTATTTATAATTTGCCTTATATATTTTCTAAGTTCACCAGTTTCAAGCCTTGCAAGTTTATCTACATCTACACCTCCAAGCAAGCAAATTTGATTCCCCCAACTTTTTTTTGCATCAACTATTGATGCAACTCCATCTTGGAACGAGTGCTTACCATCAATTTTGACATAATTAATAAAGTCTTCCATAAGAACATCTACCTTTCCACAAGAGTGAAGATAATACGGCTTACCTTTTTCATGACACAACTGAGCATATTTCTTATGCCAGGGTAGAAAATATTTTCTTATATCTTCTGGAGGAATTAAAGTTTGCGTACTATAACCAAAATCATCACCCTGTAAAATTGCAGTTAACTTACCTAACTCTAAAAGATATTTATCGTACTCATAGATAAGCTCGCCTATTTTATCAGTTACAGCTTTAAACAAAGCAGGGTCATCAATTAAAGTTAGACATAAGCCTTCATAGCTCATCAACCTTGATAAATGTTCAAAAACTCCACCTCCATGAGAAGATATAAACCCCATTCCATCCGGCAAATGTTCACATATATACCTATGAATATAAAAATCTTCTTCTTTTATTTTTGGCCATGGATATTTCTCAAAATCATCCCAGCTTCTAATAACACCTTTAGACTCATCCTGCCAGACTCTGACCCGGTCACCAGAAACTTTTGCTGTATCCAGGACACTTAAAGATATTGCCGGTAAAGCAAGGCTGGTCTCTATTCTTATAAAGTCATACCCCATGTGATACCAGAATGCTATCTGATTATCTAACCAGGCATTTATTTTTTCGATATTTTCTTTAGAAAAATCAATCTCACCATCCATATTATCAGTTTTATCAGTGGGACTTACCCACTTTCTTCCAAGCATATCCTGAAGTATGGGTTTCATTACTGTATTATCTATCAGATACTCTACCATGGGAGGCTTATCCGGGATGATTTTACCATTCATTATATTAACAAAATTTTCAATATCAGGTTCTGGCTTCTCAATTGGTAGTTTAAATTTAGTCATAACTCTACTCCCGTATTTTATTTTTTAACAAAAACTAGTTCCATAACTCAAGATAGTCTCAACGAACTTATAAAATAATCCTCTTGCACCTTTTTTATCCTGATAAATATCAAATAGTGAATTCTCCGTGTTTAAAAATATATTTTAAAAGTCTTTATCTCATACGGTGCTATATTAAATTTCAGGTTATTTGCATCTGGCTTCAGCTTTTCTAAATTATTTTCCAGTAAATCACACTCAAAAACATTTTTTATATTTTTAAAAACAGTTAGGCATGCATTGGAGTTCCTTCCATACCTTTCTACCAGCCGGACGACAATACCTTCATCATTATCTGATTTTTTAACTGCCTCCAAAGTAATATTAATCTTATTTATTTTTAAAAAACTGAATTCTCCGGGCAAACTCCTCTCTTTGGCAATCTCTTCATTTCGCATACATATTAATGGATTATTAAATTCAAGAGCCCTCTGGTTTACTTCTGCGTCTTTCCAATATCCTTTATGAGGAAACAGTGAATATGTAAAAGATGATTTTTCTATATCAGAATCAGGGTCAGGATAAACAGGCCCCTTTAATAAAGTAATACTCATTTTACTTTTTTCAACATCAAAACCGTATTTACAATCTGTAAATATAGCCACACCATAGCTATCCTCGGATAAATCAATCCAGTTATGTGCGCTAACTTCAAATTTAGCCTGTTCAAAAGTATTGTTTCTATATGCCGGCCTCTTTATATTTCCAAATGCAATATCACATGTATAATCTCTTGCCATTACATTAATATCAAATCCAACCCTTAATAGTTTTCTTCTTTCCTTCCAGTCTATTTCAGTTTCAAAGTCAATACGCGGAATATCATTATAAAATATAATTCTTTGCTTTAAATATGAATTTAAAATCTTCTTTTTTAACAGCAAAGCCCAGCAAACAGGCCCTTTCTCTATAACAGTTATTTTTCCCGGTGAAAGGTCCAGCTCTTTATCTTTATATTTTTTTGTTATGTCCCATGCCTCATATTCAGAGGGCACATCCTCATAAATACTAAATTTATTGCCTAAACCATTTTCTTTAATAATTTCAAACCCATTATTTTTGTCAAAAATTGACGTAATCTCGCCGGATTTATTAAACTTAACCTTAAAAAACTTATTTTCAAAATACTCCCTGGATATACTTATTTTATGTGGATTTTTAATTGCTACCTTTTCTTTTTTAATTTTCTTATCCAAATAAAATACTCTATACCCGCACGCAGGTATGTGTTCTGCATAAAGTACTGTCTTATGAGAACCCTGGATATTTTTTATATATTGGTAGGCAACCTCTACATTATCCTCATCTACTATAGTAGTATTTTTATCCAGAAGGAAATCAAAGTAAGCTATAGAAGAACGCTTTCTCTGAGTTGAATTAAAAACAATAACAGCCTTTTTGTCGTATATTTTTTTTACTTTAGTTGATATAAAACCAAGAGCATTGTTTCTTAAGGCTCTAACATTTTCGGTTAAATCTTTGTAATCATTTATAATGTCTGCATAAACCGGCCCAATATGAGTACCTGTAATTGAATCGTGAAATTGATTGGTCAACAGGGTTTCCCAGGCTTTACTTAATTCTTCTTCCGGATAATTGAATTTATCCAGCAGGGTGCATATCACCAAAAAAATTTCTGCTTCTCTTAATTGGTTTTCGAGTTTTCTATTTATTTTTTTTAACCTGCTTTTGGTAGTATACGCTCCTCTGTGAGCCTCCAGGTATAACTCGTCTTTATAAACAACAGGATTTTTATTTTTTCCCTTTATTTGTCTTAGAGCATCTATCGCCCTGCTTGATTTTGTTCCTGGCAACCCGGGAAATCTTTTATACCTTCTGGCATACTCAAGCATTTCAGTATCTACCCCTCCGCCTCCATCTCCCCAGCCATAACAATATATGGTTTCGTCTTCACCTGTATTGTTTTTTAAAGCTTTCACACATTTTGAAATGTGATCTGCTTCTGCTGTCCCTATAAAATGAATAGGTGGTGTAACTGCAAATACCCGGGAGCCGTCCGGTCCTTCCCATAAAAAGCTATTTAATTTCCAGGGATTTGTATCATTCCACACCCCTAATTTATTAGTAACAAAATATTCCATTCCTGACTTCTTTAGTATCTGCGGAAGAGTATAACAGGCTCCAAACATATCCGGGTGCCATATTATTTTTGGGATAAATCCGAATTCCTTTTGCAGGAAATTTGCTCCATGCATTATCTGTCTTACAATTGATTCCCCGGAAATTAAATTAAGGTCCGATTCTACCCATAAAGGGCCTAATATCTCCCACCTTTTTTCTTTTACTCTTTGTTTTATCTGTTTGAAAAGGGTGGGATAATTTTCTTTTAATACTCTATAAATAATTACCTGATTTTGTGAAAAAATAAAATCAGGATACTGCTCCAATAACCGGAGCATGGTTGAATGAGTTCTACCCACTTTTCTAACAAATTCTTTATACTGCCATAGGAAAACAACATCTAAATGGGAATGACCAACTAATTTTAATGTTCCGTTTATTTTAAAGTTATCAGATTCGAATATCCGTTCATGCAGTATTTTTTTTCCTTTTTTTAATTCTGTTAAAAATTCTTCTCTACCACTTATGCCCGGTTTTATATACCTGACAGCCTCATTTAAAGTATTTTTTATAAAAGATTCCAGCTCTATGTTAATATCCTGAATGAAAAGACCGTTATAAACGGCCTTAAAATCCCAGTATATTTCTTCAATTTCAGTATCTATCGCAGCAAGGTCGGAACATTCAATTTTTTTAATTAATGGCTCTCCCAGACGCCATACATGGTATGATTCAACTTCTATATTAAATATTTCTCCGCCTTTTGCATTCTCTGTTAATAATATTTCATTTCTAAAAGGGTCCAATCCCTGGTAAGGTTTCCCATTTATTTTTACCAGAGAATCCCCGCCAAGGTATAAAAGAAATTTGACCTTTTCTCCCTTTAAATAATCCGGAATCTTTACCGTTTGTTTAAAAAAGCAGCTAACATTCTTACCACCCCACAAATCTCCTACCCTAATGGGCATCCACTCTTTATCCAAGAATTTATATTTTCCTACATCAGTATAATAACATTCTTTCTTTAACCAATTATCACACCGGAGTATTTTCTTATATATCCTCTCTTTTATTTTATTAATAGCTAAATTTATCCTGTCTTTACAATTATAAATGCCCCTTTGTTTGCCTTTTATTTCATCGCGCCAGAACTTAAGGGTATTGTCCATTGTATTTGTATTTATTTTATTATTGTCCAATTTAAAATCCTTATATGTTTTTTATTTAATAAATAGAATCCAATAAAACCCTTTCTGTTAAAAAAATTCCCCTCCGAATCTTAAATTACCCTAAACTCTATATTTATAACTTTTTCTCATAATCGCTTAATTAAAAGATTACTTTCAAATCAATTATTCCTTTATTGCACCCTTTGATAACCCCGAAACAAATTTATCCTGCAAAAGAAGAAATACTATTATTACTGGTATCGTGGCTACTACTGAAGCAGCTCCAAGTAAATTCCACTGAATATCATAACTGCTCTGAAATAAATACAGTGCCAGGGGTAATGTCCTGCTCTTAATACTGGAAGTAATAACCAGAGCAAGATAAAATTCATTCCAGCAAGCCACGAAGCTGAACATTGCTGATGCAGCCAGCCCGGGCAGGCTAAGTGGAATTACAATCCTGAAAAGCGCACTTAGATTCGTGCACCCATCCAGTAAAGCAGCTTCTTCTAAGGCTCTGGGTATTGAATCAAAATAAGACTTTAAAAGCCATACCGAAAAAGGGATATTAACTGCCGCATAAACCAGAAACAGCGCAGTGATAGTATCAAGCAGGCCAACACGCTCAGCTATGATATATATTGGTATAATATTTGTTACCCCGGGTATCATCTGGGTACCAATAAGTACCATCATGAGCACCCTTTTACCCTTAAAAAGATAGCGCGAAAATCCATAAGCAGCTAAAGACGCCAGCAGGATAATCAGTAGTGTGCTTATTGCTGCAACTATTATACTGTTTAAAAAAGCCCTTGTAATATTAGGATAAGTCAACACATTTACATAGTTTTCAATAGTAGGAGATTCTGGTATCCATGCTGGTGGATAATCATAAACATCTCCGGTCTTTTTAAAAGAAGTTGAAACTATCCACATGATTGGCCCAAGGGCCAGTACACAGATAATAATATATGCTACATAAACAGCTACTCTATTGATTATCTTTTTTAAATTTGAAACTGTAAATTCCAGTTTAATGAGAAAATTCCTCCTTTTTACCTAAAACCCTGATGTAAATAAGGGTGATTACAATGTTAAACACAAGCATCACTACTGCGATGCTTGAAGAATAGCCGAGTTTAAAGAGCTTAAAAGCTTCCTTATACATAGATATTGAAATTATTTCTGTAGCTCCCGCGGGCCCTCCGCCGGTCAGAACGTAAACAGACCCCATTATATTGAATGTCCACATTGTTACAAAAATTATATTAACCATTAAAGTTTGTTTCAGTAATGGAATTGTTATGTATCTTAGATTTTGAAAAGCACTGGCTCCGTCAATAGACGCAGCCTCGTAAAGTGAATTTGGTATACCCTGTAAGCCTGCGAGCTGTACAATCATTGAGAAAGCAGTGCCTCTCCATATGTTCATTATTATAACCACAAACATGGCAAGTTGAGGTTGTGCCAGCCATTCCAGCTGCCTGATATCGAATCCAATCCTAAAAAGAATGGAGTTAATGAGCCCATACTTATCTCCAATGAACAACCATTTGTATGTAAGAGCCATTATAACTTCAGGTATTACCCAGGTTATAAGCAGCGAAGTCCTTACCAGTATTCTTCCACGATATGTTTTATTTGTCAGATAAGCAAATAAGAATCCTAAGGATATCTGTCCGAATGCAGAAGCAAAAACAAATACAAAAGTATTTTTCAAAACAGAATAGAAATTTCGATTAGTAAAAAGCCTCATATAGTTAGTTAAACCAATAAAACTAGTCTCTCTGCTAACCAGTGAAGCATCGGTAAAACTAAGATAGACAGAATAAAGAGCTGGATACAGGGTAAGTAAAAGAGTAAATAAAAATGCGGGGGCGAGAAACCAAGACGGGTTTTTGGTACTGAATAATTTGGTTCTAATAAATTTTTTTACTCCTGATATTTGATTATTTTGTAATGTAATATTAGCCATCTAAATATTATTCTAAATCCTATCTTTTTTATAATAAAGAGGACAAGCATATTACGTTTTAATACATCTTGCCCCCTTTATTATTTATGTATCTATCTCGTTTAAAACCATAAACACTACATTGAGTCCTTTACTGCTTCATAAGCATCATCTATTGCTTCTTCTGCGGTTTTTTGTCCGGAAATTACCTCTCCTACAGCAATTGAGAGCTTATCACTTATAATAGGATAAATTACGGAATTGTCTCTCGCTTTGCCATAAGGAAGAATTTCAGCAAATTTCTTCATATAATAGTCTTCACTGTAGAACTTATCAGTTTCCCAGCTACTTTTTCTAACCGGCAAGCCTGAAGATGCTTCTGCAAATGCAGAACTATTTTCCGCCTGTGCCAGATGCCATATAAACTTCCATGCAGCTTCCTTTTTGACAGTATCGCTACTCAGTACATTAAGCATGAAACCACCATTTAAAGTTGTTGGGCTTCCGCCTGATGGTGTAGGTCTTACAACAATATCCCATTGTTCCGCTACTTCAGGAGCACAATTCTCCTGAATAAAGCTAACCAGGAAGCTTCCACCAAAAAACATGGCATAGCCATTAGCTGCTATTCTGCTCATCATATCATTATCACTGGTATAATTAATACTGTCTGCCGGAACTATCCCTTCATCGAATAATTTCTTATAGAAATCCAGTATTTTTATAAGTGCTTCCCTGTTCGCACCTTCCTGGAACACTGGTTCATTATCACTGTTTACAAGTTCTCCTCCCTGAGACCAGTAATCAATAAGCAAATTGCACATTGTACCTTCACCTGGACCTGCAATCATGCCCAAGCCATACATATCCCCGGTCGTAACCTCGCTGGCGATTTCATATAGCTCATCCCAGGTCTCTGGAGGTTCATTGAAACCTGCTTCACTAAGTATATCTTTTCGATAGAAAAGTACTCTTGCATCAGTAGTGTACCAGATACCGTAGATATTTCCGTCCTCCGTAACGCCTTCCACTGTCCAATCTAAAAAGTCGCTGCGGTCCTCTTCCGGCCATAAGTCATTAAGCGGTTGTACTCCACCAACCTCTACCATGGATGCAAGCCAATATTGGTCTGCAATAACTGCATCCGGTGCGGTACCGGCTTTAAGCGCCTGTAGAAGTTTGTTCTGAAACTCCCCGTATGGAACAAGTTCCAGGTTCACTTTAACATTATTATCCTCCTCAAATCTGTCCCATATTAATTCCAGAATTCTTCCCTGAGCCCCCTGCCATTCCGGAGTAAAATATGAATCAGCCCATACAGTAATAGTAACTGGCTCGCCCGGGGCTTCCTCTTCTGCAGGTGCCGGTTCTTCTGCTTCCTTTGCCTCCTGTGCCGGTTCTTCTGCTGCTTCTTTACAGCCACTAAATGTAAACATTGAAAACATAGACAAGCTTACAACAATAACTATAAACCATAGTAACGATTTTTTCATTACCTCCCCCTTTCTTTTAAATATTAAAATATTTTTTTCACCTCCTTTCTTTTGTATCTTTATCCATATTCTTTATTAAAAAACAAACTGTATCCTCTGATACACTTATGTATCAGTACATTTAAACCAATATGAAATTTTTTATTAACTACCTCAGCTATATCCTCGCTTCTTATTTGATAACAGGAGGTATAGGATTACTATAACTAAAGTTAATCCTATCTATTAGTCTTCCAGATAAATGTGTCTATGACAATTACTATTAAAAACAAAAATTATACCTATATTTAAAATAATCATATAAAACTTTATTAGCTTTATTAACTTTTTAGGCTTTATAATTTTTATATTCTGCAACTTCCATTTTTTATAAATATCAATCGTCCAAGAAATTTAGAAAATGGTATCATATGTAAGTTCATGTGTCAACATGTATGTACAATTAAATAAATTTTTGTTATTTTATTTTATATCTTTAAATACCTAAAATATATTTTAAGGAATTTACTATGGAAAATGCTTTGTTTATTTACAGAATTAAAAAATTTTTTATTACCAATTATAAAAATATCGTGTTTTATAAAAATCAATAAGGTTCACTGTGCCATTTATTATTTGCATACTTTTTTAAAGAAGAAAAAATAGTTGTGCATACTGTTACTATTATCTATAATATTTGAAAATAGATATAATAAAATGACAGATAAAGAGAAAAATAAAAATAAAATAATAAATAAAGATATTTCATTGCCTCTATATGTTCAGGTAGCCCATTATTTCAGAGATAAGATAAAAGAGGGCTCCTTTAAACCCAATTCGGTAATTCCTTCTGAACTTGAGATAGCCAGGGATTTTAATATTAGCAGAGCAACAGTTCGACAGGCAATACTGGAGCTTGTGCATGAAGGGATTTTAGTCAGGGTAGCGGGGAAAGGAACCTACGTATCCCCGGATCCGTTCAAGCAAAGACCTTTTACAAAAAGCGGAGTTATAGGTCTGGTCCAGCCTTATCTTCGGGACTCTTTCTTTACCCTGATCACCCTTAGTATCGAAAGTACAACACGTATCAAAGGTTATCAGTTAATGTTATCTATTACAGGCAATAAGTGCAAGCTGCATAAAAGAACATTAAAACAACTCTTATCAAGAAAAATAGACGGTTTAATAATATTTCCTCCTGATGGTTTTAAACTTGATGAAACTATGAAAAACATGGTAAAGGAAAATTTTAACTTTGTCCTTATCGACCGCTATATACCAGATATAGACACCAGCTATGTGGTATCAGATAACTTCAATGGAGCATACAAGGCAGTAGAGCATCTTATTAACCTTGGGCACCACCGCATAGGCATTGTCGCCAAGAAGTTATCTATGAAGACCACCAGCGCCAGAGATAGAATCAATGGTTATAAAAAAGCTCTGTTAGACAACGGGCTTGTGCTCGACCAATCTCTGGTATATGACAAAGTAAAAACTTCCACCAGCGAGCTGGAATTTTTTAATACAAATAAGCATAAGAGCCAGCATGATGTTGATTCAATAGTAGAGTTTTTAAATAAAGAGAAACCCTCTGCTATTTTTGCTATTAGTGATCTTTTAGCACTCGCTGTTGTAGAAGCTGCCTCTATTGCTGGTTTAAGAATACCTGATGACCTATCACTGGTTGGCTTCGATGATATCGATATAATTTCCCATCTTGAGGTCCCATTAACAACTGTAGCACAGGATAAATATGCAATAGGATCTAAAGCAGCAGAGCTCCTGATTGATAAAATTGAGGGTAGAGAAAAGGGGAGCAGACAAATCGTAATCCCTACAAAGTTAATAGTGCGAGAATCCACCACACCATCGGGTAAAAAAATATAAGATAATATATTTAAAAAACTAATTACATCATTATATATATGGATATAAAATAAATACAAAGCTTTTAACAGTGTGCATGAAGATTAACAATTATCTAAAACTCTCCTTTCTAATTTGCTTTACCTTAGTAAAATAGTCCACCTTACCCCTTAACAATACTATAGTTAATTAACTACATAAAACCACAGAGCCCATATCAAAAATAAAATATGAAAATATAGAAAAGTTTGCAGAGGACATAGCAAAAGCACTATCCTGAAAAATCATAAAGATAAATTAGCCTGCTGGAATTATCCTTATGTTTTAGCTTTTTTAATCCTTTTTATATAAAATAGATGCAATATCTTAAATTAAAGCCAGTGCCCTGAAAATATGCTATAAAAGCCTTAAAGGGCAGCTTTTAAATAGCAAGCATACTGAAAATAGTAGAATCTAATGAAAACAAAAATTAACATCTCGTTATTTTTAATATCATTTTCATTATTTATTTACCAGGTGAGCCTCTTAAGGATATTATCTGTTTCTGATTTTTACCATTTTGCATTCCTTATTGTAAGTATTGCCCTGCTGGGCTTTGGAATAAGCGGAAGCTTTCTACCTTTTTTTATAAGGCGCATAAAGACTGAGAGGCTCCTATACCTTTTATTCTCCCTGGGGTTTTCCTTATCGGTTGTGGTAAGCTACCTTGCAGTAAACATCATCCCCTTTGATTCTTTTAAAATTGCCTGGGAGGCAGTGCAGCTTTTCTATCTTTTTATATATTATCTTTTTTTGATACTGCCGTTTTTCTTTGGTGGCTGTTTTATAGCTTACGTTTTTCATGGAAAGCAGAAACCGCAGGTAACATACTTTTTCAACCTTATCGGCTCAAGCCTGGGAGCGGTGGCATTTTTAATTCTGGTCCCTCTTGTACGACAGAGCGGGATTATTATCTTTTCCTCCGCCCTTGGAATTGTTTCTATATTTATCCTTCTTCAAAAAAGATACATAAAAATATTTGCAGTGGCAGCAGTTATATTCATAGTGCTAACAGGTTCTCTTCTTTTCTTTTTCCCCGGGCTCTGGGAAGTAAAAATGTCTCCCTACAAAAGCCTCCAGACTGTAATGCGTTATCCCGATTCCCGTCTTTTATATACTGTGGAAGATTCGGCCACAAGGGTAGATGTTGCGGAAAGCGGTAATATAAAATCCGCCCCGGGCCTTAGCCTTGTCTATAGTGGCACACCCCCGGAACAGCTGGGGATTACCATTGATGGTGATAATCTCACACCAATAACCCGGGTAGAAGATAGTCTTATTGAAGAAGATAGCACACTCAAATTCCTGGAATATCTCCCCCAGTCGGTTTATATGAAAGGAGAAAAGCACATAAGTATCCTTATAATAGAACCGGGCGGAGGACTGGATGTTTTATGCTCTCTCTACCACGGGGTCTCTGATATAAATGTTGTTCAGAACAGTGAACCTGTTGCCGGACTTCTTAAAGAAAGGTTTTCTGGGTACAGTGGAGATATATACAACAACCCATCCATTACCGTTGAAAAAAACTGTATCCGAAATTTCTCGCTCACCACCGATAAGAGTTTTGACCTTATTGTGCTCAGCCTCTCAGACAGCTTTCACCCGGTTTCCTCCGGTGCCTACAGCCTGAATGAAAATTACATGTACAGCACTGAGAGCATATCTGCTATTGTTGAACTTTTATCCCCCGACGGAATCCTTGCCATTACCAGATGGGCGCAGGTACCCCCCAGCGAAAATTTAAAAATAATTGCCACTCTGGTAGAGGCACTTGATAAAGATATATCGCCCGGTATATTTTCCTACCGCTCCTGGTCTACGGTTACCACCCTCTACAAAAATTCAGTTTTCACCCCGACAGAAATAAAACTCCTTAAAGAACGTGTTGAGGCTCTAAATTATGACCCTGTATATTACAGCGGCATGGAAGAAACCGAGGCCAATATACACAACCGCCTGGAAGAACCTTATTTTTACCGTTTCTTTAAACTTATAATAGAGGAAAACAGTTCCGCCAGAGAAGAGCTTTACCGTAATTATTACTTCAATATTACTCCTGTCACCGACAATAATCCGTATTTTTTTAACTTTTTTAAAACAGACCAGATTCCGGATATAATTAAGTACTTTGGAAAATCCACCCAGCCCTTTGGTGGTGGTGGCTACCTTATCCTTGTTGCAGCACTTTTAATTTCAGTTCTTCTTTCGGTTCTTCTTATCATACTTCCGGTAAAAACTGCGGGAGGCTCCATAAAATTAAAAAAAGATTATGGTTACCTCATATACTTTATCTGCCTGGGAATGGGTTACTTTTTTATAGAGCTTCCCCTGATGCAGAAGTTTATACTCATGCTGGGAAAGCCGTCATACTCTGTGGCAACAGTGCTGTTTGGACTTATGCTATTTGCAGGATTCGGGAGTATCTATACCGGTTACCGTAAAACAAATCTTATGTGGGTAGTACTGGCTCTGGTAATATATATAACCTTTTTTATGGTTGTTTTCAGATTCTACAGCAATATCCTTCTGGCAAGGCCCCTGTGGCAGAGGTTCGCCATAACAATTGGACTTATCGCCCCGGCAGGGTTCCTTATGGGAATACCTTTCCCGGCTGGAATTGCAAAAGCAAAAGAAAAAAAGAGCCAGATAGTCCCCTGGCTCTGGGCAATTAACGGATGCGCCTCGGTGGTTAGCTCCATTGCAGCAGTTATTATTTCCATACATGCCGGATTTCTTTTGGTGCTGGGGCTTTCCCTCCTGTTCTATATCACAGCAATCTTTGCCTATAAGAAATTATTTTAGTGCTTTAACCGGTCCTTTAATCATTTAGAAGCGGGACAAATACAACATCACAGATTCTTTCTGTCCGCACATCATCTCCTTCTTTAATTACTTTCCACAGCACCTGGTTCCAGCCAGGAGGACCCACCGGGATAACCATAATACCGCCATCAACAAGCTGGTCTATAAGCGGTCGCGGTATGTGGTCGGGGGCGGCAGTAACTATTATCCTATCATAAAGTGCATATTCCTCCCAACCGTAATAACCGTTATGGTTTGATACTTTTACTCCGGGATACATCTGCTCCAGACGTTCTCTGGCTGTCTCATAAAGCGAAGATATAATTTCAACTGAGTAAACCTCATCAGTTATTTCCGCAAGTATTGCCGACTGGTACCCGGAGCCAGTCCCTATCTCCAGAACCTTATGGCCGGGTTGGAGTTCAAGCTCTTCGGTCATAAGAGCAACAATATATGGCTGGGAAATTGTCTGGCCCTCACCTATAGGAAGGGGCCTGTCATCATAAGCCGAGGCCATCTGCTCCCTGCTCACAAACTGGTGCCTGGGTACCGTCTTCATAGCTTCTATAACCTCAGTGTTATTAATTCCTCTTGAAACTATATCCTCTTTTACCATCTGCTGTCTCATAAGTCCGAAATTTTCGTCATTCTCATCCAGTAGAGGACGTGACATAAGCCAGGCTGCCACTCCAAATATGATTACCACGGATATAATGATTATAATTAAGATTTTTTTGTTTTTAGCGGTCATTTTATTTATTCCTGGATTTTTTTTAAGAAAATCATTTGTCCCTGATTTTCCATTTCTGCCTGCAGTTTTATAATCTGTACCGATTTTTTTATGATATCCCATATAAATATGGTTGTAAATGTCCCCTCTTTAAGTCAATGCCTGCTGCCGGTATAAGCCGGCAGGCAGTGCCCGCTATTTAGAATAATCCTTTTTAGCTTCTCAACGATTATATTTTTCTGTTATAATTAGCCCGCGGGAAGTTAAAAGAAAATAAGCTGATACTTTTATTAATATATTTTTTATTGAGCAAAAAATTTACCCATTTTTACGTCCGGGTTTATTTTATCTATTTAAATTAAAGATTGATATAAAAAATGGAAATAATCTACAGACCTATTGGAATAATTCATACACCGTTTAAAGAGCCCGGAGGGACACCCATCCAGCCTGACGCTGCAAAAGGTACCATAGGCACCATAGAGATTTTCCCCGAATATCAGAAAGGACTAAAAGACCTGGAAGAATTCTCACATATTTTTTTGCTTTATCATTTTCACCTATCAAAACCATATTCATTAGAAGTAATACCATTTATGGATAATAGATGTCATGGTTTATTTGCCACCAGGGCTTCCTCCCGTCCTAACCCCATCGGATTGTCAGTGGTGAAGCTGATAAAAATAAAAGCAAACATACTTATAGTAAAAGATGTAGATATAGTGGACGGTACTCCTCTTCTGGATATAAAACCCTGTGTTCCTGAATTTGACCAGCCGGTGGTTAAAAAAAAGGGATGGCTGGAAAAAAATGTAAAAAAATTAAAAAAATCAAGAGACGATGAGAGATTCGTTAAATAATCTTCCAATTGGAAAATATGTAGATGGATTTATCAAATTATGGCAGGAGTCCAGTCCTAAGAATCCAGTTGTTCCCGGATATATATACAGTCACAGCGACAGATTAAAGCGTGAGAAAACTCTGGATGAGTTTTTAAAAAAAATTAAAGAAAAAAACCATAAAAGCCGCGCGGCCCCAAAAAATAATTACCTGTCTACCGAAATTACATTTTCAGAAATAAGAAATTTATTCCAGAAGATATTTGATTATGAACAAAGCCATCTGGATATTTTATTCTCTGATGATTACAGAAACTCAACCAGAAAGTTTATAGAAAGCGCCCGCAGCTTTGACCCGGACCTGGCCGACGAAGATATATTCCAGGCCTGCCGAAATGCCTGGATAATAAACGGGATACAGTCAATGATGGGTATGCCGGTGAAGTTTACCCCACCGGCATTTGCCTACAGCATGCTTTATCCCTACACAGATAATTATCTTGACGACCCTTCAGTTCCGGAAGAAAAAAAGGCTTCCTTCAGCCAGCGTTTCAGCCAGAGAATAAATGGTAAAAAGATTAGACCTGAAAATAATAATGAAAAAAAGATTTTCCAGCTTATAGAAATTATTGAGGAGCATTATGATCGTATAAACCATCCCGGCGTTTACCACAGCCTTCTTGACATCCATAACAGTCAGACTGAAAGCATAAGGCTTCTTGATTCTTCCAATCTTTCCTGCGATGTAGATGTGCTAAAAATTTGCATTGAAAAAGGAGGGGCTTCCGTCGTAGCAGACGGTTATCTTGTATCAGGCTCCCTTACAGAAGCCCGGAAGAGGTTCCTTTTCAATTACGGTGCTTATCTACAACTTGCCGACGATATTCAGGATACCGCAGTAGATCTTGAAGCAGGGCTTCTTACCCTCTTCTCATATAGCTGTACAAAAAAGCCGCTGGATGAATTAGTAAACCGTACCATAAATACCGGTACAAAAGTAATGGAACAGATTGGCTGTTTTGGCAGCGGTAACCTTTCCTCTATAAAAAGCCTGATGGAAAAAAGTATCAGGGTGCTAATAATTGAATCCATCGGACTCAATGACAGATTCTACAGCAAGTCCTATATCCATGGTATTGAACGCTACTCGCCCTTAAGTTTTTCCTATCTTAAAAAGAATGGCAACAGTTTTTCCCCGGGACAGGATTTATTTATGGAAATCATGGAAAAATGATTTATCTAATCAGTGGCAAAATTTTTCGCTGTTTCTATTCTTTCCATTATAGGCGGATGGCTGTACAGAAAGTATTTTATATAATTAGCAGGCTTTACATTGGAAAGATTTGAGCTGGCAAGCCTTACCATAAGCTCTACCTGTGCTTCAGGGTTTTTTGTTGCCTGAAGGGCAAAATTATCTGCCTGCCTTTCAAAACTCCGTGATATTGCATTCTGAGCCGGAAGAAATAAAAATGATATTAAGGATATAAATAGAATTATAATAAAAATTGACCTGAAATCCCCTATCATGCCAGAGCGGTTAAAGATAAGATTTATAAGAAATAATCCGATGGTTCCTGAAACAATTCCCATTATGATGTTTTTAAATACATGCCCGTGATGCCAGTGCCCCATCTCGTGTGCTATTACACTTAGAGCTTCTTCATCTGTAAAATTGTCTACAAGGTTATCATAGACCACTATTCGCCTGCTGCCTGCTATTCCGGTAAAATATGCATTGGCTTTTACGGTTTTTCTGCTGGCATCAGCAACCAGAACCTCCTTTACCCCTATGCCTGCTTTATTTGCCATATCCATTATCTCCACCTGTAATTTCTCATCCTCCAGTTCTTTAAATTTGTAAAAAAGCGGGTCAATCAATATGGGATAGAGATAGGTTAAAACTACAATAAATACTGCCAGTACTGCCGATGAAATAATCCACCAGTACCCCGGCACATATACCATCAGGGCATAGATTCCCATCATCACCAGGGAAGAAATTAATATGGAAATAATGTTTTCTTTCAGGTAATCGGAAAACCACATGGATAAAGTCTGGTTTGAGAGCCCGAACCTGTGTTCTATTATATAGCCCCTGTAATATGATAGCGGCAGAAGTATAAGCTCTATTAATATATAAGCGGCAATTATAATTAAAAAAGCCATCATTATATTTACCCGGATGTTTTTAAAATATTTATAAAATAAAATAATTATGCCTGCCATAATAGTCCAGGAAAGAAAACGGCGGGCAATACTTATATCCAGTGAAATCCTGTTATACTCAGAAGCTTTCTCAATCTGGTCCCTATCAAAATATTGCCGCACATCACTGCTATAATCAGGCCCGTAAACCAGATTAACCACAAATATTGAAGCCAGTGACAGTACTGCAAGACTTACTAAAATTATTAATATAACAAATACCAATTTTTTTCCCTTAGATATAGCGGTTTCCATTGTTTATATTCTGGTAAATTCTTTTTGCTACGGATAACTAAATTTCATAAAGGTCATCAATAAAATCCTTTACTTTTTCGGTCCTGGTGTAATTTTCTTCCTCAAGTAATTCCAGATATGAGGCCAGGATGTCAGCAAATCCTGTGCCGGGATACCTTTCAAGCATATTCTCAAACTCCCCCAGTTTTCCCGTAAGAATTTTTCCGTCCGGGCCAAAAACAGGGCTGTTGTCAACTCCTCCAAGATATATCCATAGCATCCTGTCCTTTAAATTATCTATTTCATCATAACGCGGTGAATGGGGATAATTTCCCAGATACTCCATGGATTTTATAATTCTTGCCACAAAATCA
This sequence comes from uncultured Actinomycetota bacterium, assembly GCA_964595565.1. Classification (GTDB taxonomy): domain Bacteria; phylum Actinomycetota; class Humimicrobiia; order Humimicrobiales; family Humimicrobiaceae; genus JAQVEM01. Next base: position 20,850 of record CAZQQX010000023.1, read on the forward strand.
TCAGGGGTTATGGTAACTTCAGCATCCATTACAGTCGGCTTTTCCGATTCATCAATTTTTATACAAAGGTAATCCTTCATTTCTTCTCCCAGATAGGGCATATAAATATCATAGGCCCGGTAATCAACTATGGGTTCAATCATTCCTTCAATGGTTATTAATTTATATCTTTTATTTATGGCCTCATCTATAACATCCCTTACTTTTTCATTATTAATATCCCTGAGAGCTTCGAGAACCAGTACACCATCTACTATCACCTCTGACGAGAGGGCAAAAATAGTCCCCGAAATATCCGGGTCACTGATTTTTTCTGCAAATACAGGCCTGTAATCCTCGCAGAGTTTTATTACGGTATGGACCATGTCAGAGGACAGCTCCGGATTGCTATCTGCTATATTTTCATTAATAAAATTAAAAATTACTCCGATATTTTCGTTGGTTTTATCAATTTTATCAAATTCATTTTTTATCTCAGCTGACCGGTCAACTTCAGCCGGGGCTTCCTCTTCCGGCTCTACTATAATATCCTCTCCGGAAGTATCGCTTTCGGGTGAGCCACAGCCTGCCATAAGGGTTACTGTTAAACTTAAAATCATTAAAATTATTATGGCACCGGTTAATCTTCCGGTAAAATTTTTTTCTCTAATTATTTTTTTATTTATGTTCATATTATTTTACCTCCGCTTTTTTTAAATTAAGCCACCGTATAACTTAATACCGGTATCCCTTAAATTAAAACTAAAAAATATCCCGGAAACAATATTTGAACAGAATATATAATTATTCTTATTTATTATCAATCTCTTTTTCTATCTCCCAGAAGGATAATATCCTTTAAATCTTTCTTATCCTTTGCTTCCAGCCATCTTTTCTCAAAATCCTCTTCGGCAATAATCTGGGATATAAAAGTATGGGTGCGGAGTATCATATTCCTTTTGTCCCTTGTGGCTATAATAAAAAAGGCAGCAATAATTTTAGATTTAGAATGGGGAAACATTATGCCATTTTTGCATCGTGCCATTATAATATTAAAATAACCCCTTTCATCAATAATGATATTGGGTACAGCAATTTTATCTGTAATAAGGGTGCTGCTTTCCCTCTCTCTGCGGGCAAATTTACGGTAAAAATATCCCGGGCCCATATCCAGCTCCCCGGAAAGTCTTTTTGAAATCTTTTTAAAAAGAATTTCTATATCCGTGGATTCTTTAATATCCAGGACAGTGCATCTTTCAATCACTCTGTGAAAATCATCTTTTACTATATTGTCTCTTTCATAAACTATTTCTTTTAGCTCATCCTCCAGGCCCCTGTCCGTAAATTTTCTGGATGACGATGTAACACCATCAATTATATAAAGAAGGGCATATTCTTTTCCTCTGGTTCTCTTCCTTCCATAAAAAAGGTAAATGCACACCCCAATAACAATCAGCATAGCGCTTAATATCATTACGTTTCTGCCTATTTCTATGATTATAAAAATAAATCCCAGTATCCCTATTATCTGTATCCAGGGGAAAAGCGGGGTTTTAAAACCGGGCTTATAATTTTGAAGCCTGCTGGTTCTAAGTACAATAACGGATAAAATGGACAGCATGTAGGTTAGAATTACAATAGTTGAAGCAATTTTTATGAGAATATCAAGCTCCAGAAATAAAAAAACAATTATAAATAGACCGGTAACGATAATAGAAACATAAGGCGTATTAAATTTTTTATGCAGCCTGTTAAAAAAATCCGGATACAGCTTATCCCTGCTGAGCGCAAAGGGATACCTTGAAGCGGACATAATTCCGGCATTTGCCGTTGAAACAAATGCCAGTATAGCCGCTATGCTTAAAAGAATCAGCCCCGGAATCCCCATAGAAACATTTGCGCCATCCGATATGGGAGTAAGTGAGTGATCAAGATCTTCAGCTTTTACAATTCCCACAGTAGTAAAAACAACCATGCCATAAAGTATAGTGGTGACTATAAGGGACAGCAGTAAACCGACAGGTATTGTCCTGCAGGGGTCCTTTACTTCTTCTGAAATACTGGCAACTTTTAGCAGCCCTCCATAGGCAACGAATACAAATCCGGTAGTAGAAAAAACAGAAAACAATCCATGAGGAGCAAAGGGTTCAAACCGGTTTACATTAATATGTGGAAGGCTCCATGCAACATAAACAAAAAGAATACCCAGCAATACAGTTACCAGAATTATCTGGGTTATACTGGCCTCCTTTACCCCGATAAAATTAAGGAAAACAAAAACAATGCACAAAAAAATTGCAACTATATGTATGTTAAGATCAATAATCAATCTTACAAAAGCCGCCATACCCACCAGAGCAAAAGCACTTTTAAGAGATAGTGAAAACCAGCTCAGCATCCCGGCAACCGTACCAATGGCAGGCCCCAGGCCTCTGGTTATAAAAAAATAATCTCCGCCGGCTTTAGGCATTGCAGTTGATAGTTCTGAAATGCTCAATACTCCTATAAGAGCCAGAAGGCCGGCTAAAAAATATGATACTACCACCGCTGGGCCGGCTCTTGCATGGGCAAGGCCCGGTAATATAAATAGTCCAGAACTGATCATCGCACCGGTGGATATACAGAAGACATCAATAAGCCTGAGCTCTTTTTTTAATTTCATAAATTCTTAAAAAATGTTAGGAAGTTTATTATAACAGACTATATAGTCAGGCCAAACTATTTTATAAAATTATAAAAACCCGTATTTTACTTCCAGAAGCACCTTTTATACCTTAAAGGAGTCATTATGATTATTTTAATATTAACGTAATTTTAATACTTCTGTATAAAAGCCGGCATAAAATTTTAGATTCAAGTAGATACCTGTTACTCAAAACGTACAGGGATTATAATTTCATCATCATACTCGCGAATATCAGAAGGATTATTCTTTTCCAGGACCAGAAACCCTGTATCAGTCTCCGGTTTTTCAAATTCAATCTCCGACTGAAACGGAACAAAATCTTCAGTCATCCACTCATCAAGAGCCCGGGCATAATAAACGGTGATTTCTTCCCCATTTCCATCCAGAAGCCTGACAGGAAAGTTTGCCTCAAAAAACCAGGTTCCTCTTGCCTCTCCGGTTATTACCAGAGGACTGGATATAACCTGGTTTGGCAGAGGGCTGTCAACTATTATGTCTTTTTCCTCTTCCGGCTCCTCTAAAACCTGCGGAGTTTCTTTTTCTTCCTCTTCACCTTCATTTTCTATAATCTGGCTGGATTCTGGATCACCTTCCACTGTTCCAGGCTCTTCAGTAACCTTATCTATAGTCTCTTCTGTTTCTATCTCCCCCGGTCCTTCATCTTCAGGCAAAAAAAGCCTGCAGGAATTTAGAGAAAAGCTAAAAACCAGCAGTATGACCATAAAGAAAAATATTGTATGTTTTATTTTCATCTTCATCCTTCTTTTATTATTTTGCACAGTCGCTAATTGCTGTAAAAGGCCGGTAAAAAAGACATTTATATTAATTCTAATATCGCTCTTATGCGGATTACTACAAAATATTTTCAATGAAAAGAATTAAAGATACTCTGTTAGCTCTGGTAATTTTCCAGTAAGACAGCCCGGGTTTTCTTTTTTTTATAATTATTATAACTTAAAAATAGTCTATTATCATCGGTTATAAATATTCCGCTAAAATACTCTGCAGTTGCCAGGAATATACCGTCATAAATACTTTCTTTAATATCAATTGCTATTTTAACCGCGCTCTTTAAAATCTCTCCATCAATGTAAAATATTATACCCATCTTATACAATCTATCAATTATATCCAGCTGTTCACTCCTGTATATTTTAATTTTATTTTTTAAAACATTAGCCAGTTCAAATACAGATAATCCAGGCACTATTATTTTGATTTTATTTTCCATGTACCCTTTTAAAATAATATCTGCCCTTTCCATATTTTTTTCATTACCCTTAAAAAACCATTTGACAATAACTGAAGTGTCCAGTATCAATAATTCCCCTTTATTAAAGGAATTTATGGAGCTTTCAGAAACTAAAAAAGCTTTTTTACCTAATTGTTCTCCATTTTCCTTACAGCCCATTTTATCCCCGCTAACCTCTCCACCTTTCATTTCTTAATTTTTTTATGTCACCGGTGGAATCCCAGCCTTCAAGCTCCTTTCCAGTTTTACCTCTTATTTTTAATATATCTTTAATGGCTTCTTTTTTTCTTCCTTCGAGAATTTTACTATCCAGTTCATCAAAATAGCTATTTACTGCTTCTCTTATTAATCCTGACCTTGTGGACTTTATTAAGTTTTTGTATCTATCCAATTTTTCTAATGTATCATCAGGAATGGATATATTTATCCTGGGCATCTTTTATCTCCTTACAATTACTTTTAAATTCTTAAACTTCTATTTTATCATTATACTACACATAATTAATAAGTAAATAAGATATGTAATATTACTACGCAATGATAATAGTAAAAAACCACTTTTAAAATAGATAAAATTTATTTGGGAATGACTTCTTTCTATATGCTTCATTAATACCCAATCCGTACAATAATGAAGAGCAATTATTTAAATAAGTAAATTCCGCTAATAAGAAAAATAAAAATTAAACCGGTAAATTCCTGCGGTTAAAAACAGCAATCGCACTGCCATAAAGGATAGCAGCAATTAAAACAAGTATAATCATCGCTAAGACGGTAAAAGGCTCCCGATTAATGATATCGGCGGGCCTGTAGAGAGCAAACAGAGAGAAGTTAACAATCCATTCATAATCAGGATTTACATTTGACAGCATATTTATTACAAAAAACAGTACCGGGATGCCTCCTCCCAGGGCAAGTGAATATTTCGTTTCATTGAATATACAGGAGGAAAGAAAAGATATCCCGCTTATAGAATAAAATACACACAGGGCACCAAGATTCAGCAATAAAAACCCCTTAATGTCAAGCTCCCCCGGAAACATCGCTTCACTCATGCCAATTCCAATCGCAGCTATAACACCGAAAATTACAGTTACTGAAACAAGCATATAGACTGCCTGGGTGGTAATAATCTTAAGCCGCGTATTAGGGGTTGATAGCAGGTAAGCCATTGAGCCTCTGTCAACATATTTTGCAACCAGTGCATTTGCTACTATAATACAATAAATCATCGGAAACATAATGATAAGAAAACAATAATAGTAGCTGGCAATAAATCCTGTCAGTCCGGTAAAAACTTCGGAATATCCCATAGCATTTGCCAGACCTTCCGGAAGCAGTTCAATCATTTCATTAATTTCAAAGTCATACATGGAGATAATTATAGCCATATACATAACCATCACCAGTAAAATAATTACCCCTGTTACCCAGTTTGCCCTGGCTGTGGTTTTAAAAAGCGTAAAACTCATTCTTTCGCCTCTCATTTTCCGTAATATTTCAAAAATACCTGTTCCAGACCCTGCGCCTTTATACCAAGCCCTCGTACCCTGCATTTACCAAGACCCGCAATAAAACTATCAAAATTATCTCTTACTATCACATCAACATGATTGCCCGAAACACTCTCAATTTCCAGACCGCTTTCTTTTAGTTTTCTTACATCTTCATCCGTAGCAACAGTTACCGAAATTACTTTCCGCCGTGCTGCTTTAAGCGAGTTTATATTCTCAACTGCTACAAGTTTACCCTCTCTTATGATACCTGCCCTATCACATGTGCGTTCGATTTCATCAAAACTATGGGAGGACATAAATATAGTCTTTCCCCTGCTTTTTTCTTCCAGGATTAATTCTATAAACCTGTTACGCATTAAAGGGTCCAGCCCTATAGTTGGTTCATCCATTAAATAGACGTCAGGGTCATGCATAAAAGCTGTAACAATAGCAAGTTTCTGCTTCATTCCCTTAGACATCCTCCGTATTTTGCCTGAAGCATCCAGCTCCAGCCGGGATATAAGTGACTCAATTCGTGATCGGTCTTTTAAACCCCTCATTGCCGCCATGAAATAAAGAAAACTCATTCCTGTCATATCATCAAAAAAAGAAACTTCTCCCGGTATATAACCAAGATTTTTTTGAATTATGGCTGCCTGCTTCCTGTAGTCCAGCCCCCCTATACTGCAGCTCCCTTTATCTGCATTTAAAAATCCCAACATAACCCGTATAGTTGTAGTCTTGCCAGCCGCATTAGGGCCAAGATATCCGAATGCCTCACCCTCATTGACTTCAAATGATAGGTCAAAGACACCTTTCCCGTTGCTGTAAACTTTGGTAAGATTTTTAATTATAATGATGGACATATACTTACAATCTAATTATCCAATTCATTTATATTACTTAAATTCTAATTTTAGGAATTATTGATTTTCATGTCAAACATTCTGACATTCTTTCCTAACATAGGATAAAAAAATTAAATACTCTATAACACACTTTCTCTATAGTAATCCGGACTGCTAACATTTAATAGAAAAATATTAGCAATATTGACAATAGATCAACCATTCGGTATGATTTATCTTGTAAATAAGATTTATCTTATAGATTAAACTTCGGAAAGGAACTGTCATGAAAGCACCTGAAGGTAAAAAATTTTATGGTTCGATAACTGTAAGTGAGCGTGGACAGATAGTAATACCTGTGGCTGCCAGAAAGGATTTTAATATTAATACCGGTGATAAGCTGCTTGTCTTTGGGGATATAGAAAGAGGACTTGGAATAGCCACTTTCGATATTATACAGAATACAATTCAGGGCACTGTGGACCTATTTAGTGAAATAAAGCCGATAATAAAAAATAAAGAAAATAAAAAACATTCAGAGAAAAAATAATAATAAAACTAATATTTAATCAATAAAAAATAAGGACACTAAAATGCAATCTGTAATAAGTATAAAAAATGTCACCAAATCACTTGATGGCCGGGAAATCCTGAAAGATATAAGTTTCTCCGTAGAAAAAAGCGACATCTTCGGTTACCTCGGTCCCAATGGTGCAGGAAAAACAACCACCATAAGGATACTTTTAGGACTTTTTCAGGCTGACTCTGGCAATATAGAGGTTCTTGGTAAAAATATCAATTTAAGCGAAACAAGAAGGAAGATAGGATTCGTGCTTGATGCCGATGGTCTCTACGACAATATGACGGCAGAGGATAACCTTTTATTCTATACCATGATTTATGGTGTAACAGAAGCTAAAGAAAGGATAAAAAAGCTTCTTAAAACAGTAAATCTCAGTGACAGGGCCGGTGACATGGTAAAAAACTATTCAAGAGGAATGAGACAGCGGCTGGCTCTGGCCAGGTCAATGGTCCACGACCCGGAAGTTCTTATCCTTGATGAGCCCACCGCAGGAGTTGACCCATCAGGGCAAATAGAAATAAGGCAGATAATGATAGACATTGCCCGTAAGGGAAACAAGACTATTTTTCTAAGCTCCCATAATCTTGATGAAGTGCAGCGTATCTGTAACCGAATCGCCCTGATAGATAAAGGTAAAATAAAACTTTACGGTGAGCTTAAAATCCTTCGCCAGGGAATGGGAAAGGGCATTGTCGAAATTAAGATCGGCCAACCCATCACGGAATCAATTGAGTCAGAAATAAAAGGTACTACCACGCTGGGGCTACAGAGAAAAACAGATGAAACTCTTATATTCTCACCCAGAGAAGGGACCGGCATATCGGACATAATAAGCTTTCTTGGCAACCATGGGGTAAAAATTGAAGGAGCAGTAAAGAAAGAGGCATCACTTGAAGAGATATACTCTGAAATTTTAAAAGAGGCAGAGCCATCATGATAAATAATGGTTTAAGAGACACAGGTTTAATAATAAAGACCAGCATTAAAAACAATATCCGCTTTAAGATCCCGCTAATTGTATATATTATTGTCACGCTTTTTTGTGTTGTAGGCGTTTCAGCAATTTTTATTATAATTTCCATTCTGCCGGAAATTAAAAAAGAAACACCTGACATAGCTTCTCTTGAGCTGTTTTTAAGCATTATTATATACACCATATGTACTATTGGTATAGGCGTAAACTTAAACGCATTTGCCTTCCATTCAATAACCAGGGAAAAAGCAAGCGGTAACATAGAATCCCTACTTGCCACACCGCTCAAGGCAGAAAGCATCTGGATAGCCAGAAGTATCGCTATTTTTATACCCGGACTTGTTGTTGGAGAACTTCTTACTGTACTGGCTGTGATTACAATAAACTATATTTACTTTATTCCTGAAATCGGTTTTATATTAAATCCCTGGGCAGCTGTAAGCAGTTTTATAATTGTCCCGCTTGTTTTCCTGGGGCTCAGCTTTTTATCCCATCTTATAGGGCTTACCGGCAGGGCTGCCAGTGCCAACATAATCGTCCATATTTTTCTACCGGTTTTTGTAAATGTTATGATTAACCTTTCAATTCATAATGTTCTGGAGATCACTTCCTGGACTTTTGCTGCAGCCAATTTCGGAGTAGCTGCCGCAATTTTTATTATTTCTATATTCCTTAAGGGCCGCCTTAAAAATGAAAGGATAGTGCTTTCAGGTTAGGAGTTGCCAAATTGAGAAGAATAAATATTATCTTAAGGAGGGATTTTAGAGAACTAAGAAAAACAAACGCTTTTCTTATTATAATCATAGTATTCGCTGTTATAACCATTGCTGCAGCGCTAACCATAGGTATTCTTTTAAAACAGAGGGAATGGATATCACATCCTGCATCAAAACCCATACTTGAAATAATAATAAGTGTTACAGCTTACTTTCTGCCGGTCTTTGTTTTAATTACATTTATCTGGTCTTTTGCCAGCTTACCCCTGGTTAAAGAAAAAGTAAGCGGGGCTATCACCTCCCTGCTCGCTACCCCGCTTAAGCCAGGAGAGATACTAACAGGTAAAAGTCTTAATATTTTTCTTCCCGGGTTTGTCATTTCAACCATCTCTACTTCCATTGTCCTGCTTGCAATTAATTTCATTGCAATAATACCAGCTACAGGGGCCTTCATATTGCCAATACCTGCACTGGTTACAGGCCTCGTTTTAAATCCCCTGCTCTTTTTAGGCCTTACCTTCTTACTTGTTCTCCTTTCACTTGCAGGCAATCCCGATATAGCAATAACTCCCTCATTTATAATTGGCTTCGGACTGATGATGGGAATTCCCCTGGGACTGGCAACAGGGAAAATAAACCTGACTTCATGGACTTTTTCCATATGGTACCTTGCAGGGGTCATAATATTCTGGATAATAACTCTCTGTTTCCTGCCGCTTCTTACTAAAGAAAAAATCATCCTTTCAAGTAAGGGAACCCAGATGTAACTTCATGCTGGAAACTTCTATTATAATAACGATAGGGCATGATTTTTTCATAACTCCCATAATTTACTTTTTAAAAAAACAACAAAATAGTAAATTTTTTCGTTTATATCTATGTTTATATAAAAATTTTAACCGGGAGTTAAAAATGATTAAAAAAATTATTACAGGGATAATAATCACAGCTTTTCCTGCTCTAGGTGCCGCAGGCTCCATTTATGCCTACCAGAGAGAGCAGCTGGTAGGGGTTCCGGGCAATGAATCTACACAGCAGGAAGTATTACCGGCAGCAGGTTTCTTCTGGAAAGAATCCGCAGCACAATTTACAGAAAATAACGGCGGCGAAAGTCTTTTATGTGCAGAAAATAAATACCAGTACAATAATAAATACCAGAAAAATGAAAACAATGACAACTGTGAACCCCAGAAGAATCATTACCGCCGGGAATATAATTACAGCCACGAAAACGAAAACCAGGGTGAGGAAAGCTGCCAGGAATACAACTACAGCTACCAGCACAATCATTCATATCAAAACCTGGATGCTGAAAATAAGGGGAATACCTCCTACAACCAAAACCGCAGTTCTAACAGAAATAATAAATAAAAAATTAAAAAGGAGATGGTATATAATTAATGTTTGCAATGGTCCTGTAACAAATTTAAAAAAATAGTGATCGCTAAATGGTAAACATTAATTTATACCTGAAGAATTTTAAAAAAAGCGGCGATAATATATGGTTTGAAAAAATTTATGGTGCCGCCAGAAGCAGCGCAGAACCACCGGCAGACGAGATTAAAACCAGAACCAGCAGCACTTCTTCCAGCAGAAGATTTTCCCTTTTAAAACCTGCCATAGTATTTACAGCCGCACTGGTAATGGTAATCTTTTCTTTTACAGGAACCGTTTACGCTTCCCGGGACAGCCTCCCGGGAGAAACCATTTACCCGGTTAAAAGAACAGCCGAGAATATACAGTTATCTCTATGGCCCGAATCAAAAAAAGGAAATCTTCATTTCAGGTTTATGAACAACAGGATATATGAAGCCGATAAATTAATGGAATCCGGGGAGACTGCCAGTGCAGAATTAATAGAAGAACTTATGGATGAAATTGATAAAGAATATCAAAAATGCAAAAAATACAATTATTTTGAAAATAGAAATGAAGAAGAAGCAATTGCCACAATCGAGAGAATAAAAAATAGATATTCCAATAAATACGGGCAACATACCCGGAACACAGAAGAAATCAATGATAATAATGAAGACAGCAATAGCGGAAATATTAATAATGAAGAAAATATAAGAAAAAATAAAAATAGCCAGAACAACAGAGCCGGTGGAGATTAGACATTCCCCTTTAAAGTTGTATATGATATGTTAGAAACATAAAATATAACAATAAAG
>CAZQQX010000024.1:0-29802 GCA_964595565.1 uncultured Actinomycetota bacterium
AGGCTAACTCCGCAAAAATTAAGACTTCCGGGACAGATTATAGTGACTTTGCTGTGAGCTTGACCATGTAGGCAAATAAGCCGGATTACTAACATTATAGATGGACTGGTTTTTAAGATAAGAGTCAAGAACGAAGGTCCCCCAAAAATTAGTCCAATTTGAAAGTTAGAATTCAGGCCGGTAAATTTCATATATTCGCTGTTATCTGCGGCATGTCAGCCAGTTTTCTTAATTGCTTTAACAATCATACCTTTTGGAACAACATATCCCTTGAAGGGAACCCGGAAGCCCTTATAATAATCAATAACTATATTAATAAATCCGGATTCTTTTAACATTTTTTTCATTTCATAAGCGCTATATAAGGTTAAATTCATTTTTTTAATATCCTTAGTATGGTCCAGTCCGTCATCTTTATTATATGCCATTTCAATTACTAACCTACCCCCTGGAAATAATACTCTATTTATTTCCTTAAGTGATACCAATGGTTCGGGGCAGAAATAAAAAGTTTCAATTACAACAACTACAGAAAATTCATCATTTTGCCAGGGTAGAGATGACACATTTCCTTGTTTAAATTCAGCTTTACCTGATTTGATAAGATCTTTGTTAATACTGCTTGCCAGATTTACCATATCTTCTGAATAATCCAGTCCGGCTATTTTTGCAACATGCGAGGCATATTTTTTAATAAACATTCCAGAACCAAATCCTACTTCAAGATATTTATCATCATGTTTAAGATCAAGCGCCTTTGCAGTATTTTTATAAAAATCTCTATGCCCCCATGCCATACCTGTTGCTAATAATTTTCCAAAAAATCCTGTAGGTTTTCTAAATTTTGACATTTTATTTTTTTCCTCCTGTAACATTATTTGTGCTTATATATCTTTTTTATTTTAGGAACGAGATATTGTATATATATACTGTTGTGCGAAGTAACCTTGCAAACAGTATCATTTCGATTCTTTTATTATTATTGTATTTTTTTCTATGACTAAATTTATTTCTTTAAAACCATGCCTGGTTAGAAAAGCTCCATATTCACTATCATTTTTGAATTTTACGAAATTATGCCATTTTGTACCAGCTTTAGGATATCCATTAACTATAAAAAAAATACCGTCTTGTTTTAATACTCGTTTAATCTCATTAATAGAGTCATTAAAATTGTTGAACTCTAATTATTATTAAATTGTTCTGATTATAACAAATTTAACTTCTTATTCTTAATAATTCTATTACTATTACAATATTGCAAATAAGAATAATATTTAAAATGTATTGGTAAAAGTCAATTATATAACTGACTATATCTCACCTTACAATCTATCTATAGCCTTTGCCACCTGTGAGCTGTTAAAATTAATATAAACTTTTGTAGTATTCAAACTTGAATGACCCAGTAGCTTTTGAACCTTAAAAAGATCAACTTCAGCTTCAACTAGATGGGAAGCTATTGTTTTCGTCTCTTTTTGCAATACAAATTAAGAAATTATATCCTATCAGGAATAGCGCTCGGCTTACAGGCTAACTCTACTTCTATTTTACGTATTTAGACACTAAAAATCCTTTTTCTATATCCAAAGTAGTATAATTCAAGGAATTATTAATATTTTTTTATTTTAAATTTATACAGATTATTAATTAAGAGAGGTTAGCAGTATTATGTGGTAGAATCAATTATTGATTCAAAAATTTATAGCTGAAAGAATTTGTTAATTTAATAAAAATAAAAATAGCAGCAAATTTTTAAAGGGTAAGTTTAATCTGGATGATACTATCAGTTTAAAAATAGTTTAAATACAAATTAAAAAACTGGAATAAAAATAAGGCGAGTGAGCTAAATCATGAAGATTGCTATGCTTTCACCTATCGCCTGGCGCACTCCACCCAGACAATATGGTCCCTGGGAAAATATAGTCTCTCTTCTAACTGAAGGTCTGGTGAGTCGAGGTATTGATGTTACTTTGTTTGCCACCGCAGATTCAAAAACCAGGGGACATCTGGTGAGTGTATGCCCCAGGGGGTATGAGGAAGATCCGGAGATTCTGCCCAAAGTGTGGGAATGCTTACACATATCAGAAGTCTTTGAGAGGGGAGAGCAGTTTGATCTTATTCACAATAATTTCGATTATCTTCCATTGACCTATACCGGTATGACCACAACACCAATAGTAACCACGATTCACGGGTTTTCATCTCCCAAAATCCTTCCGGTTTATAAAAAGTATAACAAGAAGACTTTTTATGTGGCTATTAGCAAGGCAGATAAATGCCCGGAGCTTGATTACATTGCTACCATTCATCACGGCATCGACCTGCATCAGTTTACTTTTCAACCTGATCAGGGAAAATATTTACTTTTTTTTGGCCGCATACATCCTGATAAAGGCACAAAGGAATGCATCGAAGTTGCCAGACAAACCAGGATGAAGTTAATTATAGCAGGTATCATCCAGGACCGGGGCTACTTTGATTTGCATGTCAAGCCACATTTGGATAACGACAGGATCATATATATAGGTAGCGTTGGCCCTAAAAAACGTGATGAACTTTTAGGTGGTGCATATGCCTTATTACATCCTGTAAACTTTGATGAGCCTTTCGGGCTTTCTGTAGTGGAGGCAATGGCCTGCGGAACACCTGTAATTGCTTTTAACCGGGGCAGTATGCCGGAAATCATTGCTGATGGTATCACAGGTTTTCTTGTGCATAATTTGGATGAGATGGTCAAAGCGGTTGACAGAGTTAAGCAACTGGACAGGCTCCAATGCCGCAAACTGATCAAGGAGAGGTTCAGCGTGGGCCGCATGGTGCAGGATTATATAGAAGTTTATGAAAAGATTATCAACCAGAAAAAAGTGTTAAGGAGTGAAAGTTAGTAAGGTGATTATGGAAGGAATTAATGAGCCAATTATAAAACGTTATGATAAGAATCCCATCCTGACCAAGCACGATGTTCCTTATCCAGTAGAGACGGTGCATAATGCTGGTGTGGTAAAGCATAATGGTAGATATATCATGTTATTTAGATCTCACCTTCGTAATGGCCGTTCGATAATCGGTATTGCAGAAAGCGATGATGGGCTGAGTTTTAAAGTCAGGCCGGAACCATTTATAACTCCAGCGAATATCGAGCCGTTTGCTTTCTATGAGGAATATGGCGTGGAAGACCCTCGTATCTGCGATAAGGGTGGTGAATATCTTATTACCTACAGCGCGTACTCCAGACATGGCGTGCGTGTGGTACTGGCAAAAACTAATGACTTTACGAGTATTGAACGTGTTTCATTGATTACGCAGGCAGACTATCGCAATGTGGTTCTTTTTCCTGAAAAGATTAATAACCGTTATGTTAGACTGGACCGTCCCCACACGGAAATATCTCCCTGGTCTATCTGGATATCCTACTCTCCCGATCTGATTCATTGGGGAGATTCCAAAATTGTAATCAAGCCCCTGATGTACCACTGGGATGAAATGAAAGTGGGACCGGGAGCCACACCCATCAAAACTGGTAAGGGTTGGCTAAATATTTATCATGGTGTTTTTAAAACTATGGGTGGGGCCGTCTATCGGCTTGGCGTGGCACTGCATGATCTCAAGGATCCTTCTAAGATATTAGGTGTAGCCGATGATTGGATACTTCAGCCAGAGGACCCCTGGGAAGTCAGTGGCTATGTTCACAATGTTGTTTTCTGTTGTGGGGCAGTAGCAGAAAATGACGGAACTATAAAGATTTATTGGGGCGGGGCGGATTTAGTCATGTGTGTTGGGACAGCATTAATCGCAGACCTTGTTGATTTGTGTCTTTTAAATCCTCGTTTAGAATAAAAAAATTAGTTATTTATATGCATATTAAGTAAAATTTTTGTTTAAATCATAAATGATGCGTATAGCAGCCTATGAATTTGAAATGAATTCTTTTTTCTCTTTTTTACATATGTATTTTATGAGTCTTCTGGCCTGTGCCATACACATCGGAACTCCACCGCCTGGAAATACCCACTGTCCGGTCATATAGAAATTCTCCAGTCCGGGAAGCTCTTTAGGTAAGAACTTTCCAAATAGCTCTTTTGTGGGCAACCATCCCTCATAAGAACCCTTCCAGTTACCTGTATATCTTTCCCAGGTAACAGGGGTTGCAATATCTGTTTCTTCAATTTGATCGGTTATACCCGGGAACTTCTTCTCAAGTTCTTCTATACATATTTTAAGGACTTTTTCTTTTTCTTTTTTGTATTTTTGCCTGTCTTTATAAAGTAAAGCCCAGTAATCATAACTGGATTCTATCTGAATCTCTATAACACTTTTACCGGGAGGAGCAAAAGCCGGGTCATGACAAAAGTTAAAATAACCCATCCATTCACATTCTCTGCCGCCAATTGACACAGGCTTATCCAGTTTGAAGGAATTAATTCCCACCTCATCTGATAGGTCTCTGCGTACGCCCAGGCTTACAGATATTATCGGCGGCCACAGCTGCGGATTTTTATACATTTTCTTTATTTGTGGAGTTGTAAACCTTCCATCCAGCATATCATATATCGTGGTTCTCCCGTCACATGCAGAAACAATAATATCAGCATATATTTTATCGCCATTTTCCGTTTCAATTCCGGCAGCCCTATTACCTTCCAGCAGTATTTTTTTTATTTTACGATTGTAATTAATTTTTCCTTCCAGTGATAAATATCGTTTCTCGATTGCACGGGCAAAATGAAGCGAGCCTCCCAGAGGATAGCCCCCTTCGTGATTATGGAAATATGCCAGCGGCATAATTACCATCAGCGCCGGCATTTTCTTTACGGGAAACATCTGAAAAAGCATCTCCCGTAAATCATTGCTGGTAAACATACCCAGAAAATCTTCTATACTTGTATTCTTAAGTTTTAGAAATGATGGCATAAACGGCAGCATTTTTATAATATCACCCGGGCCAAAGCTGCCAAAATCTGAGTCCAGTGGAGGCCTGAACCCTGTATAGAAACGAACCAGACCGGTTAACTTTTTAATAGCTTTTTCTTCATCCGGAAATAATCTTAACAGTTCATTTTCTAATTTATCTATATTTGTATAGATAATAAGAGTTTTTCCTGGAATCTCTATTTTCCGGAAACGTTCCGTATAATAGAATTCCACATCTCCCGAAACACCCAGTTCCTCAAAAACGGGATATAGCGAGCTTCCTTTATTCGACCCGAGTACCCAGTGAAGGCAGTGGTCAAAGAGATACTCTCTCTGTTTCCATGAGGTACATACACCCCCGGGAATGTTATGCATCTCATAGATTTCTGTATCATATCCATTCATAAGAGCATAGCAACCTGTGGAAAGACCGGCAATGCCGGCTCCTATGATGCATATTTTTTTCATAATACAACTTATCCTTTCAGTTAAATAAAGAAAAACTCAACTTTTTTTCTTTTTATTTCGCGTGATAAATTATGACCTTACCCCATTCTTTGGTCCAGTTCTCATCTTAGAGTTTAAGTCATTTTTAAATAGAATTATATATCTGGTAAAATAATCATTTATTATATTCCAGCCAGTAACCCCAGGGAGTTCTCTCATACCTTTTATTTTTTGCATCAACGAGCCAGATCTCAAGTTCTGGAAAGGCCTCTGCAATTCTTTTCCAGGCAATTTTATATATCTTTGCCCCTATAAGCAGGATCTCTCTCAAACAATCTTCTACTTCTGTATTTGTTATCATGGCTTTAATATTTTCCCTATTAGAAAAAATTATAATTGTTTTTTAAAAATTGTACATAAAGTAGCCTGTCAACTGTTCCGCTACATTTTCTGCTATAATAATTTTAGAAAAAATTATTTTAAGTTCAACATAAAATAAATCGCTATATTCAGGGGATAAATACCCATGAAATGGAAAGATAGAAGGCAGAGTACAAGCGTTGAGGATAGGAGAGGTACTCCGGCAAGAGGCATTGCTATCGGCAGCGGGCCTGGAGGAGCAGGCATACTGGTAGTAGTGATATTGCTCCTTTTTACTTTCTGTTCAGGAGGGAAAATCGGTGGTGTAAGCCATGTAATCAAATTAGCAGAGACTCTGCTTTCTTGATTATCATATATTATTAAGTGAATTGATAAAAAAAACAGGATGGAAGTTTTTAATATTTTTTCGGCATTCGGTCTTTCAGCAAGTGCGGGTTTGAACGCATATATACCATTGCTGGTAGTTTCTCTGCTTGCAAAGTATACCGACCTGATTAAATTAAACTCTCCCTGGGACGGTATGACTTCCTGGTGGGTAATCGGTACACTTATATTTTTAACAATTATTGAAATAGTAGCCGATAAAGTTCCAGCAGCAAATCATGTTAATGATATAATACAGACCTTTATTCGCCCTGCTGCCGGTGCAATTATTTTTGCTGCCAGTGCAGGAACAATTACAAATGTAAGTACGGTCCTGGCCTTAATTGCCGGTTTGTTTGTATCAGGAAGCGTTCATGCGTTTAAATCTCTGACCATTCGTCCGGCTGTTACAGCTACCACAGGTGGAGCTGCCAATGTTCCGGTTAGTGTCGCAGAAGACGTTACTTCTACCGGTGTATCGTTGCTTTCGGTCATTGTACCGATTTTTGCTGTCTCTCTGTTGGCTATAATCATTATACTTGTGATAATCTTATTCATAAGAAGAAAAAAAAGAAGCCCGGGGTTTTTGGATAAAGAGAAATCTGCTGAGCCTAATAGCAAATATTGAGTAATGTGTGAATCTAATCCCATGTATTTCATGTGAATCTCCTTTCAGATGCTCTGGGATATTGTCCTGATATCTTATGGAAAAGCCAGCCACCAGAATGGTAGGATTTATTTCTGAATTCATTCTGCCGGTCTATAAAATCTTATATCGAAGTGCAATTAACTCTTTTTCTTGTATAATGATTGGTGATAAAAAAAGGCGGCAGAGCACTAAAATTCAATAGATTAAATGCTGTCATATTAAGCGAAGGTTAGAAGTGAAAAATAAT
The DNA here is from genome assembly GCA_964595565.1 of uncultured Actinomycetota bacterium. Lineage (GTDB taxonomy): Bacteria > Actinomycetota > Humimicrobiia > Humimicrobiales > Humimicrobiaceae > JAQVEM01. The sequence continues at coordinate 7,002 of CAZQQX010000024.1, forward strand.
AATTTTGTAAACTATTTACTGGAATTTCCAAACTTTCTTGCCCTTTTTATCTTTTCATTTTTTATGGTACTGGCAAGCCCCATCTTAATAAATATCAGTGAATATTTTGGTGTAACACCTGAAAACATGAATATTATAACCACCTTTTTTTTGATAGGTCAGGTTATGGGTATAATAACATTTGTATTTTTGAGCAGAAAATTTAGGGGCAATAAAATAATAATATCTACCTATATTTTGCTTTTCCCTGCGCTGGCAGGTCTTGTGCTAACACCATCACTTATTTTTTTCTATATACTGTATCTCATTTCCGGTCTGCTTCTGGGAATAGTATTTATCAATGCAAATATAAGTATGTTTGAGGGGAAAGTTAAAAACAAAGACAGCGTTGTAAACCTGGGGCATAGCTTTTTTGCAATGGGTGCTCTCGTTTCACCGATTTTTGCTTCTAATCTTGTAAACAGGGATATGAACTGGAGGATAATATACCTTATATTTATAGGGCTGACCTTTATTTCATTTGTGGCTTTTCTACTGGCAAACTGGAGAAAAGCAGGCACACAGGATAAGAGAGAGGCTCTGCCAGTAAAGGAATTATTCAGAAACAGAAGTAAGAATATATATATAATTTTGACGGTTACACTGATGCTTCTATACATTATGGCTGAAGTAACAATTTTTTCCTGGGCACCTACTTTTTACAGAATAGAGAAACTATTTGACATCTATAGTGCCGGATTAATGGTTTCTATATTCTGGGTAGGTATACTTGCAGGGAGATTACTGATAAGCTTTCTATCATATAAGATTAAAGGAGGAACCTTATTAATTTTTCTGTCCGTTATAAGCATGGTCGGATTGTTTGTCGGAATTTTTTCCGGAAATAAAATAATAATCCTTATCGGTGCAGGAATTATAGGAATTGGTTTTTCCGGTATACCGCCGCTTCTCATCTCTTCTGCCGGTAAGATTTTCAGCGCCGGGAAAGAAGTGCCACTTACAATATTATTTTCCATTGGTATCACAGGGGGGAGTCTTATACCCTTTGCCATAAAACTCATAGCTGAATACAGTTTATTATTTTCAATTGCAATATCCATAGTATTTATGGCTGTCTTTACCGTATTTGTATTTATAAGAAGGACTTACAGGAAAAAATTAAGGTAAAAAGGATGATATCTCTATTATAGCTGCCAGATTTTGCATAATTATTGGTAATCATTACTTGTCATTATGGGAGGAGTAATATATATTACTAAGTTGGTACAAACTATTTTATTATTTTTTAAGTTGAAAGGGGAATAAGTGGGAAAATAGCCCTGAATTTACTTGCCCTGCAGAGATTATACTGGTAGAATTGCTACGGTGCTGAGGTAGAATCTGGATTTAATTTAGGGAGTTTGTGGCCATTTATTAAAAGATGAAAATAATCTATAACAAAATATTCCTTGAACATGATACGGGTATGCATCCCGAAAACAAAAAAAGGCTGGAGTCTTTTGGAAAGATTCCAGAAATGGATATAATCAATGGAGAAAAATATCTTAAACTTGTTCATACAGAAAAATATATCGAGCATGTAAAGAAATACTGTTCCCTTGCTAAACCTCTGGACAGGGATACTGTTACGTCAAAGCAGAGTTATAAAGCTGCTATCTATGCCGTTGGGGCAACTATTATGGCATCTGAATCAGGTGATTTTGCCCTGGTAAGACCTCCCGGGCACCACGCACATCCGGGTAAATCAAGTGGTTTCTGTATATTCAACAATATCGCAATAGCGGTCCAGAAACTGGTAAACGAAGGTAAGAAAGTCCTTATAATGGATTTTGATTCTCATCTGGGAGATGGTACGGTAAAATTCTTTTATAACACCGATAGAGTGCTGTACTGGTCCCTTCACCAGTTCCCGAGTTTTCCGGGTGGAGGGAATGTAAATGAAATAGGTGGGGGTAAGGGAGAAGGTTATACCATCTGTGTTCCACTACCTCCGGGCAGTGGAGATGAAATCTTTGCCGATGCCATAGAAAGCTTCCTTCCTGTTGCCCTGCAGTTTGAGCCCGATGTTGTTGCATGCTCTGCAGGATTTGATGGATATCAGCACGACTTACTTCTTGACCTCCGGTTTAGCTTTAATTCGTACTATAAGCTGGGGAAGATACTGGGAAGTAACTTTGACAATGTATTTGCGACACTGGAAGGTGGCTACAATGTTGAAGTTATGCCAAGATGTCTGGAAAACTTTATGGCGGGTATAAATGGGGAACCAGTACCTCATAAAGAGAGGAGCACTGATTCAAGGATAATAGCCATTGATGAATACGAGGGCAGGAGAATCCAGCTGGAAAAGAACCTTAGAAAATTTTGGAAAATTTAATTTTTTTTAAACAGGTGAGATATGACTACATTTGAAAAGCTTAAAAAGATTTTTAATCCGCATGTTATTGCATTGATAGGTGCAAGCAATACGAAAGGAAGTGTGGGATACGACATATTGAGGAATCTTATAGGTTCCGGTTTTGATGGAATAGTTTATCCCGTAAATAATAAAAGAAGGAGTGTCCAGGGAATAAGGGCATACTCTTCTGTATTGGAAGTACCTGATACCATAGACCTGGCAATCATAGCTACCCCTGCACCAATAGTTCCGGACATAGTTAAAGAATGCGGAAAAGCGGGGGTTAATGGAATAGTGATTATTTCTGCTGGTTTCAGCGAGGCGGGCGAGCAGGGGAAAGAAATGGTTAGGGTGATTCTTGAACACAAGAAAAAGTATGATATGACAATAATCGGACCGAATTGTCTTGGTTTCATAAAGCCTTCAAATCGACTGAATGCCAGTTTTGCAAATAAGATGGCTCTGCCAGGAAGGATAGCTTTTATTTCACAGAGCGGGGCGTTATGCACTTCAATTCTGGACTGGTCAGTACAGAACAATGTAGGCTTCAGCAATTTTGTATCTATTGGCTCTATGATAGATGTAGGCTTTCATGACCTTATTGATTATTTTGGTCAGGATCCTGAAACAAGCAGCATAATAATTTATATGGAATCTATTGCAGATGCAAGGAGATTCATGTCGGCTGCAAGGGCATTTTCAAGAAGCAAGCCTATTATCCTGCTTAAAGTCGGTAAGAGTACAGAGGGAGCAAAAGCAGCAATGTCACACACCGGCAGCCTGACAGGAAATGATGCTGTATTCAATGCTGCATTTAAAAGAGCGGGGGTAATAAGAGTTAATACTATAGGGGAGCTTTTTGATGCTGCCCAGGCTTTAGCCATGCAGAAAAGACCGGAAGGGAATAGACTTGCAGTAGTAACAAATGCAGGAGGCCCTGGAGTAATTGTTACTGATACATTGATAGAACTGGGGGGCAGGATGGCAAAGCTTTCAGATAAAACTATGGCACGCCTTAATGAAGTATTGCCTCCCGCATGGAGTCATGGGAATCCTATAGATGTTCTCGGGGATGCCAGACCCCAGTTATATAAAACCGCAGTAGATTTATGCCTGGATGACGAGAATGTAGACGGTATATTGCTTGTACTAACTCCACAATCAATGACAGACCTTGAAGGAATTGCCAGAGAAATTGTAGCACTTCCCAACAGATATAAGAAAACAATTCTTGCCTCATGGATGGGGGAGAAAGATGTAAGATGTGGGTGTGAGATTCTTAAAAATGGGAAAATACCCTGCTTCAGGGTTCCAGAGGATGCAGTGAAAACATTTATGAACATGTATAATTATTCAAGAAACCTGGAACTGCTCTATGAAACTCCCGAAACAATACCGGCTGACTTTAATCCCGAAAGGAAAAAAGCAAAAAAAATAATCAGTGATGTTATAAAGGATAACAGGTATGCGTTAACGGAATTTGAAGCAAAACGGCTGCTGGAATATTATCAAATTCCTATAATTAAAAATGCTGTTATCTCTTCCGAGAATGGAGTTGCGGAGATTGAAGATAAGATAGGTTATCCTGTGGCAATGAAAATAATGTCCCCTGATATACTGCACAAAACAGATGTAGGGGGCGTCAGGCTTAATATAAAGTCGGAAGATGAAGCAAGAGCAGCTTTCAGGAAAATAATGGAAAATGTCAGAAAAAATGCCCCTGAGGTAGAAATAGAAGGTGTTTTAGCCGAACAGATGATTTCTAAAAGATATGAATTAATTATTGGTTCTGAAAAGGATTCATTGTTTGGCCCCTCTATATGCTTTGGAATGGGAGGGGTTGCTGTTGAAGTTTTTAATGATATTAATATTGGCCTTCCACCGTTAAGCATGGCTCTTGCCATGAGAATAATTGAAGAAACGAAAATATATAAATTGTTAAAAGGATATAGGAATATAGAAGGAGTAGACATAGAAACCATACAGTTTTTGCTTTACAAGTTTGCCTATCTTTTAACTGATTTTCCGGAGATAAGAGATATTGAAATAAATCCTTTTGCTATTGATTCTACAGGGGGCATGGCACTTGATGCCAAGGTTATTCTGGATAAAGAAGTAGCAGGAAAAACCATAGAGCCGTATTCTCATATGGTTATATCTCCTTACCCCAGTGAATATGTAACTATATTCACCATGAAAGATGGGCGCGAAGTAGTACTGAGGCCCATAAGGCCCGAGGATGAGCCGATGGAAGAGGAGATGTTTACCAACTTTTCAGAACAGACCCAGCGTTTTAGATTTTTCCAGTTAATTAAAGATACAACCCATGAACTGCTTATACGATATACCCAGATTGATTACTACAGGGAGATGGCCATAATTGCCGAGGTTGAGGAGCAGGAAGGAAAAAAGATGGCAGGAGTTGTTAGATTAATATCGGATCCTTATGGCGAGAATGCCGAGTTTGCTATTGTTGTGGCAGATCCCTGGCAATTTCAGGGGCTCGGAAATAAGTTTACCGATTATATACTGGAAATAGCCGGAGAAAGAAATATAAATAGGGTGTATGCCAATGTACTGGATGAGAATGTAATAATGTTGCATATGCTTAAAAAAAGAGGCTTCAAGGTTAGCAAAAACGACGGGGAATATTATTGTGAGCTTAAATTAGAGTAAAAAATTTTTTACGCTATCTTTTTTTATCCGGTCTGTATCAGTTAAAGATCTAATTAAAATTGGATATTATATATTAAAAAATTAACCTTTTTTGTTGAGTTTTTAGAAGAATCTGATAGACTATGCAATGGCGCAAATGTAAAATTTGTTATAAAAGCAATAGAAATAATATATTTAAATTGTTTTTTAAGAAAGGAAGAGTTTATGACGGAAGAAACAAAAGACACCCAATCTTTAATGACCGAAACTCGCAAATTTCCACCCCAACCTGAAATTCAGAAAAATTCATGGATTTCATCAATGGAACAATACCAGAAGATGTGGGAACAATCAATTAATGAACCCGATAAATTCTGGCTGGAACAGGCGAAAATTCTTGACTGGTTCAAAGAACCGACAAGGTCCCTGGAATATAAATGGGACACCAGAACCCGCACGATTAAGCATACCTGGTTTGCCGACGGAGAGCTTAATGTTTCAGTTAATTGTCTTGATAGGCACCTGGGGACGCCGGTTGAAAACAAAACTGCAATCTTATGGCAGGGTGAGGACGACAGTGCAGTAAGGAAATTTACTTATAAGGAGTTACACAGAGAGGTCTCAAAGTTTGCCAATGTTCTAAAATCCAGAGGCCTCAAAAAGGGAGACCGTGTGGCAGTTTATATGCCAATGGTGCCCGAGTTAGCAATTGTGATGCTTGCCTGCACCCGTATAGGAGTAATCCACTCCGTTATTTTTGGCGGTTTCAGTGCTGATGCAATCAAGGACCGGGTCAACGACTCGGATTGCAGAATGCTTATTACCACAAATGTGTCGGTTCGAGCAGGAAAGCATATTCCGCTAAAGTCAATTGCTGATGAAGCACTGGAAGAGTGTCCGACCATTGAATCTGTTATTGTGGTAAAAGTTAATGATCAACCATGTAACATGAAGGACGGCCGTGACTTCTGGTACCACGATGAGATGAGTAAAGCAAGTTCTGATTGTCCAGCGGAGAAGATGAATGCCGAAGACCCGCTTTTTATTCTATATACATCAGGTTCGACCGGTAAACCCAAGGGGGTTGTACATACTACAGGCGGTTATCTGCTGCAGGTGGCAATGTCACACAAGATGGTGTTTAACATTCATGATGACGATATCTACTGGTGTACGGCAGATATAGGCTGGGTTACAGGCCATAGTTACATTGTTTATGGGCCACTGGCAAATGGAGGTACCAGTCTGATGTATGAAGGCGTACCGACATATCCTGATGCCGGGAGATTCTGGCAGATTTGCGATAAGTTCAAAGTTACTGTTTTTTATACGGCACCCACCGCGATAAGAGCGCTGATGCGACTGGGTGATGAGTGGGTGGAAAAATACAGGCTGGATTCTTTAAGGATTATAGGAACAGTTGGTGAGCCAATTAATCCCGAGGTATGGATCTGGTATTACGACAAAGTTGGGCATAATAGATGTCCGGTTATGGATACCTGGTGGCAGACCGAGACAGGTGGCTTTATGATAACACCACTGCCCGGTGCGATGACACTAAAGCCCGGGAGCGCATCACGGCCATTCTTCGGGGTTGACCCGGTGATATTGAGAGATGATGGAACAGAATGTGATACCAATGAAAACGGAAAGCTCTGTATTCGAAAGCCCTGGCCGGGAATGATGAGGACTATGTGGGGTGACCACGAGCGCTTTGTCGACACATACTTTACAATGTTTGAGAATGTATATTTTACCGGTGATGGCTGCCGGATTGACGAAGATGGTGATTACTGGTTAATGGGCCGAATTGATGACGTAGTAAATGTTTCCGGTCACCGTATCGGTACCGCAGAGGTTGAAAGCGCACTGGTAAGCCATACTAAAGTTGCAGAGGCTGCAGTTACGCCAATTCCGCATGATATCAAAGGTCAGGCACTTTATGCTTTTGTTACACTCAAGGAAGGCGTTGATGAAAGTGATGAACTTAAAAAGGAATTAATTCTACATGTTCGTAAAGAAATAGGGCCAATTGCGACGCCCGAGGCGATCCAGTTTGCACAGGCTCTTCCAAAGACAAGGTCCGGAAAGATTATGAGGCGTATACTTAGAAAAATTGCTGAAAAAAATACTGACAATCTGGGTGATATCACCACCCTGGCGGACCCGAGCGTGGTAGAAAAACTTATAGCTGATAGGGGCAAGTAAAAACTTGTGATGTAAATAAACTGGGTGTATCGTTAATCGGTGCACCCATTTTTTTATAACTACGAAAAGGAGATTTTATGAATAATAGGAATGGTTCTACAATCGTTGAAAACAAAGGCTGGCTGGTAACATTTGCAGGAATGGGCATAAACCTGGCACTTGGTATTCTTTATACCTGGAGTGTTATCAGTGAGGCAGTGCCGGGGGAGTGGGGCTGGTCGGAAACCGCTAAATCGCTGCCATATATGTTTGCCTGCCTGGTATTTTCAGTGGTTATGGTACTGGCAGGGAGGATGCAGGACAAGATTGGTCCGGGCATTGTTGCCGCTATTGGAGGACTTCTGGTAGGAATCGGATTCGTGATTTCAAGCCAGACTACCTCACCGGTCGGTTATCTTATTGGATTTGGCGTGCTGGCAGGTGCCGGGATTGGTTTCGGCTATGCCGCTACTACTCCACCGGCGGTAAAATGGTTTCCGGCTAATAAAACCGGACTCATAACCGGTCTGGTGGTTTCTGGATTCGGGCTGGCATCTGTTTACGCTGCACCTCTATCAACATGGCTGATAAGCAGGTACGGAATGCAGATTGCGATGCTGGTTCTGGGCATAGGATTTTTTGTATTGATAACAGGCGTTAAATCATTGTTTACTCTGGTATGGAATGGTCTGGCAGGTATTTTACAGTCGCCTCCCGCGGGTTTTGTCCCTGCCAGGAAAGAAGCTGTTAAAAAGATTGTGGTTCATGATAAAGACAACTGGACACCGGTTGAAATGCTCAGGTCACCCCAGTTCTATATTATATGGTTTATGTATGCCTTCGGGGCAGGGGCAGGACTGATGATTATATCAAAGCTGGCCACCATTGCAGTTACCCAGGCAAACATCCAGCTGGGATTTATCCTGGTTGCTATTCTGGCAATTGGTAATGGTGCAGGAAGAATTATTGCCGGAGTGCTGAGTGATAAAATCGGGCGTAAAGCAACAATCTTTCTGGTGTTCGCCATACAGGCTGTAGCTATTTTCCTGATATCAATTACCAGAGTAGGAACGCTGCTGGCGTCAGTTCCGGTAATGGCTGTTTTATCAGCACTGGTAGGGATGAACTATGGTGCCAATCTATCACTTTTCCCTGCAATTACTAAAGATTATTATGGATTGAAGAACTTTGGAATAAATTACGGACTGGTCTTTACTTCCTGGGGTGTTGGGGGATTCATGCTCTCATTCCTGGCAGGGAAAATGTATGATATTTACCAGACTTTTGCGATTGCATATTACGGAGCTATAGCGCTTCTGATTGTGGGAGCTGTTATGGTTTTTTTCCTCAGACCGCCAGAGCATGTTGCATAAAGTGTCCGGGGAGTATGTCAGGATGTATCTTATAATCAGCCCGGACGGGGTTAATAAGCAAGAACTGCAGTACATACTGTAGTGCGGTAAATATTTTTTAAAACAGAGAATTATATCTGTTATCAATTATTAAACTGCGAGGAAGCAGGAAGGATATGAATCTGTCATTTTATGGTGCTGCCAGGGAAGTAACCGGGAGCTGTTATTGCATAGAGTCGGATGGGAAAAGATTTCTGGTAGATTGCGGCCTGCAGCAGGGGCAGGATGAAAAAGATGACCAGAGGCTTCCATTTGATGCCCGGAATATTGATTTTGTTATATTGACCCATGCACACATTGACCACAGCGGGAGGCTTCCGTTACTGGTTAAGAATGGGTTCAGGGGGAATATATATGCGATTGAAGTTACCTGTGACCTGATTTCACCGATGCTAAAAGATAGTGCATCCATCCAGGAGATGGATGCAATGTGGAAAAATAGAAAGGGCAGGAGAGCAGGGGAAAAGGAGGTAACCCCGCTGTATTCAACGGTAGATGTTGAGGATACTCTGAAATATCTGGTACCCTGCAGCTATAATGAGATGAAGAAGATTAGTGACGGAATCCGGTTTAACTTTGTGGATGCCGGACATATCCTGGGCTCGGCGTCAGTAGAAATATTTTTAACAGCGGATGGAACAGACAGAAAAATTGTCTTTTCCGGAGATATAGGGAATACCGGACAACCCATAATAAAGGACCCGCAGTACATAAAAGAAGCAAATATTGTAGTAATGGAGTCAACATACGGGGATAGAAATCATGAAAAAAGCGAGGATTACGCTCTGGACCTGGCAAAGATTATAGATGAAACACTATCAGGAGGTGGAGATGTTATTGTTCCATCCTTTGCCCTTGGAAGAACCCAGGGACTTTTATATATAATTCGTGAGATTAAACGGAGGAAATTAGTTGGGGACTCCAATTTCCCGGTTTACGTTGATAGTCCTCTTGCATCCGGGGTAACGAAGTTATATGACGATGACCTGAGAATTTACGGGGACCGGCAGACAAAAGGCATAGTAGAGAAAGGCTTAAACCCGCTAACCTTTGAAAATTTAACTTTTACTGATTCAACCGATGAGTCAAAAGGTTTAAACTCTGACCCTGTCCCGAAGGTCATTATTTCATCAAGTGGAATGTGCGAGGGAGGCAGGATAGGCCATCATTTAAAGCATAATCTCTGGAAAAAGGAATGCGCGGTGGTTTTTGTCGGTTTTCAGGCTTATGGGACACTGGGAAGAGAGCTGCTTGATGGCGCAGAAAAAGTGAGGATTTTTGGGGAAGAAATAGCGGTTATGGCAACTATTTATAATTTTACGGGATTGTCAGCTCACGCAGACAGAGACGGGCTGTTGAAGTGGATAAATGGTTTTGATAAGAAACCGGACAGGGTTTTTGTTACGCATGGAGAGGATTATGTTTCTGATAGATTTGCTGAATATCTAAATGAACTGGGATTTTCAGCTGTCGCACCTTTGTATAAATCGGTCTATGACTTAAGAAACGGAGAGTTAATTACTCAGGGTATTGAAATAGAAAGAGAAGTGCCCGGTGTTAAAGAACCCGGGGCAGTTTCATCCTCATACAGGAAATTACTTGATGCAGCCAGCAGACTGGTGGAGATTGTCAGCCATAAAAGAAATACAAAAAACAAAGAGATAGAAAAGTTTGCAGGTGAAATTATAGGACTGGCAAAAAAATGGGATAAGAAACATTAACCTGCACCGGTTATAAACAGGGTAGTGCTGTTATCTTGATTCCATCCACCACTTAATTTTTTTAAATTAAGGATTTAAATCTCCCGTTAATTAATAATCTTACCGTAATATATCGATATTAAATTCGTGCAGGAAAAAAAATTGTTATACAATAATAACAGTTTTATTATATTTATTTTCTAAATTTATAGTAAAATACTAATTAATATCAGTGGTGAAAGGAAATTAAATGGCTAATGGAACAAAAAACTACGGTGGCTCGGGAATTGTCGGCGCTGCGTACCTTATGGCTTTTGTTGGCGCAGCAGTATATTTCATTCAGGGCGCAACCTCTTTCTGGATGGGGGTGCTGGGGTTCTTAAAGGCACTTGTCTGGCCGGCATTTCTGGTATATAAACTGCTGGAGTTTTTATAAAAGTATAGCTTTTTCAGCACGGGTCTTAAAATGACCCGGAGAAAATGGCAGTAGCGGTATGTGCTGTTACCGGTTCTTAAAAGTTCTTGATCAGGTTTAATAACCGCAAGTTTGTTTTTGCCTGTTTTTAATATTTGAGCGGAAATCACGGCATTTTTTATAGAGCAGTGGTGGGTGGTATTGGATTTGAACCAATGACCTCTGCGATGTCGACGCAGCGCTCTAACCGGTCTGAGCTAACCACCCGTATTTTAATTTTACCAGAGTATTTAAGTTCCCGTCAAAAGACAATTAATAAAGATTAATTTAAGAATACCATAATAGAAAAGCGGTTAAAAAAACATAAAATAAAAAAAGAGGCAATGGTTTATGAAGAAAATCACTATTGGTAGCCGAGCCGGGGTTTTATTCTTCTGATTTTTCTTTGCTACAGGGCCGTATTGTAAATGAAGTTATCAACAATCCTCTTTTCCGGTTTAATTATTATTTTATCTGGATTATCTCTTTCTGGTTTCCAGGTAGATAATTAGCAGTATATACACCAGTGGAATAAGAAATAATCCAACCCAGAAGCCGATAGTTCCGGTGGCTTCGTGGCCCACCATACCTTTAAATTCGAAGCAACTGTGGCATCCGTTGCCATTACAGCATAAGGGAATAAAAGTTGTTGACATAAAGCCAAGCATAAATCCTGTAACAGCACCCAGCGGGAATGACAGGAGGATAGTAATGGCTAAAAATAATATTTTTTTGTTTTTGATAAATTACGGTAAAATTTAATATATACTTCTCTTTCTTATTAGTTGAATGATTATTCCAATTAAAACTGCTCCGATACCGGCAATGCTGGCAATTATTACAGAGTTGTCGGGTACGGTGGTATCGGCCATTCTTTTAAGGGTAATTCCTGCCAGTGCCCAGATAACAACCAGGCAGTAGAAAATGTCATTTCTGGTAAATTCAGTTGCCAGTGCAATAATTACTCCTGCTGCAATCATTAATACTGTCCACAACTGCTCGCTTATACCAAATCCGTCCCAGTTTATTTTAACCAGATATGCGGTTACGTTTGCAATAGTTGCAATAGTGATCCACCCGAGGTAGATGCTAAATGGAATATTTACCAGGATTTTTTCGGAATTTTTTATTACAGGTCTGCCTATCCCGAGTCTTACATAAATTGATATAAGGCTTACAAGAAGTAGAATCATTATAATAAGGGATAGCCATAAAAGCTCATAGTGCCAGGCAATTATCCAGGAAATGTTAAAAATGCAGGAAAGAAGAAATAGTATGCCTATCTTTTCAAAAATTCCCCCTGCACCAGTGCTTTTTCTGAAAGCAACCACGAACTGGTATATGACAAACAGCGCCAGGAGTATGTAAATAACTCCCCAGATAGAAAAAGTTATGCCGGCAGGAACAAACAAGTTAGGGTATTTATCAGAAATTTCCCCGGTGGTCATGTTATTTATAGGTAAAATTTCTGCCAGGGCGTTTACCGCAATAACTGCCAGGAATCCGATAAAATTCAAGAATGCGTAAGTTATTTTTGTACTTCTTTTTAACATCTCATCCCCCTGTGGTTATTGTTGATAAATTAAAATATTAGCAGAGATAACAATGTTTAATATTACAGTAAAATGGAAATTTAATAAATATATGGTTAAACGTCTTATATACCCCGGTTCTTTCAAAAAAAATTTATTATTTATTAATTTAATTAAGCTTAATAGAAATATGACCTTTTATAAATCAAGTTGAAATAGTTTATGTCGTCTAATATAATAAGCTAAGATTTAAATATTATTAGAGGGAGGTACAAAAATGGCAGAAAGTTCTAAAAGCATGGTTGATGATATAGGTGGCACTCTTAAGAGCCTGGGTGAAGATAGCCCGGATTTCGCAGCTTCCTTTAGCAAATTAATAATGGAAGCAAAAAAAGAAGGCAGTATCTCACCAAAGGTCAAAGAGTTAATTGCAGTCGGGATGGCTCTTGTTCTCCGCTGTCATTATTGTATAGCCATTCATACCAAAGATGCTATAGATGCCGGTGTAACAAAAAAAGAATTAATTGAAGTTGCTAATTTAGCTGTTATGATGGGCGGGGGCCCGGTTGCAACCTATTTGAGGTATTTATACGATGCCATAGAAGAATTTGGTGCAAAATAAAAATGGGTTTCCGGTGTTATCTTTTTCAAAATATTTCCTGTTAACCAGAATGATGAAGCTATCTTCTGGCGGGGAGGTCTGATAATTTTTATTTCTGGTATCATCAGTATAGTTCTGGTGCCTCCGATGGGTAGCCGATTCATTTTAAAATCAATTCTTCAAAAAGGAAGGGACCTAACGTTCTTTCATGTTATTTTCCAGTATATAAATTAATCCGTTAAAATCTATTTGCTCCTGTGGAACGGTCGGCTTACCGGGAATAAATATGGTGGGCGGTATTGGATTTGAACCAATGGCCTCTGTGATGTGAACGCAGCGCTCTAACCAGCTGAGCTAACCGCCCGGGGTTATAAATAGATATTATAGAATAATTATACACTTTTTAGCAGGGGTTATAAATTAATATCAAATCTATATTAAAAGTTTGATGATATTGATGTAATATACTGTATGAGTGAGGAAATGAAGGAAAAATCCAAATTTTCAGTTACAAAAAAGACAGGTCAATTGTAGAACTTGTGAGAAAAACTTCACATAAAACATTGGCCATCTGGGCACTTGATTGTGTGGAGCGCGTCATGCCATATTTTGAGGAAAAATATCCGAAAGACCGTCGTCCCCGAAAAGCTATAGAAACAATCCGGGTATGGATAAATACGGGAGAATTTAAGATGGCTAAAATACGTACCGCTGCGCTTTCATCTCATGCTGCGGCCCGTGAAATAGGGAAGAATAGTGCAGCCCGCTCTGCTGCCCGTGCTGCAGGTCAGGCGGCGGCAACTGCACATGTTCCGGCCCATTCTATTGGTGCTGCAAATTATGCTCTGCAGGCCATACATAGAGCTTCCGGCGCTTCTGATGCAGATGGTGCCGTAGCCAGAGAAAGGGACTGGCAGTACAGGCACTTACTCGAGCTGAGAAATAATGGGCATACCAGATAATTACATCCCTGCTCCTGGTATCAATACCGGTTGCACTGCAAAGAGGAGTGTAATTTAAAACTATCTTATTTTAAAAATAATATAAAAATATTTCTTCTATTAATAACCTTATGTGATATTATTTAATCTTATAAAAAATATTAATGGTCCTTTAATAAAATATTTTACATGTTATTGAGAAGGAAACAGGTTAATTTAAATTCCAATTTTAAGGCTATAATACGCTCATTCAGCTATAGAAATTATAGGCTTTTCTTTTCAGGACAGCTGGTTTCATTGACCGGTACGTGGATACAGATAGTAGCAATGAGCTGGCTTGTTTATCGTCTGACTGATTCTGCATTCATGCTCGGGCTTGTTACATTTTTGAGCCAGGTTCCCAGTTTTTTCTTATCACCTTTTGCAGGTGTGTATATTGACAGATGGAATAAACATAGAATACTGATGGTCACCCAGACAATAGCTATGCTCCAGGCTTTTACTCTTGCAGTATTGACATTAACAGGATTTATCCAGGTATGGCATATTATGCTTCTCAGTATCATTTTAGGACTTACAAATGCTTTTGATATGCCAGTAAGACACGCATTCGTTATAGAAATAATTGAAGACAGAAAAGACCTTGGTAACGCAATCGCATTAAATTCTTCACTTGTAAACATTTCAAGGCTAATTGGCCCTGCAGTTGCCGGTATTATAATTGCAAAATTTGGAGAAGGAATTTGTTTTATGGTAAACGGAATAACCTTTGTTGCGGTAATAATTGCACTTTTATTTATGAGAATTAGAAGAATAGAAACTTTAATTGTCCACAGGCATATTTTTTCAGAATTAAAAGATGGATTTAAGTATTCCTTTGGTTTCCCGCCAATAAGGGATATGCTTATTTTGCTTGCCGTGCTTAGCTTTGCAATAATGCAGTACACCGTTTTGATGCCTTTGTTTGCAAGGGATATACTCGATGGAGGTTCCGATACGCTGGGATATTTAATGGCTTCTACAGGTATCGGAGCCCTGATTGGCGGAATATATCTTGCTTCAAGAAAAAGTGTGCTTGGATTGGGAAAAATCATGGCCATATCATCCTTTTTATTTGGTGTTACAATTATAATATTCGCTTTTTCTAAAAACTTCATTCTTTCAATGGCTATCCTACTTTTAGCAGGAATTGGTTTCATAGCAATAATTGCAGCAAGCAATACAATAGTGCAGACAATTACTGATGATGATAAACGTGGAAGAGTGATGAGTTTTTATACAATGGCTTTTATGGGAATGGCGCCATTTGGAAGTCTTGTGGCAGGAGCAATGGCAGATAGAATTGGCGGTCCATTGACAATCATGATAAGCGGTATTATAAGTTTAATTTGTGGAGTTATCCTGATGTTAAGGCTCCCAGAATTAAGAAAGATAACAAGACCGGTATATATAAAAAAAGGAATAATACCCGAAGTAGCAGAGGGCCTGCAGGTAGCAGCCGATTATGAAGGTAGCCATGAATAATATTTTATTTTTAATTGTTCCTAAAAGCATTATACAAAAAAATAACAGTATATTCCAATTTTAGAAGACAGTTATATTATATTTGCAGCTTAACCCTATTTTCATAATCCTGGTAAAAGGACACTAAAGCGTCCTGAACTATATTTGGGATACCTGATATTAATTTATTTAAAAGTATAAGCGTAAACATTATATAATCGAACATATAATCTTAGATATTCATTTATTTATAAAAAAGGAATTGAATATTATCCAGAAAAATTCTTAAAATTATAATCAGGGTAAGAGATGCTATCCAGATTGAGCCTGCGTGCCAGCTCATCCATTGAACTACCTGATTCAATCTGGTTATGAATACCCATGTCCCATATATCAAGGCCCTTTTTTTCCACGTAGAAACCGTATATTTCTTCAGTTTGCCCTGCTATATTGCCCCTGAGGGGAATAACAGGATTGGATGGGCAGTAACCTTCCTTTAAATACCAGCCATTGGTTGGGTCTATTAATATCCATCTCTTATCTAGATAAACTTCTGCAAATACATGGCCTATGCGGGGCATGGCTCCTTCTTCGTCGATTTTAAAGCTTTCTATCCAGACTATACTTGAGGTCCTTACCATAACAGCGGGATAACCAATCTCCCTGGCCACTGCTGCATAGACCAGTGCATAGTCATGACAGCCGCCCAGACTCTTTTTTTCCAGCAACTCATCTGCTGTAACCTCACCAATAGTCCTGCCGCCGGCTGAATAGGAAGTGAATTCATCCTTCAGCCAGTGATATATATTTTCCAGATTATCCAGACCTTTCTTATTAGAATATAATGTTTGAAGATGCGTAAAATCCGAAATTTGTGATTGTTCCCCCTGGTTTAAATATTTATCAGGATTTCTGTAATCTATGCCAAAAGCAATTCCATATTCTGCAGCCACTGGCCGGGAATCTTTTTTTTCTTCCACCTCAAATTTTTCTTCTTCACCTGGTTGTTCTTTTTCGAGGGATTCCTCTTCTGTAAACTTCTCATCTGAAGGCCCTTCTTTCTTATCACTGTCAACTTCTCCTAATTCCTCGGTTTCCTGGTTTTCCTGTGTAGTAAGAGCGCTACAACTGCACCGGTCTGTAAAAGCTGCTACAGAAAATATACATATAAGAGTTATAGCAATAATGGTAATGGATATTTTATTTTTTTCCATAACGAGTTCCCCGGCAAAATAATGTATATTTGTTTTATTGTGATTTTATTATCATACAAACTTTTTTTAATAATTAAAATACTTATAGCTTAACACAGCTATACCCGATGATTTTTAAATTTAAAAATAAATTAAGGTTTTGATGGGGCAGGCATTTGTAAATATTAGAAAAATGGTAAAAGAGTTGTGGAGCCTTAGCGATGATATTTTTATATCTGAACCAGGTATTTAATTAAAACAATTAGATATAAAACATTTTTATTCCAAGAACATTGTTTTAAATCTTCTGGTAAAAATCTAAATTTTAATTTAAAATCCTATCCCATTGGGAAAGTATAATTTTTGCCTTTTAAAAAAAAATTATTCGTAATAATATACTATTTTCAGGATATTATTAAAAAGTACGGGTTTTAATAACTTTATAAGAGGAAGCTAAATTTGAAGAGAAGTACTATAAAAAATTATTTAATAGAGTCTCCTTATTTTATTTCCTTATTTACTTTTAATTTTTATCTGATGCTCGCAAGCCCCATTCTTATAGATATTAGTAACTATTTTAAGGTATCACCCGAGAATATGAATCTTATAACATCTCTGGTTTTGATTGGACAGGTTATAGGAACTATTGCTTTTATTTTTTTAAAAAGAAAATTTAATGTCGTAAATGTAGTTATAGGGTCATATCTTATATTAATACCTATATTAATAGGTCTAATTATGACAACGTCTCTATTTCTCTTCTATTTTCTTTATTTCTCTTCCGGCTTTTTAATAGGAATTGTACTTATGGATGCAAATATTGGTATGATAGAAGGGAAAGTAAAAAACAAGGATAGCGTTGTTAATCTGGGATACAGCTTTTTTGCAATTGGAGCAGTTGTCTCACCTCTTTTTGCCTCTAGCCTGGTGGATAGACAAATAAATTGGAAGTTTATTTATCTGGCTGTTGCAGGACTGGTGATGATTTCTCTGGTATCTTATATTTTTAAAAATAAAGTAAAGAAAGTTAATCAAGGCCTATCTAAGGAGAAGGAAATCACTTCTATAAGAGAATTATTAAAAAATAAAAATAGAAATATATACCTGATTTTTACCGGGATTTTAATGTTTTTAGCTATGATGTCTCTGGTAACAGTTTTTTCCTGGTCGCCAACTTTTTTTAGAATAGAGAGATTGTTCGACCTCTATAGCGCAAGCCTTATAGTGTTTTTACTCTGGATAGGGATACTTATTGGAAGACTGCTGATAAGTTTCTTATCATATAAATTTAAAGCTGGCAATTTACTGGTAGGTTTATCTATTATTAGCATAGGAGGTCTGGTCCTTTTAATTTTTCCTCCAATACAAATAATAAATTTTATTGGAGCAGTAATTACTGGCCTGGGCTTTTCCGGGATAATACCGCTGTTGGTTTCTTCTACAGGTGTAATATTTGGTTCTGAAAAAGATATCGCTTTTACCATACTTTTCGTTTTGCAGTTTATTAGTGGTGGACTGGCACCTTTTATAATTAGATTTGTAGCTAAGTATAGCTTTTTTGTTTCAATGCTAATGACTATTATATTTATAGCGATGCTGGCTATTTTTGTAATTATACGAAAGTATTACAGAAAAAATATAAAAAAATATGATTTTTAGAAACTTTAAAAATATCAGGAGGTAGAAAAGTGGATATCTGGAAATATTATGCTATTACCCATAAGAGGCATACCATCCTTAATCCCATGAACAAAGTCAAACTTGATGGGCTGCTTTCGCTGCTTGATATAAAAGAAGGTTTTAGAGTTCTGGATATCGGCTGTGGTAAAGGGGAGTTTCTGATAAGACTTTCTGAATTATTCAATATTAGTGGAATTGGGGTTGATATCTCACCTTTTTTTATAAAAGAATGCAAAGAGAATAAAAGTGAAAGAATTCCTGATTCGGATGTCAAATTTCTGGAAATGAATGGCGCGAAATATAAACCAGATAAAAACCAATTATTTGATTTGACCGTATGTCTTGGCGCAAGCTTTACCTATAACGGTTTTATAGAAACAATAAAGGCACTAAAAAATATGACAGAACCGGAGGGGATGATTGTTATTGGAGAACCTTACTGGCTAAAAGATCCGGACGATGAATATCTTAAGATGAGTGGAATAAAAAAAGAGGAATATAATTCCCATTATAAAAATATAGATATTGCCGAAAGAAAAGGGTTAACCTGCATATACACTCTGGCAAGCAATAATGATGACTGGGACCATTATGAAACGCTGCAGTGGCTGTCGGCATATAATCATATAAAATCAAATCCTGACGACCCGGATAACCCTGAACTTCTAAAAAAAATAGAAAAAGCAAAAAAAGAGTATCTGCTATACGGCAGGGATACTTTTGGATGGGCAATATATGTTTTCAAAATACAATAGTCATAAAGAACTACCCGATATTCTATAATTTATTTAATAATTAGTTTTAATGCTTTTGGGTGGCCACCCTTACCGGGCATTAATTTTATACTTTAATTCTATAGAATCAAATTAGATAGTCTTGCCCTGTTATATCTCTGAAGTATTATGCAGGGTATATTTACCATAAGCGCATAAGCAATCATTATTATACCGGCCCACCAGATATTCCAGAGGAAAAAAATTGGAGACGGTAGAATTGTAAGCCAGTGGGTAAGTTCAGCTCTTTTAGTTTCATATAAAAAAGTCTTAAGGTATTCAGGGTCATTACTTTTTAGATTCCTCTTTGGGAAACCGCCCTTAAAAATCCCTCCGCCGTCAGGAACAATGCTTCTCCATTTTTTAACTTTAAATATATTGTTATATATCCTTCCCCTGTATTCCCGGTCTTTTGGCTCAAACCACCACCATTTCTTTTTAAAGAATGATATCGGTATCTTAAAACAGAGATAGGAAATACCAAGATGAATAATTAACCATCCCACAATATCCAGGGTTATTATCCAGAAATGTGAAAGTTGGAATACAGGAATTTTTTCCTCCTTTTTTAGGTTTTTATTTCTCTATCTTTCCAGGTAACTCTTTTTCTAAATATAGTTAAAATAAAAGAATAAAAAAATACTATTATAAAAAAAGCCAGCGGTAACGGGTAAAGTATGGAAGCCAGGATGCTGAAATTTCCGATTCTGTAAGACATCCAGTATATCTGAGCTGCAAATGCAAGATAAAAAGCTACTCCAGTAAAAAAAATATTTGGTGTAAATGGCAGCAGCCCCCTGGCAAAAAGGTCCAGTGAAAATATAGCTCCCACAATCCAGGCAATTACCATTAAAAGTATGGGAATGGACGTTGACCTGGCGCCACTGCTGAATCCTTTGGACCAGCCCCTGACCATTTCCATAAAACCACCGGGATACATCCTAAAATCAATGGTGCCCCTGCCTCCCATACAATGTAAGGGGATTTTTGCTTTTATGAATTTTTTACCTATTTCTATATCTTCCATGACCCTACCTTTTATACTTTTATGCCCATCTATTTTATAGTAATCTTTTCTCCTGCATAAAAGGCACGGGCCAAAGGCGCCTATGGGTTTTATCCTGTTCTGAAGGGGAGTAAATACACCCATCCCGGCAATAAGAATTATATTGAAAAAAAGTGATAGATTTTCATATATTTTTTTTATTCTGTGATGGGGTTGAAGTGATATGACTCCTGGATATCTTTTCAGGCAGGCCATTATATTTTCAATACCATTATCCTTGAACCCGGTATCCGCGTCCAGAAAGAGAAGATAATCCCCGGCCGCAGCTCCGGCTCCATTATAACAGGCCCAGGATTTTCCCAGCCAGCCTTCGGGCAAGCTATTCAGTCTGACTACCTTTGCATTATGCTTGTTCCCTATTTCAGGGGTTCTATCAGTGGAACTGTCGTCTACCAGTATTACTTCTTTGACTCTGACGGTCTGGTTACTTAATGAATTAAACAAATTATCCAGATTTTTTTCTTCATTTCTGGCCGGTATTATAACTGAAATAGAGCTATCTCTGGTTTTGTTTTCTGAATGGTTCTTACTGCACCCCGGAATTTTCCAGATTATAAAAAAACCAAACAACCAGAATACTGCGTGTATTATTATATTTATGTAATTCATAAAATATTAATATTTTATGCAGGCTGCATAGTTCCTGCAAACACCAGCCAGGCCAGAAGCGATTTTGCTACCAGGCTGAGGATGATGTAACCCCTCTCCCCATAAAGGTAATCGCGCCACCTTCCAATTTTTTTATACTGCAGGACCATATTAATGGGGAAGGTATTAAACAGAACAAAGTAAGTTCCGAATATGGCATATACAAACCATGGAATCCGTTCCAGTACTCCGGGACTCTTTACTGCCGACCCCAAAAAGTATAGTAGAATTACTACCCAGGGGATAACTCCCGCAAAGCTGCCGATGATAAAAGCTGTCCAGTTGGTCTTTTCTGTAGTCTGGTTATGTAATTCCATCATAAGACCTAAAAGATTCATTGTGGCATTAAGCCCCACAATGGCAACTATAGTGCCGATATCTTTGGCTCCAAATAACATAGAGATAAGCACAATCATAACTGATGAGCTAAGGGCATATTCAAACCATCTAAAATAATTTATTCCCTTTTCCAGCCCTGCATTATAGAAGTTGTTTATTCCCGGGAGCACAACAAGCAGGTGAGCTATGGCAGATAAAAATAAAAATACTGATACCACCACTCCGATTGGAATAAAACCTATTACTTCTGAATCAACAAATAGCCTCATTTTTTCGGTGTCAAAAGAGAGGAAGTAGTAATCTACCGGAAGCTTAAAATCTCTTATATTTGTTATTACCAGCCCCATTACCAGCATAAAAATAGCCTGGAAAAAATGGAGCCCGGCCATAACACCATTGAATCTGCGAAGATAGGGGAAGGTTATTTTTCTTTCAGCCATTTTGCCTCCTTTTAAAAGGGTAATAGCCATAATAAGATACTTTAGTATTTTTATAATTATATACTTTTTATGGAATTTTTAACATGCTATCTTTTGAATATACAATACGGAGATATATACAAACCGGATATATAATATTTATATAACAATATAAGATATTTATAAAATAATTATGGCTATAAATCCCGGCAGGATAAGAACATTAAAAGAGGGCATAATAAATCCGGCACAATAGCATACTGGATGAGCACAGACCCCAATGGTTACTCAGGCATAGCCTGGAGCATGGATGGGGTGCACGACAGAGCCTGGAAAGAAAGGCCGGTTTTTGGAAAAATTAGATATATGAGTTATAGAGGAAGCAAATCTAAATTTGATGTCAATTTATATATAAAGAGTATATATGATATGCTGTAATCAGTTCGCAAAGATTAATATGGCAGGTTAACAAATTTGACTTTCGTTGCTCCACAGATGCTACACCTATACACCTATTTTATTTTCCCATTCTTTCTCTTTAAAACCTATCAGGATAATGTTGTCATCAATTAAAATCGGACGCTTAACCAGCATTCCATCAGTAGCAAGAATTTCCAACTGCTCCTCATCAGTCATTTCCGATATTTTATCTTTTAAGCCCAGTGCTCTGTATTGCAGTCCGCTTGTATTCCAGAATCGCTTCAGGGGAAGGTTGCTCTTTTGGTACCACGATTTAAGCTCTCCGATATCTGGCAAGTCATCTTTAATATCACGAAAATCATAAATAAGCCCATGGTCATCCAACCACTTCCTGGCTTTTTGACATGTTTTACACCGGGAGTAACATATAAAAAGCATAATTTAGCCTCCATTGAAAATATTACCGCGATCTTATTTCAAATTAGCACTATCAATAAAATATAATATCCTGAGCTGACAATCAATAATAAGATAATTAAACATAAAAAAGTTAAATGCTTAAGAAAATATTAAGAGGAATAATTACTTTAAAATAAGAATCAGCCATCATTTTTTGATGGCTGATTTAGAAAAAACTTATAACATTATAAGAGATTAAGCTTTTTTAGCAGATCCAATGATTACAGCTACAACACCTATTATTATTTTAATGATTGAATGCCATAATGGCTCGGAACCAAGGCCGATACCGGGAATTGCTCCAAGAATTCCCATAAAAGCTACCAGGACGCCCAGGACTATAAGAGAGATTCTAACCATTGTTTTCTCCTCGTATAATAAGATAATAATTTTATTAATAATATTTATTGCTATAGAATAT
>CAZQQX010000025.1:0-29008 GCA_964595565.1 uncultured Actinomycetota bacterium
AAAAAAGGAGCTGTTTAAAAGTGAAAAAAGAAAAAGCCATTGCAATTACGGCCCGGTATAAAGAATACCCTGTTAAGTTTGCTGTTATATTTCTTATAGCAAGCCTTATTTTTATGGTTACTTCCTGCGGCCGAGCTGCTGAAGCCGGTGAGGCTGAATATCCTCCGCCGCAGAATCTTAGTGTTGAAGAACTTACCGGAAGCGGAGCAGACAGGATGGTTACTCTTAGATGGGAAGTTCCTGATACCGAGCTTAAGGTTATCAATTATATAGTCTATAGAAACGGAGAGAAACTGAAAGATACCACCGATACAGGATATCAGGATATAATAGGAAATAGCAATTATGATTTCTACGTTACAGCTATTTATGAGGATGGTATTGAGAGCGACCCTGCCAATACTGTAAATACGGGAGATAACGAAAATATCGCAGATATGCCTCCCGTCGGCCCCGGGGATACTGAAAAGGACCGGGAAGATGATGAAGACTCTGACCTTAATGGGGATGACGATAAAGACTCTGACCTTAATGGGAATGATGAAAAAGATGCCGACACAGAAGCTTTCAACTGGGATGAAGTGCTGAGCGGGCCGTGCGGCAATCCCTATTATCCGGTAATTATGGAAGCTTCTTATACATATGATAGCAGCAACACAGGAACGTATACCAGTACAATTACCTCTGTGCGCGATGATGGCTTCACGGTAACACATACCATTGGCGGTTCTACCCAGACACACGAATGGGAATGCCTGCCGGAAGGTCTGGTAGACCTTAGTAGTTCAGTTGGTGATGCCTTTGAGACTATGGTAGAAGGTGTAACTCTTACCGGCGATACAAGTGTTACCGGAGTAACCATACCGGCCTCAATATCAGTCGGAGATACCTGGTCACAGACATACTCGGGAACTTTAACCGTTCAGGGATTTGACACTGATTTAGATTTTTCTACAACTGTAAATTATACTGCTATGGCCAAAGAAACAGTAACCGTTGCTGCCGGTACATTTGAAGCAATAAGAGTGGACAGTTCATTAAAATCAGATTTTACATTGAAAACACATGGGACTACCATGCCGCTTTATACCTATGACAGCACGTCAAGCACCTGGTTTGCAGAAAATATCGGAACAGTAAAATCAACTACCCGGGGCACCATAAAAGGATTGGGTTATATGGAAGGGCAATTATCACAGGAATTTTCGGATATAACGGAACTGGTTGAATTCAACCTGCCATAATGATTTTATGGAAGCGAAATAGGTAACTGTGTATTAAAATCAAATAATGATTATTTGAAATTTTGATGTCGAAAATGGTTAATTTGTTAAAAACACCCTCAGGTAGCAAAATTAAAAAGCTCCATTTGGAAATGGAGCTTTTTAAAATTCATTATATATTTATTTCATTTACATTTTTTCAAGAAGCACTGCCAGTACAAGCAATATAAAAGCTATTGCCAAAACTCCAAAAGCCACGATAACCAGTATATCCAGGACAAATCCTCCTACCAGAAACAATACTGCAGAAATCACCGCTAAAATTACTGTTACCCAGAACATCGTTTTTGTTGGTGCGTTTAGATTTAACTGCATTTCAAAGCTCCTCTCTTAAAGAAATATAATTTGTGTATTTAATGGTATGTAGTAATATTTATCTTATCAACTATTATAGAAGCATAAAAAACTTTGGACAATAGCAAGGAGGTATAAAATGGAAATAGCAAAGATAACAGAACTTAAAGCTTCTTCTCCAACAAGTTTTGAGGATGCAGTAAAAGTAGGAATTGCAAGAGCAAACAAAACCCTGAGGAACGTCAGGTCTGCATGGGTAAAGGATTTTGAAGTGCTGGTTAACGATAATGGAGAGGTGTCTGAGTTTAGAGTTTTATTGAAAGTAACCTTTATTCTTGAAGACTTACCTTAATTATCAGTTAATATAGTCCTCTGGTACAAATATTTTAAAATACAAATAATATGGTTATAAAAATTGGCTAAAATGCCTTCGATTCTCGAATCAATTATAGGTATGCTATCAGGGGATGAATGGAGTAAAGTAAGCCAGCAGGTAGGAGAGAAGTATCCGGGTCCAAAGCAAAAGAGGCCTTACCCGATGTTCTGGCTGTTCTTACGGGAGCGCTTGCCAAAAACTCTTCGCAGGAACAGGGTGCACGGGAATTATCCAACGCTCTTGCAAAAGACCATGATGGTAGCCTGCTCAATAATCTTTCTGATTACATATCAAATTACAAGCAGGGTTCGGGCGACGGTATCCCCGGGCATGTACCCTGGAATAACAAAACTACCGTGGAGAATAGTTTAAGTCAGAAAACCGGATCGGATTCAGGTTCAGTTGGTAATCTTCTAACAATTGCAGCGCAACTTTTAATGAGAATTTAAAGCTCCTCCCTGATAATAGAATAAAATTTATTTATTGCTTCTTTTTCTATCCAGGGTTTATGCCCGCATTTTTCAAGCAGGATAAACTTAAAATCCCTCAAAACGCGCGAAAGAGGTTTCTGTACGCCCTGATAGGGATGGGGGTCATAATCCCCATGTATTGCCACTACAGGACAACTAATGCTTTTGCCCAGCTTTAACAGCTCTTTGCTTGCTCTTAACCTTTCAGCATCACTCCATACGTCCCTGAAAATATTGTACTGATACTCAATCACATCGCTTTTAAAAGGCAGGGGTTTATACGTGTCAGTTTTATACAACAATGTCTCAAGATTGAGCATAAGCATATCTTTATTTGCAAAAAAGGGGTCTTGGAGCGCTTCCATAACAGACTTAAACTTTTCTTTATCTTCCCTGCTGAGGCGGTTCAGCCTGATTTTATTTATTTTTCCGGCATAACTTTTTAAGAAAACGCCGCCTGATACGAGTATCAGCTTCTTTACATTTGAAGGATATTTTGCAGCAAGAATAAAACCGAGAATTGCTCCCCATGACCACCCGATAACCGTAACAGGCTGATTTATATTATCTTCCAGCACATCATACAATTCCCGAACCTGACCATCAAGGGATACTGCGGTCTGGAGTGGTTCCAGTACTCCATACTGCGAGGATAACTCTATTGCCACAGGCTCCATTTCTCCGGGCATTCCCGGACCACCATGAACCACTGCTATGCTGAACGGGGGCTTCCCATATTTTCTTAAATTTTCCATAATATTTTTAGTCAAAGTGGGTTTTCTGGAATATCAAGGTGTATTAGAAGTGCATTTTTAACTTCCTTCATTTTATCCGGTGACAGGTTCCCCACAGCTTTTAACAATCTTGATCTATCCACTGTTCTTATCTGGTTGCATTTTATTTTAGAATCAGATTTTAGCCCGGACTCATCCTTTAAAATCAAAACCTCAAATGGATATACCCTTTCCATAGAAGATGTTACAGGTATTACTGTTACAGTTGAAGAAAATTCATTGTTCCTGTCGTTGGATATAACCAGCGCAGGTCTTGTTTTCCCGATCTCATGTCCTGCTACAGGTTCCAGGGAAACGAGCCATATCTCACCCCTTTTTGGAAAGTCATTCAATCGGGCCACCTTTCCATGGTGGCAGTTTCCCACCTTTTATTTACTTCTTTATCTGAACCGTACTCATTTTTATAACCCTCAACCAGAATACTATCCAGCTTTTCTTTTTTGTCCCTGTTTATTTTTTCAACTATTGCCTCTACAATAAACCTGCTTTTATTCCCATAAGCTTCTATCGCCTCGGCCACTCTTTCAGGTACAGTAATATTTAATCTTTTCATTTTATTATTTTCTAGGCTAATCTATTATTATTCTATCACATTATTGATACTTATTATTAACACACCATATTATACATTTATTTTTATGTATAATCAATACAGTATCTCTTCACTTCCGCATTCCTTAACTGCCCTAAAAGCCAGGTAACCATAATGTGCTTCAGTATCTCTCGGATACGCCCCTCCATTATGACTTATAACATAAGCCCTGCCTTCTTCTGCAATGGTCCCCGTCCAGTAATAAATAACCATTGAATGAGGGTCCCACAGAGGCATTTCTTTGTCAGGCTTAAGCTCATATTCAGCCAATTTTTTATCCTCATCCCAGACGCCTCCTGCATTTTCACCATGAAGCATCTGTGAAGCCACGGCTTCCTCTACAGTGGGAAGGCGCCAGATATTTACTTCCTCTTCCAGCAATTCAGTGCCGTCCTCATTTAGATGAGCGCACAATTCTTTAGCTTCCTCGTAGCTTACCCCGCTTTCTGGCCAGCCCGGGCCCTCTGGTGCCCACACCAGGCAGACATCGCCAGTTCCTTCAACCATTCTCGCCCCGTAATCTCCATCATCCACACGGGCACTTATCCTTACCATTCCAAAAATACTTGTTACCACCAGAATAAGTACAGGAAGTCCCACTACCAGCATGTAAGCAAGCTTTCTTGGCCTTACCGCACCAAAGAAAAAAAGAAGGCCAATTGCAGCAAGTGGAATAATAATCATAACCCACAGTACACTAAAAGTTGCCCCTGAAAAGAATATAGCCGCACCAACACCCAGAGCTATATTTAAAAACAGGGATATTTTTGGAAAGCGTATGCCCACAAAACCTATTATCATAAACACGATGGCAAGCATCCAGTACTGCACAAGCGTCATAAAAAGATTTTCCCACAGGCTTTCGCTATACCAGCCCTCATAGAAATTTTCTACTCCGCCCCAGTATGCCCAGAGTGAGGCAATAACAGTCACTATGGCCACTGCCACCCACCCAAAAATCTGCTGCCTTCTGGTCACAGCTGTTTCATTCAGGTCATGCTTCGAATTATACTTAACCATAAAAAGTCTTCAACCCTGACATGCAATGTTATTTACAAATTTTATTCTATCATAAAAGTTAATGATACACAGAATATGATTCCCGGCGGAAATGAATTTCAAGAAGTATTTTTTATTCTTTAAAACCTGCTAATACAATATCGGAGGTGTTATTCTTTTTGATTATGGCGTTCCGCTGGAAAGCTTTCCCAGAGATATTCTTGACCAGCAGCAGTTAAAGACTCTGATTGAAGATTTAAGAGAGCTCACACACAGCGATTTATTTATAGCAGTTGGTGCGGAAGGGGCTATGTAAACAGGCTCAAAGAAGAATACGGCTCTATAAAAATAAAGAGCGCGCAGGCTCTTACTCTCAACCCATATTATCAGTTAACCGAAATGTTTATCTCAAATGTTTCCAGTGGTTCCTCATCTTCTTCCCAGGGTCTCTCGTAATTTAATATAATACTGGTTTTACCTTTAGAGACAGCTTTAAAAGTAAATATCTCATGCCCTCCTGCTCCAACCAGCTCTTTATCTTCTACTGACTGAATATACTCAGAATCAACCATAGAAACTATTAAGGTATCTGTCTTTTTATCAAGAATCCAGCTGTATCCTGTGGTGAGGTTGGATTCCAGCCTGATAACAACTATATCTTCTACTTTCAGATTAATACTGTCTCCGTTGTTTTTCTCTGTCAATGCTTTATTTGCGGTCTTGCATCCGCCCAGAGCCAGTGCCGCAATTAATACAGCAAGTGCGATTAAGACAATTATTTTTATCTTCCCTGCTTTAAACATCTTACCCTCCTGGCCCAATGGCCAAAAACAATTAAATTTATTATACCAGTAATATATATTCGTATTTTCTATATTTTTCCCGGGGTATTAATAAAAGTGCATCTCTTATCCTCTGCCGGGTTTTTACTGATTTTTATTGATACCGGTATGATTATTTAAGTTTAAGTATTGCTTATAATCTGCGGTCCACAGAGTGAAATGACAATCGAATGCTTAAATGCTAACACTGATGCTATTTCCCTCAACCTTTACTTTATAAACCGGAAGGTCTTCTGTTTTTAATTTTATTGGTCCAATCTTTGGACCCGAAATACTTTTCCCCGTGGTTACATCAAACTTTGAACCATGCAGCGGGCAGGTTACTATTTTACCGTCAAGCCCGCCACGGGAAAGGTCTCCGCCTCTATGGGTACACTTCTTCTCCACAGCGTAGTAGTCTCCCTGGTAATTTACAATCATTATTTCCCTGCCACCGGCGTCTACCGGCTTCATGGTACCTTCTTTTATTTCGCCTGTTTTTGCAACTTCAATTAAACTCATCTTTTACCTCCTTTCCAGGATTATGCTTTTATCATTTCAAGTATAATCAATTATTCTAAATATTTAAATTGTTATCTGACAGAGGGGTTTATTAAAGTATAAAAATAAAAAAAATTTTTATTGTCTAGATATTAATAATATAATATTATTCAATAAATAATTATAAATACAAACTTATTATCGGGAGGGAACAATGAATGACGTTTCTAAAAACGAAGGCCCGAGCGGCCTTTCCATCGCCGCACTGATAACAGGTATCCTGTGGCTGGGAATTGTGCCAATCATACTCGGTGCAGTTGACCTATCAAGGATAAAGAATGCAGTTGCAAGTGCAAAGGGAAAGGGCTTTGATATCGCAGGCATAGTACTGGGAGCAATTGCCATATTATTCTGGATAATATTTATTATAGTCTGGGTAGTTGTTTTTAGCACACTGGCAGCCTACTCATAGTAATTTACTGGTTATTCTTATTTAAGTATTATCCCGTAATCAAAGTGGTATGAGTTTAATTTTATATAGTTAATATTTTTTTAAATCTGTATAAAAAGAAAATAAATCTAGTAGGAAGAGGGCTTCGCTCTCCGACCTCTCACACCACCGTACAAGCCGTTCGGTATACGGCGGTTCAATAATTTAACGAATTAAACTGTACCTTTCTACCAGATTGATGAGTCCCTTTTCCCTGAAGTAGGAAGTACCCATTACTGTATTTAACTGGGGGGAAACAGAAAGCCTCCAGTACTTCTTTCTGGACATAGCCATAAACACTTGTCTTCTTGAAAGTCCCATGACTTTAAGTTTCCTGAATCTGGTCTTTACTTTCTTCCAATGCTTCCAGACAATTACCCTAAGCTTCCTTCTTATCCAGCTTTCCAGCCTTACAAGAAATTCCCTCATATCTGCCAGCTTAAAGTAATTGATAAAACCTGTCATGGCTACATTTATTTCTGCTATTGTGCTGTCTACGGATTTGCCCCTGTTCCTTCTGGTTATCTGTCTTATCTTGTCTTTCTGTCTCTTTGCTACTCCTGTACCCAATCTCAAGGATACTTTTCCTTCACCAGATACGTAGTAGTCGTAACCCAAGAACCTTATCCTGTAGGCACTGTCTACCCTGCTTTTACCGGCGTTTCCCTTAATGCAGTTCGTGTTCCTCGGGCCGGAGTTTTGCCGCCGGCTTCCTTCAGATTCCACCTCACGGTGGACACCCTTGCCTTAGGCTAGTGTTTGGTACTATCAACCTCCGTTCCGGACTTTCGCCGGTTAGCAAGCGCCCTGCCGGGCGCACTAAAGTAAAAAAGGCATTCGGTTAGAATGCCTTTTTTATAAATAATAAGTTATCAACAAATAAACACTAATAGTTAGCCGCGCCAGAAATAATCAGAAAAATAACAATTGTATAATACAAAACTAACTTCTCTTTTTATATCTTCAAATATAACTTTTAAGAATTAAAAATCTTTCTAATCTACTTTACTTTTTCCTTTAAGCCTTTTCCTGCAACAAATTTAGGAACTGTAGTTGCGGGAATTTTTATAGTTTCTCTTGTACGGGGATTAAGGCCTGTTCGCGCTTTCCTATTAGACACCTGGAATGTACCGAAACCAACCAGAGACACTTTGCCTCCTTTTGCCAGTGTACTGATTATAGAATTCTCCATAGCATCTATTACGCTGGCAACATCTTTTTTGGACAGTTTTGTTTTACTACTTATATCATCTACTAATTCTGCCTTGTTCATTCCCTATCTCCTTTCATTCCTAAAATAAAAATTTTTTTCTATTCTTATTTAATATTTTAAGGCTATTTACTCTGAATTTATAATATTATCTTTTAAAATTAATTACAATATTTATTTTAAATTTAACAAAACAATATTTTACAATTAACTTATAACAAGTCTCCAATAAAAAGGGCAAGCAGCCTTTTCCACTGTTTTATGAACTACTGCCTGATTAAATATAAACTCTAATAAATTTTAGTTTTACAATCCCTGCGATCAAGATTAATTTCCTTAAAAATTAATCTTCAAGGTAAATTTTTAAAATCTCATCAAGAAAATCCAGGGCTTCCTCTCTGGGCCTCTGGAAAGTGTTCCTTCCTATTATTGAGCCAAATGCCCCGCCTTTTCTTATCTTCCTTATCTCTTCGATTACTTCCTCTCTGCCTTTTGCCGGCCCGCCTGAGAATATTACAATTCTCTTACCGTCAAAGGCACTTTGCATTACATGTCTTACTCTTTCTGAAAGTGTCCCTATCGGAATTTTATATTTTTCATAAATCTTCCTCGCCTCTTCAAGCTCTATATGCTCTGAGGGCGGCTTTACCTTTATCAGGTGGGCACCCAGCTGAGCGGCAATCTGAACTGCATAGGCCACAACATCAACAGCAGTTTCTCCCTTTTTAGATAAGCCTGAACCTCTTGGATATGACCAGATAACCACCGCCAGGCCATTTCTTTTCGCTTCAAGTGCCATATCCCTGACCTCTTCATACATCTTTTTAAAATTTATACTTCCCGGATAAATAGTGAATCCCACTGCGACACAGCCAAGTTTCAGCGCATCTTCTACGGAAGCAGTTAAGGAAGGGATGGGGTCCGGACTATCATTCAATAAATCATGGCTGTTTACCTTGAGTATCAGCGGAATCTGCCCCGCGTATTCCCTCGCCATTGCCTGAATAGAACCGAGCGGAGCAGCATGGGCATTAAGACCGGCATCTATAGCCAGCTTCACATGATAAACAGGGTCATATCCCGGCGGATTAGGCGCAAAGCTCCTTGCTGGACCATGCTCAAAACCCTGGTCAACAGGTAAAATCACTATCTTTCCTGTCCCTGCCAATTTTCCATGCATTAGTATACTGTAAATGTTTTTGATAACTCCCGGATTCTCATTATCATACCAGGAAAGTATTTCTTTTATCCTGTCATTCATATTAATCCCCCATAAAAATATATTAAGTGTTCGCGTTGATATTTATTATAAGAGTTAATATTCAAATAGTAAAATATATATTGAATATAGCGATTCTCATCTATTTATACATTTGCATAATTGTATAAATTTTGTATAATATCATATTGTAAAATATTAAAAGTTTTATGGTTAAAGTTCGTTTTATGATTTTAAGAAAAATAGAATATTACATTCATAAATTTAAAAATATTATAATCAAATTTCTAATGTTTTTTATTTTATTCTTAATTACTTTTACTGCCCTCCCCCCACCAGTTTATCCTGATTATAAGGCCCCATTTTTAATACCCCTTAATGGTAACATTGTAACCGGTTTTAGAGAAAGCTATCCGTACACTGAAAAGGATAGAAATCTAAAACATACAGGAATTGATATAGAGGGCGAATTCGGCCAGAAGGTTGTAGCAGCAGGGAACGGCATAGTATCCTACTGTGGTTTCTCACCCATAGGTGGAAGAACCCTGGTAATCAAGCATAACGAAAAGATAAGAACCACTTATCTCAATTTACTACAGATATATGCCGCAACAGGAACTTATGTCAGGCAGGGAGAGGTTATTGCCTGCATCGGTGCGCTTGACGACCCTTCAAATCCCGGCTATCATCTTCACTTCGGTGTAATATATGAAAATAAATACATTGACCCTGTGGATTTATTAGAAATAGATTACAGCAGTATCTCAAGATTTATTTATTTGAAGTATTTTCCTGATGACTTTAGTTTTACCTCACAGTGAAGAAGCTAAAATAATCTAATCCCGGTTAAAATACGATTGCATATTTTCTATTTCTTCACTGACCTTATTGTCAATTAACTCTTTTCCAACCCCAAATTCAATTATATTAAAAGTTAATTTAATCTTTTCAAAAGACTTTTTTAATATTCCATTAATCTGGGGTTGCTGCCCCATGTCCAGGACGCTGAGCTGCAGATAATCTTCTCCATCAGTGGTGGAAATGCATTTTATATGGCCTATTTTTTTACAGCCGTTTTTTTTGAGAAAATCTATAATGTTTCTGGCAATTTCTCTTATTTTCTTAACAAAATCTTCTTTTGCCACAGGATTCCGCGAAGTTATTATTACTCTTCTGGTTAAGATTACAGAGCCGTTAGCGCCCATAGGATTCTCACTTCTTATTATTTTATAATAATATTATTGATATTTGTGAGTCAGATTGATAATTTTAGCATAACTTTACTCTATGTCAAAGTATTTTAAATTAACCACGGGGTTTTTACTGCTTCACTAATTTAACTTTTATCTGCCTTTTGCCGCCCGTCTAACACTTTTCTGCTTATTATTCTATTTATCTGTGAGTTGACATTCCGGAATAGTCTTCCGCAGCTTCCATAACAGTTTCTGAAAATGTGGGGTGTGAGTGAACGGTAGATGCAATATCATCTACCAGTAACTCGGCTTCCATGGCTACTGCCACTTCATGTACGAGTTCCGAGGCCCCCGGCCCTATCATCCTGGCACCCAGTATCTCACCGGTCTGGCTATCTGCAATAATTTTTATAAAGCCTTCCGTCTCTCCCGAGATATAAGCCCTGCCGCTGGAGCTAAACGGGAATGTTCCGGTATGTATCTTTATATTTTTCCCCCTGGCCTGCTTCTCGCTTAATCCAACCGTGCCAATCTCCGGTGAGGTAAATACTGCCCATGGAATAACTTTGTAGCTTATCTCTTTTTCCGTCCCTGCAATATTTTCCGCCGCAATCTTTCCTTCTTTTGAGGCCACATGCGCAAGCTGTAATCCGCCTGTAATATCACCTACGGCATATATGCCGTCGACATTTGTCTTAAGATGTGAATCCACTTTAATATAACCTCTGTCTCCAACCTCTACCCCTGCTTTTTCAAGGCCAATTCCGGTAGAATTGGGTTTTCTTCCCACTGACAAGAGAATTTTTTCGGAAGATATTTTCTTGCCGCCACTTATGGTGCACTCAAAATTTCCGCCGCTCTTCTTAAAACTCTCTACTTTTGAGTCTGTAAATATCTCAATTCCCTTTCGTTTAAACACCTCTTTAATTATCCCGGAAACTTCTTCGTCCTCTGTTGATAATATTCCTGGAAGTATTTCTACTATGGTGACTCTTGTGCCAAAGGATGAAAAGATATTTGCAAACTCGCATCCTATCACTCCCCCGCCTACAATCAAGAGGGATTCAGGTAACCTGTCAAGGGACAAAATTCCGGTGTTATCCATTACCCCGTTCTCGGAAAGGTCAAAGGGCTCTACATTTGCAGCAGAGGAGCCAGTGGCAATGATTATATTTTTTGCCTCTATTTCCATCTGCCGGTTATCGGCAGTTTTTACCGCAATCTTTCCTTTTTCCACTATCTCGCCTCTGCCCTTTATAAGTTTTACATTATTTTTTTTAAAAATATTCTCCAGGCCTTTTACCTGCATCTCAATTATACTGTCTTTTCTTGCTGCCGCCGCCTTAAAATCCAGTTCAGGCGATGACACCTTTATTCCCAGCTCCTTAGATTTCTTTATTTCTTCCAGTGTACGGGCAATATGGTATAAAGTCTTTGTGGGAATACAGCCACTGTTCAAACAAACCCCTCCCGGATTATCTTTCTCAATCAATGCCACCTTCAACCCGAGTTTAGAAGCTCTAACGGATGCAACATAACCTCCCGGTCCTCCTCCCAGAACAGCAAGATCTACTTTTTCATCAGCCATAATTTAAGAAACCCCTTTCTATAAATATTTAAACTAAAACAAAAAACGTACTAAGAACCTTTACCTGCAATATTAATGATATGAAAAAATAAAAAAACTAAAAATTCCTTTAGCTACCGTCTTTACCGGCACTTTTGCTGCTATCTTTATTATCGTCCCCGTTTTCTTTTCTTAAAACTGCATATATTTCTTTTAGCACTTTTAGAGGCTCCTTAAATAACCTGCTGGGGAAAAATGGAGTTAATGTTACAAAGGCTTTTTTCATATCCTCGGTCATCCTGTGTGGTTTGGTAAGAATTCTGTCTATAAAATCTTCGGCAAAAACAGTCCTGAGATGTCTCCTATCAATTTCTATTCTTTTATGGCAGTTATCACAGACCACGCTTCTCAGATAATTCCCGATATAATATACTGTATGAGTCGTTTCCCTATTGCAATTAATGCAATACAGGACTATTTTTGCTTCTCTGTCCTTTCCTTTCATTAAATACCCTCATAAAATCTATAAATCTTATTTATGGGCCCTTATTGATTCTCTTTAAGTGGCCTCCACAAAAAATTTTACCCTGTTTTTAATTTAATAAAAGCTTACTTGTTAAAATTATTTCAACAATAACATAACATATTCCGCTATTCCTGTTAAAAACTTCGCCGGGGAAATGCCTTCATGTTTTTTGCCAGGGACCTAGCATCGGTATATTTTGTTTTAACTATATGAGTATTTTTTTAAATACTATATTAAAAAAAAAGTAATTACAAGATATAACCTGTCACCAGGATTATGGACCGGCTGCTGGAATTTCGCCATATCTCTGCTATCTCTGGCTACTAATTCCGCAGGCACCTTACTATAAGGTATCCATATAGATTATCTTTCCCGTTTAATTTAATTTTTTATTTTATATATTTAGATTCAACCGCCAGAATGCTGCCGGGGGTGTCTGCCTATGTTTTACTTCTTCAATTTATACCAGATAGCAAGTATAATGTAAAAACATTAAAAAGCTAAAAAAATTAATCTAATGGCAATTACTTCTGAAATAATTAAATATATAATAGAAATAGGCCCTGTTGTATTATTACCCGCTATATTACTCATAATTAGCCTTATTGTAACCAGAAAACCGCTAAAAAATTTAAAAAATTTTGTCTTTATATTTATCGGCCTTGTCGGTGTTTCGGTTCTTCTTACTCTTTTTGTAAATTTTTTTAATCCCATTATCAATACCATAATCTTAAATTCTACAAAAGAATATACAACTATTGATGTAGGCTGGCTCGTTTCAAGAACTTTAATTTTAAATTCCCCCATCAGCCTCCAGATCATAATAGCGGTTATAAGCCTGAATATAATTATGCTTCTTTTAAGATTCACAAGGACCATAAATATTGACTTATGGAATTACTGGGGTTTCCTGCTTGCGGGTTCCATTGTCTTTGCCATTACAGGTATAAGATGGATAGCAATATTAATTTCTGTAATCGTAGCCTGTATAACTCTGGTTCTATCAGATATATATGCAACATGTATCGGCAACTATTCAGGCCTTAATGGCGTATCCACTCCCCAGCCACAGATTATCTGCTGGGCGCCTGTTTCACATCTAATTAACACTATCTTTAATAAGATTCCTTTTATTAAGAGAGCCCATATTTTCTTTGAGGAAGTTCAATATAAAATTGGATTATTTTCAGAACCGTTAATCACTGGTTTCATACTGGGTTTTATTATAGGAGCAATTACCCGTTATAAGAATTTCTACCTTAACCCGGGCTCCAACCTCCTTTATGCTTTTTCAAGCGGACTGACTTTATCCTTTATATTTATACTGATTCCAAGAGCAGTTAATCTTCTTTTTAAGGGTCTTACACCCACAATTAATGATATAAGAGACTTTATAAAGCGAAAAGTAACAAAAAGAGAATTATACATAGGGCTTGACCCCATAATATTGGCGGGCTTACCCTCTACAATTGTCTTATCTGTTATTATCATCCCCCTTACTGTTTATATTTCAACCATTCTCCCCGGCAGTAACGTGCTCCCTTCCGCTGACCTTATAATGATTCCGCTCATACTTATCTGGATAATTACTCCATCAAGAGGTGATATAATCAGGAGTTTTATTTCAGCAATTATAGTAATCCCGGTAATTTTATGGATAACTTCCAGCACTGGTAATTTATTTACAGAGTTTTTCCTTGAACATGATATGGAGATGATAGAAGGTTATAAAAGAGTTACAAGCATCGGTGGAAGTTCCAATATATTTTTCTGGATTTTAGTAAAAATTATAGAACCGATATTTAATCTATTGCCATAATAAATTATTCTTCTTTTCTCCCCGTTACCCTGTGGATATATTCCAGATATAAATTTCTTCTGACAGCAGAACCCCCCCTGAATTTTTCAATCCCTTTTCTTTCCAGTATCATTTCTATCTTTCTGTCATCAAACGCTATAATATCTTTTACATTAAATAGATTTGTTTTAACTACCCACAGGTCCGACTGTCTTGAAACATAAGGGAAAAAGGAAAATTCCTTTAATATTTTTTCCCATGGTACATTGATTTTCTCAACCAGGTCCACCTTATTTATATCAGGATTCTTTTCTATGACATCTTTTGCCTGGATAAATACTTCCGAATTTATCCCCTTTTCAATTCTTTTTAAATTATATGAAGACAGGGTTAAAAAAATTCCATAAATAAGTATAACCGGGATTATATAATAGTAATACTTTGATAGAAAATTCACTAAATAGCTTCCTATTTTACCCAGAAATGTCTCCAGCCAGATATTACTCATTTCATTTAACCCTTAAAAAAGTTATTTTTTTATCTTACTTACCAGAACACGTCCATTGCAGGCGCAGGTCTTGTAATTTTTTATTTATTAGAAATAAGATTGACCCCTAACATTTTTTGGTGGAGATGAGCGGGATCGAACCGCTGACCTCCTGCTTGCAAGGCAGGCGCTCTCCCAGCTGAGCTACACCCCCACAAATTGATATACTGGTGGGCCTATCTGGACTCGAACCAGAGGCCTCATCCTTATCAGGGATGCGCTCTAACCAGCTGAGCTATAGGCCCGGCCTCCACTTTTTACAGATGACAAAAATAGCAATTTAATATTTTTTTGTCAAGGTAAACATAACCGGCATAAACATTTATTCATCACAGCATATTTATTTATATTCCTGTTTACAGCTTGATTTGAAAATATATTTAGCTACTGTGAGCTTATTCTGATATTTTAACCTTCGTCTGTTCTTTTTTTTCGGGCAGAAACCTTAATTCTATACCACCACTCATTTTTAAAACAATATTCATTATCCATATCATTATGGTCCCGACTGCAGCATATACCACTGAAACAACCAGCCCGCCGACAATTGCTACTATGATAGTTATTGCCATGCCGCCACCAAATAAACCGGATAAAATACCGGTATTTTCTATGCCCAGGATTTCAAAAATACCACTTATATCAATTCCTGCTGAATTCAATCCGAGCCAGGCAAGAAGTCCGGCTATAGCAATAACAATAACAGATAATATGAAAAACAATAAATAAAAAAACAGAAAGTACTTAAACATCGAAAACTCACTGATGCTTTTTAAAACTCTTCTTTCAATATTCATGGCTTCCCCTTAATCTTATAAAGGATAACTAACTGTGATTGCATATCTCTGCATAGCCAGCCCCTGACGCACCAGTCCTTTTATAATTATACAATTAGCACATATAACCAGGGCAATATGCAGGTGATATATTAGCCTGTAAAGGCTATAAAATAACTAATTAAATTACATCTTAAAATATTTGTCGGTCAGCTTGCAAACTCCGGGAATTCTATAAGTATTACCCTGAAATGCCTTAACAATAGCTACAATCAATACAACTAAAATTGCAATATATGCTATCCAGCAAATAACAAGAATTATCCATCCTAAAATAGGTATCCAGGAAAAAATAGCCATTATTATAGCTATTATTGCAATAATAATACCCGTAATAAAAGCCTGGAGAGCGTTCCATTTCACAAACTTGTTCTCTTTCTCTATAAGCCAGAATATTAATCCGCCAACCAAGCTAAAAATATACGAAATTAGTACTGCGATTTTTGGTTCCATACCTGTAGAGCTTTTCTTACTTGAATCCGCATCAATTTCTGCCATGTTTACTTCTGCCATTTTGTTTTTCCTCCTTTTTTATTTAGAGTATCATTAACATTTAATATTCCAGATAAAGATTTTCCTCTTTATTAACTACTGCAATACATCCTTAGAGAAACATAATAACAGATTTATACAATAAAATCAGTACATATAATAATATAAACATAAAAATAAAATAAATTATTTTATCAGCTTTCAGAGGTAACAATTGAATAAGACCCCACTCTGGCTCCTTCGCCCAGATTGATAATTCTGACGCCCTGTGTTGACCTTCCAATCCTTGAAATTGACTTAGCCTGAATTCTTATAAGGACCCCTGTATTAGAAATAACCATAATATCATGTACATCCTTTAATATGCCCGCTCCCGCAATTTTACCTTTTTTTTCAGTAATCTTTATGGTCCTGATACCGAGCCCACCTCTTTTTTGCCTTTTATATTCGGAGACAGGAGTTCTCTTACCATACCCATTCTCGGTCAGGACAAACAGGTCTCCGTCCGCTTCCCTTACCACCATCATTGAAAGAACTTCGTCATCCTTTGACAGCCTCATGCCTTTTACTCCCTGCGAAGCCCTCCCCATCGGCCTGCAGTCTTTTTCACTGAATCTTATAGCCTTCCCATCCCTGGTAACCATAATAATTTCATCATTACCATTTGTTTTTTCAACCCCTATTAGCTCATCTCCCTCTCTGATATTAATAGCTATAATTCCATCTTTTCTGGAAGTATCATAAGCTCCGATAGGAGTCTTTTTGATCATTCCTTTTTTGGTTGCCATTATTAGATAATCATCTTTCCCGTAATCTTTAACCGCGATTATAGCAGCGACCATTTCTCCAGGGGAAAATGGAAGAAGATTTACGATTGCCTTACCTTTTGATATCCTGCTTCCGGTCGGAATTTGATGAACTTTTAGCCTGTAAACTTTCCCGCGATTGGAGAAAAACATAATATAGTGGTGGGTAGACGCTATAAAGAGATGCTTTACAAAATCATCTTCCTTTAAATTGGTCCCGGTTATACCCTTACCCCCTCTGCCCTGTTTTCTGTAAGTAGTTACCGGAACTCTCTTTATGTAACCCGAATGGGATATGGATATTACATTTTCTTCCTCCGGTATCAGGTCTTCAATTTCTATATCAGATGTATCAGTGGTTATATCTGTCCTTCTTTCGTCACTGTACTTTTTCTTTATTTCTTCCAGTTCATCTTTTATTACACCGTAAATAAGCCTGTCGTTTTCTAAAAGTTTCTTTAACTCTTTTATCCTTTCCATCAATTGCCGGTGCTCTAACTTTATTTTATCCCTCTCCAGACCCGTTAAACGGTGCAGCCTTAAATCCAGTATGGCCTGAGCCTGAATTACGGTAAGTTTAAAATTCTTTACCAGCCTTTTTCTTGCGGTAGGAACATCTTTTGAAGACCTTATGGTTTTTATCACCTCATCCAGATTATCCAGGGCTATTAAAAGCCCCAGCAGTATATGTTCCCTCTCTTCGGCTTTCTTCAACTCAAATCTGGTTCTTTTTACTATTACATCAAACCTGTGCCTGGTGTACTCTTTTATTAAACTATGTAAATTAAGGGTCCGCGGTATGCCGTCAACCAGTGCCAGCATTATTACACCAAAAGTATCCTCCAGCTGGGTATTTTTATACAGGCAATTAATAATTACATTCGGGTTTGCGTCTTTCTTGAGCTCCAGCACCACTCTCATCCCGCTTTTATCCGACTCGTCACGGAGGTCACTAATTCCTTCCATCTTTTTTGTCCTCACAAGTTCAGCAACTTTTTCAATAAAATTCGCTTTATTAACCTGATATGGAAGTTCGGTTATTATAACCTGGGCTCTTCCTTTTTTGGGCTGTTCCTGATGGACCCTTCCTCTGACAACTACACGGCCCCTCCCGGTTTCGTAAGCTTCTTTTATCCCGCTTATGCCCATTACTATCCCTCCGGTTGGAAAATCCGGTCCCTTAACTCTTCTCATTAAATCATTTACTGTTGCTTCAGGATTATCAATATAGTGGATAACGCCTTCAATAACTTCGCCAAGATTATGGGGAGGGATATTGGTTGCCATACCTACGGCAATACCCGAAGAACCATTAACCAGAAGGTTCGGAAACTTTGCAGGTAAAACTGCCGGTTCCTTTAATGAACTATCGAAATTGTCCACAAATTCTATGGTATCTTTATCAATATCAGCCAGAAGCTCTTCGGCTATAGATGAAAGCCTCGCCTCGGTATACCTCATAGCCGCAGCCCTATCACCATCAACGGAGCCAAAATTCCCATGCCCGTCTATTAAAACATACCGCTGCGAAAAATCCTGCGCCATACGCACCATTGCATCATAAACGGCTGTGTCGCCGTGAGGATGATACTTGCCGAGTACCTCTCCAACAATACGCGCACACTTTTTATAAGGTGTGTTGTGCCTCATGCCCATGTCATTCATGGCATATAAAATTCTCCGGTGAACCGGTTTAAGACCATCTCTTACATCCGGTAGAGCCCTTCCAATAATTACGCTCATGGCGTAACTAAGATATGAATCCTGCATTTCGGATTCAATTTCAATGTTCTTTACCTTACCTCTTAATTCAAATACCATTTACACCCCTGACTGTATATAACGAATATCATGTTTGCCGAATATTTTATATATCTATAAATGACACTCCCTTTGCATTTTTCTGGATAAATTCTCTTCTTGGCTCAACCTTATTTCCCATTAAAGTGGAAAAAACATCATCCGCAATCAGTGCGTCTTCAACTTCAACTTTAAGCAGTGTCCTTGCCTCCGGATTCATTGTTGTCTCCCAGAGCTGTTCGGGATCCATTTCCCCCAGACCTTTATACTGCTGGACGGCGATTTTTTTATTCTCGTATTTCTTTTTTAGACTCTCCAGCTCCTTATCACTATAGGCATAAGAAACCTCCTTATCATTTCTCACCTGATAAAGGGGCGGCTGGGCTATATAAACGTAACCCGCTTCAATTAATTCAGGCATATAGCGGTAAAAAAAAGTCAAAACCAGTGTCCTTATATGAGCTCCGTCCACATCAGCATCGGTCATTATTATCACTTTATGATATCTGGCATTTTTGATATCAAAATCTTCACCGATTCCGGAGCCCATTGCAGTTATCATCGCCTGAATCTCCTCACTGCTTAATATCTTATTTAATCTTGCTTTCTCAACATTCAGAATCTTACCCTTAAGCGGAAGAATAGCCTGGAATCTTCTATCTCTCGCCTGCTTGGCGCTTCCACCTGCTGAATCTCCCTCAACCAGAAATAACTCACTGTATTTCGGGTCATTCATAGTACAATCTGCAAGCTTGCCCGGCAGTGAATTACTTTCCAGCAGGGATTTTCTTCTGGTAAGGTCCCTTGCTTTTTTTGCCGCAGCTCTTGCCCTTGAAGCTTCCATGCACTTACTTACTATAACCTTTCCTATGGTTGGATTTTCTCCCAAAAATTCAGAAAGCTTCATATTTACGTTAGATTCAACAAAGCCTTTTATTTCACTATTACCCAGCTTTGTCTTTGTCTGGCCTTCAAACTGAGGGTCTTTTAATTTTACGCTGATAATTGCTGTAAGACCCTCCCTTATATCCTCGCCTGAGAGATTCTCATCTTTTTCTTTCAACATATTGGCACTTCTTGCATAATCATTTATGGTTCTGGTAAGTGCACCTTTAAAACCACTCAGGTGGGTTCCTCCTTCCGTAGTATTTATATTGTTGGCAAACGAGAAGATACTCTCCGAATAACCATTGGTATATTGCATTGCCACTTCTACTTCATGGTCCTTAACTTCCTTCTTAAAATATATTATCTTTTTATGTAAGACGTCCTTTTTTTCACACAAATATTTTACAAAATCTTCAATTCCTCCATCATACTTGTACACTTCTTTCTTTTCCGGTTTTTCTCTTGAATCTACAAGGATTATTTTTAAACCCTTATTCAGGAAAGCCATTTCCTTCATTCTGCTGGCAAGAATCTCAAACTTATAATCAATATCTTCAAATATTTCCCTATCAGGATAAAATGTAATCGCCGTACCGTGAGAACTGGTCTTATTACCTTTTATAAGGTCGGTAACCGGTTCACCTTTTACAAAATCCTGTCTGTAAATATGTCCGTCTCTTCTTACCTCAATACCCAGCTTTTCAGAAAGGGCATTTACCACAGAAACTCCAACACCGTGGAGCCCGCCGGATACCTTGTATCCCGTACCGCCAAATTTACCGCCGGCATGAAGTTTGGTAAGCACTATTTCAACAGCAGGGCGGTTAAATTTTTCAACTTTTTTAACCGG
This sequence comes from uncultured Actinomycetota bacterium, assembly GCA_964595565.1. Classification (GTDB taxonomy): domain Bacteria; phylum Actinomycetota; class Humimicrobiia; order Humimicrobiales; family Humimicrobiaceae; genus JAQVEM01. Next base: position 20,353 of record CAZQQX010000025.1, read on the forward strand.
AATTCCCCTGCCATTATCCACCACACTAACAGAATCATCATCATTCAGCACTACCAGAACATTATCACAATAACCGGCCATTGCTTCATCGATACTATTATCCACCACTTCATAAATAAGATGATGCAATCCTCTGGAACCGGTGGAGCCGATATACATGCTGGGTCTTTTTCTTACCGCCGAAAGCCCCTCCAGAACAGTGATATCTTTAGCATCATAACTTGACTTTTCCAAAAAAATCCCTCCAGGCTTTTTAATAATACCCTAATAAATATAGATAAAAGGGCAATAAGTAAGTATAAAAAACTATCTTAATACCCATTACCCTTTTCAATCTCAAATATAAAAATTTTTAGATTATTTATGGTAATTTTAATATTTTTAATCATGGATTATTATATCATATTTCAACTTAAATTTGCTCAAAAACAGGCTTATAATTTCAAAGTTCCTGCCTGAATCTCAGGTTTTTAACCAGGTCCTCGCCAATAAATGAATTTATCTTATCAATCAACTGGCCCGACATCAGGCTCAGCTCACTGGCCCAGGTGGAACTTTCTACTGATATATACAATGTTTTTCCGGTGAGTCTTTTGGGCCTGGCTTTTTTGCTTATCACGCTGCCCACAATTTTTTCCCAGTTGTTAAAAATCCTGGATATTCTTAACTTACTTTCGATGTTTAAATCTTTTACAACGTCGTCAATTACGCTCTGGATATTTTTAATCTCTTTCATACCTGTATTATAATTTATCTGTTAATGTTTATAAATCTAAAACTGTAACCCCGTTATCCTTAATAAGCAACCTGGTGCCAAACTCCAGGTCAAGCTTATCTAGATAACTGATATTGGTAGCAGTTACAAAAGTCTGGAATTTTTTTCCTATTGCTTTTACCAGCAGTTTTTTCCTTTCTATATCAAGCTCTGAAAACACATCGTCCAGAAGGAGGACAGGGTCTTCTCCCGAATTCTTTTTCAATATGTCCAGCTCGCAGAGTTTTAAACTTATAGAAGCAACCCTCTGCTGCCCCTGAGAGCCGAAGAACCTTATGTTCCCACCATCCAGTAAAATTATAAAGTCATCCCTGTGGGGCCCTATTGTGGTAGTTTTGTACTGCAGGTCCCTTTCCATATTCTCTTTTAATTTCCGGTAGAATAATTTTCTTAAATCTCCCCGGGCAAAATTATCCCTGACCCCGGCGGATGGGCCGGAATAATTTGTATGGTTACTCTGCGTGTCCTCCCTATCCCAGCTAAATATATAAAAAATATCCACGCTGCTTTCTTTAAAAAAGCTCCTCATGTAATTTTTAAATTCGGGTTTTAGCTCATTCAGGAGGCTGCATCTTTTTTTTATGATATCAATTCCGTACCTTACAATATTATCGTCCCACACTTCCAGTGTTGAATTACTGCCCCGGTTGAATTCACCGCTCATGCTTTTTATAAGACTGCTCCTCTGGGCAAGTATTTTCTGGTACTGCAATCTCTGCTTATAATAACTGCCGTCAATCTTTTCCAGAACACCATCAAGAAAATTTCTCCTTTCAGATGGACCGGACTTTATAATTTTAAGGTCATCGGGAGAAAATATAACCGAGGGCAGGAGGGATATAAAATCCGATTTCTTCCCCTGATGGGCTTTATCAATTTTAATCCTGGTACTATTATTCTTTCTTAGTTCTATCTCAATAAAACACTCAGGCTGTTTATTGGTCTCAGAGCCAATCAGAGTCTTTATGGCAGAATAATTAGTGCCCCATTTGATAATCTCATCCTGGCTGTAAGTCTTATGGGATTTTCCGGTGGATAAATAATAAACTGATTCCAGTAAATTTGTTTTGCCGTTGCCATTATTCCCCAGTATCAGGATAGTGTTTTTATCAAAATCTAAACTGACGTGACTGTAATTTCTATAGTTTTTTAATTCTAATTTCTTTAGATACACACTATTAACAGGTAAACTATGATTATAATAATATCAAATCCTATAAAATTCCCCTCTTTGTTGTTCTATATTCACCTTTTTAATAATAGCATTTATCTATTAAAATTTTAATTTTATATATACTGAATTTGTTATAAATATTAAGAAAATTCTGTTATAATCTTTGGAAACAAACAGGGGAATTTTTAGTTAAAATATTATTTATTCCGCTAAAGAAGGAAAAAATATTATGTCTGTCGGGATTTCTGATTTACCTGAGTATAAACTTAGAGCTGAAGAAATAAAAAAAATTGATGGAATAATACAGAAATATAAAAGACAGAGAGGGGCGTTAATTCCAGTTTTACAGAAAATACAGGAATACATCGGGTTCATACCGGTAGAAGCTCAAAAAATAGTGGCAAAAGCGCTGCAAATCCCCGAAAAAGATGTCTATGGGGTAGTAACCTTCTATTCATTCTTTTCAATGATTCCAGGGGGCAGGATAAATATAAGAGTATGCATGGGAACCGCATGCTTTGTCAGGGGAGGCAAAAACATTTTAGAAAAATTAGTTAAAGAGCTCGGCATCGAACCGGGCCAGACCACACCGGACAGGAATTTCTCCCTGCAGGTAAACAGGTGCCTTGGTGCATGCGGGCTTGCACCGGTAATTGTGGTCAATGATAAATTTTACCAGAAGGTAAATCCCGAAAAAGTTATGGATATAATAAATTCCTATAAAATATGAGATGATATTTTTTAATTAAAATAGTTATTATTATTTAGATATTGCCCGGCCCGGGAAAAGAGGTTTTGATAATTGGATAAAAAACCTTTTAAAATAAAGACCAGAGACGACCTTCTTAATATTAAGGAAGAAACAAGAAGAAAAAGGGTTCTGGATTCTAAAGGAACCAGGTATAGAATAACTGTACACCTTGGAACATGTGGTATAGCTGCAGGCGCAGATAAAATAAGAGAGCTGGTAAGAAAGGAGATATCCTCAAGAGCCCGCAGGGATATTGATTTTACAACTTCAGGATGCATCGGGTTTTGCGCCCTTGAACCAATGCTAACTGTTGAATCATACAATATGCCGCCGGTTATTTATTACAATCTGGACAGGGATAAGGTTAAAGAGTTTTTTAAAACTCATATAGATAATGGAGAGATAGCAACTAAACTTGACCCCATAACCCCGGATTCCGGGCTTTCCAATTATTTTAAATATCAGGAATCCCGGGTCTTAAGGAACCGTGGTAAAATAGACCCATTAAAAATAGAAGACTATATTGCAAACGATGGTTATCTGGCTCTCGCAAAAACTATTGAAGGCAGTAATCCTGAAGAAGTAATCAAAACTGTTTCCGAATCCGGCCTGCGGGGGCGCGGCGGAGCAGGTTTCCCGACAGGCAGGAAATGGGAATTCTGCAGAAATGCCCTGTCTAAAAATGGAATTAAGTATGTAATATGTAACGGTGATGAAGGTGACCCGGGCGCTTTCATGGATAGAAATTTACTTGAATCGGACCCGCATTCAGTTCTGGAAGGAATGCTTATAGCTGCCTACTCAATAGGTTCAAACAAAGGATATCTTTATATAAGAGCGGAATACCCGCTTGCAGTTAAAACTATAGAACATGCAATCAGGCAGGCAAAAAATCTCGGGCTCATAGGGAAAAACATATTAAGCAGCAATTTCAGTTTTGATATGGAGGTATACCAGGGTGCGGGTGCATTTGTATGCGGTGAAGAAACAGCTCTCTTAAGTTCCATTGAAGGTAAGAGAGGAATGCCCAGGCCCAAACCCCCATTCCCCGCTAACGAAGGGCTCTACGGAGAACCCACACTTATAAATAATGTTGAAACATTATCAAATATACCCCGGATAATCCTAAACGGGGCCAAATGGTTCAACAGCATCGGTACAGATACAAGCAAGGGTACCAAGATATTTGCTTTAACCGGTGCAATTAAAAATATTGGACTGGTAGAGATACCAATGGGCACCAGCATAAGAGATATTGTATTTAAAATAGGTGGAGGAATAAAAGAAGAAAAAAAATTTAAAGCTGTACAATTAGGAGGGCCTTCAGGAGGTTGCATCCCTGAAAAATTACTTGATACCCCCATAGACTATGAGAGAATAAAAGAAATCGGCGGAATAATGGGCTCGGGAGGAATGATAGTTTTAGATGAAGATACCTGTATGGTTGAACTTTCAAGGTATTTTATGAGCTTTATTCAGGAAGAATCCTGCGGGCAGTGCGTGCCATGCAGGATCGGGACCAAAAGAATGCTGGAAATACTGGAAAGAGTAACCGGGGGGAAGGGTAAAGAGGATGATATTGAAAAACTTGAAAAACTATCCTCTGTGATAAAAGAGACTTCACTCTGTGGCCTGGGGAAAACCGCACCCAATCCCATAATAAGCAGTCTGAAATATTTCAGAGAAGAGTTTGAGGAACATATTAGAACCCAAAAATCATGCAAAAGGCTGCACGCAAAAGTTAAAAAAATATAGGTATTCAAATACAGCAGTAACAGACGTATTTAAAAGAAAAAGCAGTTTTAAAAGAAGTATTTTAAAAATTTTAATTTAAAAATTAAAAAATTTAAGGATATATAAAAAATGCAGGCACCTGAGCCAAAAGCAGCAGAAAATTTAAGTTATAAAGACAATAAAATAAAAATTTACATCAATGACAGAGAGTATCTTACTTCACCTGATAACAGCATTCTGGAAGCATGCCTTGAAAACAATATTTTTATTCCACATCTATGCTATGACCCCAGACTTAAACCCCAGGGGGCATGCAGGCTCTGCCTGGTTGAGGTAGAAGGGATGCCCGAAGCCGTTGCTTCATGCGTGACAAAAGTAAGAGAGGAAATGAGAGTTAAGACAGATACTCCTCATATAAAAGAGCTGGTAAAAACCAATCTTGAATTAATACTATCAGACCACCACGCTTCCTGCATGACCTGTGAATCCTGCGGCGACTGTGCCCTTCAGGACCTGGCGTATATTTACAACATTAAAGAAAATCCTTATACAGGAGAAAAACATGAAAAGAAAGTCCTGGATAACAATCCCTTTATAATAAGGGATAACGGCAAATGCATACTCTGTGGAAGATGCGTCAGGATGTGTGAAGATGTTGTGGGCGCCAGCGCCATCGGCTATGCCGGAAGGGGGTTTAATTCTGAGATAGTCCCTGCATTTGAAAAATCGCTAACAGAAACAACCTGTGTTTTCTGCGGTAATTGTATTTCAACCTGTCCCGTCGGTGCACTTGTGGCCAGACCTTACACTGGAAAAGCCCGTAGCTGGGAAGCAAAAGAAATAAAGACCACCTGCCCCTACTGCGGCGTGGGCTGCACCATAGACCTGCACGTAAAAGACAACAGGATTGTTAACGTAACATCCGAAATAGGAACTAATGTAAACAAAGGTAATCTGTGTGTAAAAGGTAAATTTGGCTTTGATTATGTCAGCAGTTCTGACAGACTTGATACCCCCATGATAAAAACAGAGAACGGTAGATTTAAAAAGATAAGCTGGGGGAAAGCAATCGAGACTGTTTCAGAAAGATTGACAGCAATAAAAGATAAATACGGCCCTGATTCTATTGGAATTCTCGGCTCGGGAAAATGCACCAATGAAGAGAACTTTTTGATGTCCAAATTTTCCCGTGCAGTTATTGGAACCAACAATATAGACCATTGCGCAAGGCTCTGTCATGCTTCGACAATCGCGGGTCTGGTACGAACATTTGGAAGTGGGGCAATGACAAATTCTATTAATGATATAAAGTATGCCAGCGCCGCGATAATAATCGGCTCCAATACAACAGAAGCCCACCCTGTAATAGGATATGAAATTATCAGATGTGTCAGAGAAAGAGGGCTGAAATTAATCGTAATCGACCCGAGAAATATTCCTATAACAAAATACGCAGCGGTACACCTAAGGCAAAAACCGGGCTCCGACGTTTCAATTATCCTTGGAATAATGAAATATATTTACGACCACAGGCTGCATAATGAAGATTTTATCAACAGCAGGACCGAAGGCTTTGACGGGTTTGTAAAATGTTTTTCCTCATACACTCCGGAAAAAGTGGCAAAAATTTCCGGTGTAGACGCCGGGGATTTAGTGAAAGCTGCAGAGATTTATGGAACTGCCAGAAATGCATCTATATTTTATGCCATGGGAATTACCCAGCACACTACCGGCACAGATAATGTTACCGCTCTGGCGGACCTTGCTATGCTTACAGGCAATATCGGGAGAAAAGGCGCAGGTGTAAATCCATTAAGAGGACAGAATAATGTACAGGGAGCCTGCGATGTGGGAGCATTGCCGGATGTATTAACCGGATACCAGAATGTTGAAAATGATGCCTTAAGAAAGAATTTTGAAAAGAAGTGGTCCAGGAGCTTACCATCCAGAAAGGGCCTGACTGTGACCGAGATGATTAACGGGGCAAATTCAGGTTTGATCAGAGCTATATATATCATGGGTGAAAATCCGATGCTAAGCGACCCGGACCTATTGCACGTAGCAGCTTCTCTAAAAAAGCTGGAATTCCTGGTGGTTCAGGATATTTTCTTAACCGAAACCGCAGAGTTTGCCGATGTCGTTCTTCCGGGTGCCTGTTCTGTTGAGAAAGAAGGCACATTTACCAATACCGAAAGAAGGGTTCAGAGAGTAAGAAAAGCAGTTGAGCCCCCGGGGAGCGCCCTTCCGGACTGGAAAATTATCTGTATGCTTTCGAAACACATGGGTTATAACATGGACTACAACCACCCCTCAGAGATTATGGACGAGATTGCTTCCCTGACACCCATATATGGCGGAATAAGTTATAAAAGGCTTGACAGCCAGACACTGCAATGGCCCTGCAGGACATACAGCGACCCGGGTACGGCTATTCTGCACACTGACAGCTTTACAAGAGGAAGGGGAAGATTTGTTTCCGTTAAATACCTGCCTCCGGCAGAAACCACTACCGGCGATTACCCCTATATTCTTACTACCGGCAGAATTCTTTACCATTTTCACACCAGAACAATGACCGGCAAAGTCAAAGGCCTGAACGAAATCGCTCCGGCAAATCTGGTTCAGATAAACACAGAAGATGCAAAGAGATTACAAATTAAAGATGGAGACATGGTTGAGGTAAAATCAAAAAGAGGAAAGATTGCCGCTGCATCCATGGTAAATTTAGATATTAGAAAAGGAGTTGTGTTCATGCCTTTTCACTATGCAAAAGCTCCTGCCAACATACTTACCAATCCTGCCCTGGACCCTGTATCAAAAATCCCGGAGTATAAAGTCTGTGCAGTAAATATAAAGAAGATTAGGAACAATTAACAATATAAAAAGTTGAAAAGTAAAAACACTAAAGTAAGTATTACGGGAATAATACTTGCAGGCGGAAGCAGCAGTAGATTCGGCTTAAATAAATTAAAAATTAAAGTTAACAGTGTACCATTATTTATAGACCAGATTTTAAAATTATGCTTTTTTTGTGACGAAATTATAATAAGCACATCAACCGAAAACTGTCCCTTTATTTCTTATGAACTGAATAAAATAAATTCATATATAAAAAGATACAATTTTAAAAAAATCCAGGCTGCCAATCCGAAAATAAACTTTAAAGATTTTTTTATTAGAACTACGCCACCGCTTAATATAAAGATTGTTTCAGATGAAGATACCTCTAAAAAATTCGGTAAAAAAAGTTCTTTTAATACCGGGGATTCCGGAAAATCAAAATCATTCCGCAACAAAATTGGCCCTATGCTCGGTATTTACTCGGGTCTTACAAATGCTACTCATTTTTATTCCCTGGTAATAGCTTCCGATATGCCTTTTATTTCTTATAACCTATTAAACTTACTGGCCAATATCCCCGGGCAGGTGTATAAAAAATCAGATAGCAGTAAAACCGGGCCATTGCCGGCCCCAAAACACGCAGTCGGAAAGAAAGCATATACATTTAAGACCGGAAAGGGCCTTGAGACCCTCTGTAGCTTATATTCAAAAGACACCCTGTATGTTCTGGATAAAAAAATAAAAAAACAGAAGTACAGGGTATCAGATGCCCTGATATCTGCTAACACCGGGATACTGACCGGTGAAAAAAATGGTCCAGCCGGAATTGACAGTCTTAATTTTTTCAATATTAATCATAAAATGGATTATGGCGAATTTAAAAATATCTGGAAGAGCAAAAAGGCCCGGTTAAATATCAATACCTCATCTGAAGGAGTATGGTCTGATTTTTTCTTCAGATAAATTATAATTTATACCCGGATTAATCCGGCTCTGCAAATACCAGGATATAATCATTACAATCTTTAATTATAAATTCAACAGTACCGCATTCAGTCCGTTGCAAATCTTTAATAATGGTGACCCTGTCTTTTATTCTATTATAACATTCCTCAATATCCTCCATCTCTATATAAACAACCATAGAACCCCCGCTCTTTATGTCTTTAAACAGAGGGATTGACTCACAGAGACTTTCTCTTGACTGGAACATCAGTTCATTGTCCTCACAGCTTACCATTGCCCAGTCAAAAGGACCTTTTTCAGGTTCTGATACCACCAGGTCGAAGCAACATAATATATCCTTATAAAAATCCACGGTTTTATTTACATCATCGACCATCATGTTTGGCGTAATTTTTTTTATCATTTTTAACACCTC
>CAZQQX010000026.1:0-28356 GCA_964595565.1 uncultured Actinomycetota bacterium
AACCTTCGACACCCGGATTAAAAGTCCGGTGCTCTACCTACTGAGCTAACGGCCCTGCTAATTAAACACTATAACAAAACTAAAAAAACCAGAGCTTCTGGCTTTCCAATTGAATTAGCAAACGTAAAGTCTACTATAGTAAAAACCCATTGTCAACACAGATAACCAGGGTTAGTGAGGATAAATTATGGTGGGCATCCCTTCAGTCTCCATTCTTAATATTAGAGGATACTTTACCTGCTTTTTCCATACTCTTATTTAACAACTCCTCACCCATGACCTTCGCTTCAGCAACAGCGAATTTTCCTCTATCAACTGCTTCCTTCAGCTTTTCGACAACTTTTTTCCTGGTTTTAAACCCTGATTGAGGAGCCAATAATAGCCCCAGCACATATCCTGAAAAAATCGATACCAGAACAATTACCAGTATATCAAATAAATCTTTAATAGTGGATTTATCCTCCCGGTTGCCTTCCAGATTTTTTCTAACATTACTTTCCATTTATAAAACCCCTCCTCGGGCAAGATTATTTATTTCTTTATTATAAACTATTTAACACTTATATTGAACATATCAATATAAGTGCAATAATCAATCATGGCAAGCATAAAACATTTAACCCATTAGTCCAGCAAAAACCCTACAACCTCCGCCCAGCCCCTGTTCATAATTCCATCGGCAACATACACATTATCATACTTATTAAGCTCACCGGATATATCTTCTTTGCCATCCAGGGCATTCCTCATTAAAAAACAGTATTTTACTTCACCTGCCATTTTTAAGTCTTCAATAGAATCCCCCAGAGCTATACAATTATCGGCACCAAACTTCCTTATTTTTTTATCAAGTTTTATTCCCCTTGATTTATCAACACCTGCCGGTATTAATATATAAATATTCAATTTTTCCACATTAAGATCTACCTTTACAAGTGATGATGAAAATCCGTTATTAACCAGAACCAGACCTCCGTAACCATTTCTCGCAAGCAAACTATTGGCTTTATCCAGATCTATTTCTCCAAAAAATAGAGCATTATAATTTCTGTACCTGCTCCATTCTATCCTGCTTTCTATCTTACCTGGAAAACTTCTCTTAAGAAGCTTGATAATTTTTATTAAATCACTGCCGCCATCCCCCGTTTTATAAACCGCTCCGCTATCATCAAATGTGGTGTAAACCTTTTCCCCCAGATTATAAACCAGCTCCGCACCAAGCTCCGCAATATAATTTTTCAATCCCATCACCTGTGCGCTGGACTTTAACTGAAATCTATTCCTTCCCGATATCAGTACAACGTCTAACCCCTTACTTTCCAGTCTGATTAGCAATTTTAGCGCATCAAAGTAATAATCATTATTATAATCTTTAATGAGGCAACCACTGCCATTTAACAATGTCCCGTCAAGGTCAGTGTATATGACTTTTAAATCTTTTAAATTTTCTTTTACCTCATTCCTGTAATCTCTAAAAAATTTATAATCCACCATGTTTTACTTTCTATCTTTTAAATAATTTTTATTTTCTGCCTTTTTTATTTCCCTGCTATGTTACACTTACTCCATCCTGATATATTGTATATTTTACCGGCTCAAGACCGGGCTCATCAAAAGGACGGTACTTTAACCAGAGTAATTATAAAGTTATTTTCAGAATTTTCAATTTGATTATTGCCTTTATGTAAAAACCTGTCTTCTATTAATCATATTTAAATATAGGATTTCTGCCATAAAACCCATATTTTTATAGATTTTAAACTGAAGTGCTTATTATCCTGAAGAATCAGTGAAACTCAGAGCGAACTTTTATAAAATGCATAACATCGCTTTTTGTTATCATCCCTTTAAACTTATCTCCGGACATTACTATCAGGTGTCCGAGATCATTTTTTATCATTTTCTTTATTGCCTCGGACACTTCTGCTGAAACATCTACTTTTTCGTTTTCTGAAATTTTTCTTACCACATCTCCTGTCCTTAAATCGGACCATTCCTCCCTCGGAATCTCTTTTACATCATTTATAGAGACAACACCTATAATTTTCCGGGTTTCCCTATCTTCCACAACCGGAAATCTCCCGAACCTGTACTTCATAAAATAATCATCTACCAGCTCCTGTAATGTTATATCTCCAGTTACATCTACAACATTCTGATTCATAGCCTCTTCCACTTTTATTCCCTTTATAGACGTTTCAAAAACAGTCTGACGATAGCCCGTCTGGGCAGATGATTGTAAAAACCACCCTATAAAAGCAAGCCACATCCCATTTAAAAAATTACCCGCAAATATAAAAAACACGCCAACAGCAATTATTGCAAACCCCAGCACCCTTCCTGCTGTTGATGCTATAAATGTTGCCCTTTCCAGGTTTCCGGTTGATTTCCATATAATTGAACGCAGGACCCTCCCACCATCCAGCGGGTAACCGGGAAGCAAATTAAAAGCCCCGAGAACCACATTAATAATGGCCAGATATTTAACCGGCTCCTCAACCAGAGCATAACCCCTGGTAAAAAACCATATAATTCCAAAAAATATAGCCAGAACAAAACTCGCAACAGGCCCGGCTATGGCCATGATGAACTCGCTAAAGGGGGTTTCCGGTTCTTTTTCTATCTGTGCCATACCCCCGAATAAAAAAAGTGTTATCCTTTCAACAGGTATACCCTTTTTTATGGCAACCAGTGAATGGCTCATTTCATGAATTAGTACCGAAGCAAAGAAAAGGATTACCGTAATAATAGTAACCAATGCCAGAGTTCCAGTGTTTAACGAAGGAAGAACACCGGGGAAATAAAAAAAACCAAAATAATATGAAAACAATGCAAATATAATAAACCAGCTATAATCAAGTCTTACCTCTATCCCGAAGATTTTAAACAATTTTATCGAAGACTTAAACATTTATTTATTCACTCCTTAAACTTCAGTAACAAAATTTATGCCCTGATGTATTTTATTTTAACGATGATTTTCCACTAAAACGTGCGTCTTTTAAATCCTAATTCATTATAACCTATTTATACTAAAAAAAATATCCAGACTCCCGCCACAGTTACTATGATTAAATACTAATTATTAAATCCCTGCAAATATTATCTTTTTGCGGTATAAACAAATCAATCTTAAAATATGATAAAATAATTATTGTAAACTATAAATTTAAACAATGGAACTTTCTCAAAGACTATTGTCAGAAATAAAATTTGACCTTTCTGCTTTCACACTTGATATAACAATACCCTGCGCTCTGGCATTAATCTTTGGAGGTATAATAGGCCTTCAGAGAGAAAAAGCTGAAAGACCGGCGGGGCTCAGAACTCATGCCCTCGTGTGCCTCGGCTCAACAGTTTTTACATTAATCTCATATATGGGGTTTTCTTCAATTGGTTATGGCACCGTGGACCCATCAAGAATAGCAGCAGGCATTATAACAGGAATTGGCTTTATAGGTGCAGGGGCAATTTTCAGGCAGGGGACCCTGATAAGAGGAGTAACTACTGCTGCAAGCATATGGATAGTTTCTTCCATTGGAATGGCGCTTGGCGTTAAGTTATATTACCTGGCATTAGTAGTGACCATACTGGGTTTTGTTACTCTAAGCATACTGAAATACTTTGAGGACAGATTGATAAATGTACCAAAATATTCGCTTAAAATAACCACATCCTATAATTTTACCGGCCTGGATAAGATTATAAATTTACTGAGTGAAGAGCCCATAGAAATAAAAAGTAAAAAATACAAATCCGATAGTGAAAACCATAAGAAAATTTTTACCATTACTTTTTCCAGTAAAAAAATTGATACATCTGCTATTATAATTAAAAAGCTGAGCGAACTAAAAGATATAGAAGAAATAAATATTTATTAAACCTTTAACATCAAATTTGCATAATATAAATAGAATAAAAAAAATAGCCATAAATATATGGAGGTATCTGAAGAAGCTTTCAGAAAAATATATATCAGATGGCGGAATATTTATGGCTTCGTCAATTTCTTTTTACTTCCTTTTTTCTATTTTTCCCGTCCTTTTATTGCTTATTTCTCTCTCAGGTTTATTAATAGAAACCTTTAATATCCATGCAACAATTCTTGATTTTATTGAGGAGCGAATTCCAATTATATATAGTTTTACAGAGTCCAATATAACAAAAATAACCGAAAATCGAACCAGCATAGGAATAACTGGCTTTGTATTTTTAGTAATATCAACCACTTATTTTTTTGACTCCATACAATTTTCCCTTAATAGAATTTACAAAACCAGAACCCAGCGAAAATTATGGAAACAGAAAATCTTTGGCTTCATTATAATAACCACGATATTTATAATTGTTTTATTATCTTTTCTTATATCTACGTCTTTCTTTTACCTGGCCAACAAAATCATGGATTTTTTAAATTTAAATGAATCAATATCATCACTTTTATTTAAGACTATATCTATTTTAATCGGGCTCATGCTAAATTTTGCTATTTTTAGTCTTATTTATTTTTTTGGAACCAACAGGAAAACCCATTTTAGATATCATATATATAAAGGTTCCCTGTTTGCAGCAATAACATGGGAACTATCCAAGCATATCTTTATTTTTTATATACATAAATTCGTAAATTTCGAATTAACCTATGGCTCAATTGGCTCTATCATCAGCTTCCTTCTCTGGATTTACATATCCAGCCTCATTCTTATTATGGGAGCTGAAATAAATTCAACGGATTTGGCGCGGGGATGAAATTTATTGCAGACATAATGGTTGGAAAACTTGCCAGGTACCTTCGCATGGCCAGTTATGACGTTTTATATGATAATAACGCCAGTGATGACCGGATATTAAAAACAGCCCTCAGAACAGACAGGGTGGTCCTGACCAGAGATACGCTTATGCTCACCAGAAAGGAATTTAAAAACGGAGCCATAAAATATCTATTTATAAAAAATGATAACCTCAAAAATCAGCTGGCGCAGGTTAAATCAGAACTTAAAATTTCGCTGAAACCAAATTTAATAAGATGTATTGAATGCAATCAGAAACTTATGATAGTAAAAAAAGAAGACCTGAAAGATAAAGTGCCCCCATATGTGTTTAAAACACAGAAAAACTTCATGTACTGTAAAAAATGCGATAAATACTACTGGAGAGGCACCCATTATCAGAATATAAAAAATATCTTCCTTAACCTGGAGAAATAAAAAAATGGCTTCTTTGATTAACAATTTATTTAGAAAAACCTCTGAATTCTTCTACAGCACCCCCCGGGTATTATTTTTAAATTTTTATAAACTTTTTACCAGAACAAAAATTTTTAATAAAAATAGACTCCCGGTAAATAAATCCGCCATATTTGCCATAAACCATACTGCAGATGCCGATCCGGTAGTACTTCTCACAGCAATCAAAAAGAAAATATGTTTCCTGGCTGAAAGTGAAAATTTTGGAAACTGGATTTCTAATTTTTTTATGAGACGATTCGCAAACTGTGTACCCGTATTTAAGAAGCAGCTCCTGAAAAATACTAAAAGCTTTAAGGAACTTTTTAATGTCTCCATAGATAAGAACACTTTTTTTGGTATATTTCCAGAAGGCGAAATAAATAAGAAAAGCAGTTTTAAAAGATTTAAAAAAGGCGCCGCTTACTTTAGCTACAAAACAGGGCTTCCCATAATTCCTGTTTACATACACAACATGAATAAAGCTCCTGAAAGTAAAAGATGGGTCTGGACCAACAGAATTACCAGAGGAATTATCTCACTTATAATGAACTCCTTTAGAAAAATAAATATATTTATAGGAGAACCAATTGACCCTGTTGCCGAATATACTGTGGAAAATCTTAAAGACCCTTCAAAACCTGCAACTTATAAAAAGATTATAAATAATATTAACACCGCCCTGGAGGAAGAATTTTTATCACTCAAAAGCTACTCGGATGGGTTGTCCGGGGTACCGGAAAAAAAAGATACCGGTGAAGAACCAGCTACCCCCTGACTCTTAAAAACATGGTTTTAAAGGCTGGCACATTTGATTAAGAAAAATGATTTTTATAAATCCCCGTAATAGCGGTTTTTCTTAAGCTCCACAAGTTCCGAATTCAATCTCTCCCACTCATGTATTTTAGCATCAAGTTCTTTTTTTCTATCTGCGTATTTTAAAAATGGCAGGTCGTCTCTGGAATCTTCACTCTGAACCATTCCGGCCTCAAACCGGCCCGCCAGCACTTCCAGTTCATTTTCAAGCCGCTCTATTATATTTTCGCACTCTGCAATTTCACCGGTTATTTTACGTAAACATTTATAAAATTCCTTCCTTTCAAGATAAGTATTTTTTCCCTCACCGGATGGTTGCCCTCTATTTATATTACCGGTTTGTTTTTGTTTTATTTCAAGTTCGCGGAGGGATACAATTTTTTTCTTTTCAAGAAAATCATTTATGCTCCCCATATATTTTTTTATTTTGTGGTCCTTAAATTCATAAACATTGTCCACCAGGCCATCCATAAACTCTCTGTCATGTGAGGTCAGTATCATTGTGCCGGTAAAATTCTTCAGCGCCCGTTTGAGAATATCTTTGGAGCGCATATCAAGATGGTTGGTCGGCTCATCAAGCACAAGTAAATTAAACGGTTCCAGCAGCAATTTTACCAGTGCAAGCCTTGACCTCTCTCCACCGGATAAAACTTTTACTTTTTTATCTATATCATCACTTCCAAACAGGAAAGCTCCGAGGAGTGTTCTTATCTTAACACCCGCATCAACAGGAGCAACTCTGCTGGTGGTATCAAGAACAGTTATCTCTCCATCCATCAGTTCATCCTGATTTTGTGCAAAATAACCAATCTTAACATTATGACCTATTTTGCGCTGACCATTAAAATCCAGGTCGCCAACAAGAATCCGGGATAATGTAGTCTTACCTTCTCCGTTTTTACCAACAAATGCAATCCTTTCGCCCCTTCTTACCACCAGATCTATGTCTTCAAGAACAGTTTTACCACTGAAACTCACTGAAAGGCCGGAAGCATCAATAACCAGGCTGCCCGAGCGGGGAGCGGCAGGAAACCTGATACGAATAGCTTTTGTATCATCTTCATCTACCCTGATGGGCTGAAATTTTTCAAGGTATTTGATACGGGATTGCACCTGGCGCGCTTTTGTGGCCTTATACCTGAAGCGTTCAATGAATTTCCTGGTCTCTGCGATTTGCTTTTGCTGATTTTTATAAGTGGCCAGTTGTATAAGCCTCTGTTCTTTTCTCAATACGGTATATTTTGAATAGGTGACTTTGTAATCATAAATTTTACCCCTCGAAATTTCAACTGTGCGGTCCGTGACACTGTCAAGTAGAGCCCTGTCATGACTTACGATAACTACCGCTCCCCGGTATTCTGATAGGAACTGTTCTATCCACTGGATTGAATCAATATCAAGATGGTTCGTCGGCTCATCAAGCAGTAGCAGGTCGGGGCCCCTGAGAAGGATTTTTGCCAGTTCAATTCTCATTCTCCATCCACCGCTAAACTCTTTTGTCTGTCTTGATAAATCTTCCGGCGTAAATCCCAGCCCTGTCAGTGTTTTTTCAATTTTTTCGTTTATTTTTGCCCCGCCCAGCATCTCAATCCTCTCATTCATATCAGACAAACTGTTAATTAACTTAAGGTAACCTGCTGAATTGTAGTCGGTTCTACTTTCTATTTCACGATTCAATTCAGTAATTTTATCTTCCAGCTCAAGAACCTTAGAAAATGCAGTTTTCGCTTCATTAAAAAGTGTCCTGCTGTTTATATGCTTCATCTGCTGCGGAAGATACCCAGTGGTCAGGCCCGGCGGTCTTTCAATAATTCCTGAGTCGGGTGTTTGCAATCCCAGGATAATTTTTAGCAGAGTCGTTTTACCGGCACCGTTATTTCCGACGAGTCCTATTTTTTCTCCGGGGTTTACCTGAAATGAAATATCATCAAGTAATTTACGGCCGCCAAAGCTTAACTTTATATGATTAATTGATATCACGATTTATTTCTTAACCTTAAAATCCAGCAATCTTTCCCCGGGACCTGTTACATCTACAGTTATTTTATCTCCCTCTTTTATCTCACCGCTGAGAAGCTTCATTGCCAGCACATTCTGTACCTCATTCTGTATAACTCTCTTTAGCGGCCTTGCCCCGTAAACCGGGTCAAATCCTTCCTTCGCCAGAAGCCTTCTGGCTTTATCTGTTATATCAAGAGAAAGTTTCTTACCCTTTAAAGTTTTTTTAAGGTTTTCAATTTGAATTTCAATAACTTTTGTTATTTCATCAATGCCCAGCCTGTGGAATATGACTATATCATCAACCCTGTTTAGAAACTCCGGCTTAAAGTTCGCCTTCATCGCTTCCCTAATTCTTTTTTTCATTTCCTGCTCATCTTTATCATCCAGCTCTGTTATCCACTGGCTCCCTATATTGGAGGTCATTATAATGACTGTATTTTTAAAATCAACTGTTCTTCCATGCCCATCGGTAAGCCTTCCATCATCCATTATCTGAAGTAATATATTAAAAACATCGCCGTGGGCTTTCTCAATTTCATCCAGAAGTATGACAGTGTAGGGTTTTCTTCTCACCGCTTCGGTAAGGTATCCTCCTTCTTCATAGCCCACATAGCCCGGGGGCGCGCCTATGAGCCTTGATACTGTATGTTTTTCCATGTACTCTGACATATCTATTCTTACCATTGCTCTCTCATCATCAAATAAGAACTCTGCCAGAGCTTTTGAAAGCTCTGTTTTACCCACACCGGTAGGACCGAGGAATATAAAAGAACCAATGGGACGGTTGGGGTCCTGGAGGCCTGCTCTTGCCCTCCTTATGGCATTGGACACCGCGGTTATAGCCTCATCCTGTCCCACGACCCTCCTTTTTAGTCTTTCTTCCATATGAACCAGCTTTTCAATTTCAGCTTCCATCAGTCTTGTAACCGGAATACCTGTCCACTTTGACACAGTCTCTGCAATATCTTCCTCATCTACTTCCTCTTTTAGCATTTTATTTTCCTTCTGGAGCTGTTCAAGTTTTTTATTTTCTTCATCTAACTTTTTCTGGAGTTCTAAAAGTTTTCCATATTTTAATTCCGCTGCCTTCTGGAGGTCCGCGTCCCTTTCGGCACGCTCGGCCTCTATTTTCGTTTTCTCTATTTCTTCCTTTAGATTTCTTATATTTTTTATTATTTCTTTTTCATGCTGCCAGTGGGTTTTCATTGAATCTGCTTTTTCTTTAAGGTTGGAAAGCTCCTTATTTATTTTTTCCATTCTTGAAATTGAGGCTTTATCTTTTTCTTTTTTTAAGGCCTGAATTTCTATCTCGTATTGTTTTATTCTTCTCTCAACCTCATCAATTTCTGTAGGCATACTATCAATCTCGATACGGAGCTTTGAAGCAGCTTCGTCTATAAGGTCAATGGCTTTATCAGGCAGGAATCTGTCAGATATATATCTATCTGAAAGTGCTGCAGCGGCAATAAGGGCAGAATCTTTTATCCTTACTCCGTGATGTACCTCATATCTTTCTCTAAGACCCCTGAGTATGGATATAGTATCTTCCACCGATGGCTCGCTTATCTGAACAGGCTGAAACCTCCTTTCCAGGGCCGCATCCTTCTCAATGTACTTCCTGTATTCATTAAGAGTAGTGGCCCCTATAGCATGGAGCTCTCCCCGGGCAAGCATGGGCTTTAGCATATTTGATGCATCAACAGCGCCTTCTGCTGCTCCCGCCCCCACTACAGTATGCAGCTCATCCAGAAATAAAATTATATTGCCTTCCGCCTTTGATATTTCTTTCAAAACCGCCTTTAATCTATCCTCAAACTCGCCCCTGTATTTAGAACCGGCTATAAGGGTACCCATGTCAAGCGCTATCACCTTTTTATTTTTTAACCCTTCCGGGACATCACCCGAGACAATCCTGTTGGCCAGCCCTTCAACTATGGCGGTCTTCCCGACTCCGGGTTCCCCTATAAGAACAGGATTATTCTTTGTCCTTCTTGACAGTACCTGGATAACCCTTCTTATCTCATCATCCCTTCCTATAACCGGGTCAAGTTTACCTTTTCTTGCAATATCAGTAATATCTTTTCCATATCTTTTTAGAGCCTGGTACTTATCCTCAGGATTCTGGTCTGTTATTCTCTGGCTGCCCCTGATATTAACCAGAATTTGATATATCCTATCTTTTGTTACTCCAGAATTTTTTAAAATTTTACCGGCTTCACCATCACTCTCTGAAAGCGCTATCAAAATATGCTCGGTTGAGACATACTCATCTTTTAACTGCCCGGCCTCATTGAATGCATTGTTTAGAATATCGTTAAGCCCGGGAGTTATATATAACTGTGCTGCCTGCCCGCTTACCCCGGGCTGATTCGCAATAAGATCATTTACTTTATCAGATAATTCATCTATGTTAATCTCAAGTTTTTTTAGTATAGGAATTATTATCCCTTCCTCCTGCTTTAGCATAGCGGACAGGAGATGAAAATCATCAATACTCTGATTTCCGTTCTCTGACGCTATCCTCTGTGCTTCTGACAGCGCCTCCTGTGCTTTTATGGTAAATTTATCTATTTGCATATATTTCAATCACTCCAATTGTTATTTATTATATAGATTTAATCCGTTCAAAAATCAAACTACTATATTTGTTCTCGGGTTCTCGTCATAACTTTCCAAAAAATCATCAAAGTTTTTCTTCTGCTTTCCAGTCAACCCTTCCGGCAGTATTATTTTAGTTTTGATGTAAAGGTCACCAGAACCACCGCTTTTTAATTTAGGCATTCCCTTACCTTTCAGGCGAAGGGTTTTTCCTCCCTGAGTCTTTGGAGGCACCTTTACCATCACTCTACCCTCAAAAGTCGGGACATCTATCTTTGCCCCGGTGTAAGCTTCCTTTACACTAACCGGAACTTCACAATAAAGGTCGCCATTTTTCCTGGTAAAAAAATTATGTCCGGCCACATTTACAATTAAATACAGGTCTCCTGCCTGTCCACCTGCCGGACCCGGGCCACCTTCTCCCGCTACTCTTATTTTTCCACCATTCTTAATGCCCCGGGGAATCTTCACATTTATGGTCCTTGCCTTTGCACCCCTCTGTAATTTAATTGCTCTCTGTGTCCCTGTATATGCTTCCCTCAATGTTATATTAAGAGTTGATTGCATATCCTGCCCTTTTTGAGCAGAAGTTTTTGTCCTCCTTCCGAACTGTGAGCCAAAATTCGTTGAAAATCCAGAAAATTTTTCATTCGCTCCTCTTCCGAAGAACATTTCAAAAAAATCGGAAAAACCGCTCCCCAGGTCTTCAAAACTAAAACCTTTATTTCCAAAATTATAGGTATATGTCCTCCCGCCACCGGGCCATCCTGTACCTGCACCTGCATACTGTTTCCAGTTAGCTCCCAGCTGGTCATACCTTGCTCTCTTCTGGGTGTCTTTTAATACCTCGTATGCTTCCCCGATTTCTTTAAATTTTTCTTCAGCAACAGGATTATCAGGATTTGCGTCCGGATGATATTTTCTCGCCAGCTGCCTGTAGGCTTTTTTTATCTCATCCTGAGTGGCATTCTTATCCACTCCCAGTATTTTATAATAATCCTTATATTCAACCATTCACTCTCACCTTTAATCTCAATAAATATGCTGCCCATAACTTTTAGTTAGAGTTATGGGCAGACACATTCACTTCCACTTTATAAACTTTCAAAGCATTGCGTTTATGCTTTTACTTACTGCTTACTGCTATCTTCTTTGGTTTCTTGGCTTCTGCTTTAGGTATATTTATGACCAGCACTCCATCTCTGTAAGTGGCTTTAATCTGGTCAGACTTTACTGGAACTCCAATATTAAATGACCTGTAGAAAGAACCATAACTTCTCTCTACCCTGATATAGTTTTTATCCTTTTCTTCTTTCTCTTCTTTTCGCTCTCCTTTAATTACCAGCTGGTCTTCGTCAACCGATACATCTATATCTTCCATCTTCATTCCGGGTAAATCTGCCTTTATCAGAATTTCTCTGTCAGTCTCCTTAATGTCTACATCAGGTGCCCATATTGCCGACCTCTTACTTTTATCTCTTTCGGTAACACCTTCAAACCATCTACCTATCTCGTCACGAAGTTGAACCATATCACTAAATGGATCCCATCTGACTATTGGCATAAAAATACACCTCCTCTTAAAATCAATTTAGCTTTTATTTATTCTTTTTATCATCTTCGTCTTTTTCCTCAAATTCTGCATCGATTACTTCTTCATCATTTCCTTCCTGTCCACTTCCTGCCTGCTGGCCTCCAGATGCTCCACTGCCGCCGGGCCCTCCACTACCACTGGCTCCGGCTCCGGCTGCGCCGGTTCCTGACTGTGCATAAAGCCTCTGTGATAATTCATTCTGCAGGTTCTGTAATTTTTCTATTTCACTCTTGATCTGCTCTGCATTATCCGACTCTGTGCTCTTTCTTAAAGCTTTAATCTGGTCTTCTATTCTGCTTTTCATATCAGAAGGAACCTTATCGCCAACATCTTTCATTAGCTTCTCTGTAGAATAAATCAGGTTATCAGCATTGTTTTTGGCGTCAACAACCGCCCTTCTGTTCTTATCTTCATCTGCGTGCTCCTGGGCTTCTTTAACCATCCTCTGTATTTCATCCTCAGATAGATGTGATGTTGCAGTAATGGTAATTTTCTGCTCCTTGCCTGTGGCGGTATCCTTTGCAGAAACATTTACAATCCCATTGGCATCAATATCAAAGGTTACCTCTATCTGTGGAATCCCTCTTGGAGCAGGCGGTATTCCATCCAGCCTGAACCGGCCTATGGTTTTATTATCTCTTGCCATCTCACGTTCTCCCTGAAGAGCATGTATATCCACACTGGTCTGATTATCTGCTGCAGTGGTGAATATCTCACTCTTCTTTGTGGGTATGGTTGTATTTTTCTCAATTAATTTAGTCATTACCCCGCCCAGGGTTTCAATACCAAGAGACAGAGGCGTTACATCCAGAAGTACCACGTCTTTTACATCACCCTTCATCACTCCGGCCTGAATTGCTGCTCCAACTGCAACTACTTCATCAGGGTTTACGCTCTTATTGGGCTCTTTCCCGGTATAATCCTTTACCATTTGTTGTATTACCGGCATTCTGGTTGCCCCGCCGACAAGAATTACTTCATCAATATCTCCTGCTTTCAGGCCTGAGTCTTTTAAAGCCTTCTCAAGCGGTTTCTTGCATCTATCAGTAAGGTCCGCTGTTAATTGCTCAAATTTTGCCCGTGTAATCTTAACATCAAGATGTTTTGGACCATTAGCATCAGCTGTAATAAACGGAAGATTTATATTTGTCTCCGTAACTGAAGACAGTTCAACCTTTGCTTTTTCTGATGCCTCTATCAATCTCTGAAGAGCCTGCCTGTCTCCCCTTAAATCAATGCCCTGTTCTTTTTTAAATTCATCGGCAACATAATTCATAATTCTATCATCATAATCATCTCCACCCAGGTGCATGTCACCGTGGCTCGCTTTTACCTCAAATACTCCCTCGCCAACTTCCAGTATTGAAACATCGAAGGTACCTCCACCAAGGTCAAACACCAGAATCTTTTCTTCCTTCTTCTTATCCAGTCCATAAGCCAGTGATGCTGCTGTTGGCTCATTAATTATTCTTAAAACATTAAGCCCCGCAATTTTCCCGGCATTCTTTGTTGCCTGCCTCTGGGAATCGTTAAAATAGGCAGGAACAGTAATTACTGCATCCGTAATACCGGTCCCCAGATAACTCTCGGCATCTGTTTTTAGTTTCTGAAGTATCATTGCAGATACCTCTTCAGGGGTATAATCCTTACTCCCCATCTCTACTTCCGCCAGGTTGTTCCTTCCCTTTTTTACCACATAGGACACTATCTTCCTTTCACTCTCAACCTCGCTATACTTTCTACCTATAAACCTTTTAATAGAATAGACAGTGTTTTCAGGGTTTAATGCTGCCTGCCTCTTTGCCAGCTGCCCTACCAGCCTTTCACCTTTTTTTGTGATAGCCACAACTGAAGGCGTGGTCCTGCTACCTTCGCTATTAGTTATAACTGCCGGCTTACCACCTTCCATAACAGCTATACATGAGTTAGTTGTCCCCAGGTCAATTCCTACTGCTTTTGCCATAACGTATACATCCTTTCTAAATAATTTCTTTCTTTTACAATAAAACCGGTTTAAAAACTATTTCACATAAAAATTCTTAATTACTCTTCATCCCTGCTTATGTGCATAAGATAATTTTTAAAACAATCCACCACTTCCTCAGGGCACTTTCCAAGAATTACATTATCCCTTCTTTTTATCAGTATAATTATTGACTTTAAATTCATACCCTCATCATACATAAGCTCTCTTATATACTTCAGCCATCTGATATCAACTTTAGAATAATATCTCTTCCTGCCCCTCCTTAAGGGTCTTACCAGCCTGAACTTTTCATAATAATAAAGTGTCCTGCTGTTAACTCCTAAAAAATCAGCTACCAGCTCTATTGGATAACTTTTATCATATTCGTCAAACAATAATCCCACCAACCTTTTATGCTGGTTTAATTTTATTAGAAAGCAACAATCCTGTCAAGTATATTATAAAAGATTTTTATCAAATTGCAAAAAACATTTTTACTTTAAAGTAAAAATGTTTTTACTATTGAGTGAAATATATATTATTAAAGACGTTTTTGTTTGTCTATTAATTTGTGGTATAGATTTAATATTATCTTATCTATCAGAGTAGGGTTCCTGTATTATGGAGCTCTAAAGCAGTTTTTATTCTGAAAGTTTCATGAGAAGATAGTGTTAATTTTTGAGTCAGAAGAGGAGCCAATTTACCTTTTTTCAATATTCATTTTCCGTATGCCACTTTCTTTTTTAAAGGTTCTCGTTGAGTGACTCTATAAAGCCTCTTCCATCTTTTTTAATAAAGGCAAATCTGCCATTTAAAAAATATATCCAGCAAAAATTTTCTCTTTTCCTGTTTATAATTATTACTATTATTTACTTCTATACACAACTTTGCCTTTTACCAGAGTTGCATTAACTTCTAAGTTTTCATTTAATATGACTATATCAGCATCTTTACCCGGTTCAAGGCTCCCTTTCCTATTCTCGATTCCCAGACACTTCGCCGGATTTATTGTTGCCATCCTGATCGCTTCTACCAATGATACTCCTGCCATCTCAACCATATTCCTTACAGCCCTGTCAAGAGTTAGTATACTGCCAGCCAGTGTACCATCTACCAGCCTTGCCTCCTCACTTTTAACTATAACCTCCTGTCCGCCAAGTTCATATGAACCATCTGGCATACCTGCTGCCCTCATAGCATCTGTGATAAGTATTATTTTTTCCATCTCTTTAACTTTAGTTACCATCTTCATAGCTAAAGGATGCAAATGTATCCCATCGGAAATCATCTCTACTATTATTTCCGGAGAAAATAGTGCTGCTCCTACCACTCCCGGCTCCCTGTGGCCAAAACCCCTCATGGCATTAAAGATATGAGTGACATGGTTCACACCGGCTTTAACACCCTTCTGCATCTGCATGTAGGTAGCATTGGTATGTCCAGCAGAAACAATAATCCTGTGTTTATGAAGCCAGCGTATAAGGGCAAGTGCTCCGGGCATTTCAGGTGCAATAGTAATTATACGAATAAGACCCCCTGAAGCTTCATTAAATTCAATAAATTCATCTATGGAAGCATTTCTTATATCCTCCTCTTTCTGAGCACCTTTCTTTATTGGATTTATATAAGGACCTTCAACATTTGCACCCAGAACTTCGGAATATCCTGTACCTCTAACAAATGCTTCATTAACACTTTTAAGGCTTTTTAAAATCCTATCCTTACTCATGGTCATAGTAGTAGGGAGAAAAGCTGTGGTGCCAAATCTGGAATGTGCCCTGGATATTTCTTTTATCGCATCGTAATTTCCATCCATAGTATCAAAACCACCACCGCCATGTACATGTATATCAATAAAACCCGGGACAATAAAACCATCATTAACATTGATAACTTCTAAATTTGAAGTCCCGGCTATATTTTTTTTATCTTCCACTGAAACAATTTTCCCATCCTCTATAACTACAGCTCTGTCTTTTACCAATTCAAAAGGAGTTATTAGTGTACCGTTTAAAATTATGTTTTTTTTATTACTATCCATTTAATTAATTTCCTTTTTAATTTTTTACTAAATTATAAAATCCATCTTGCCTACTTATCTTTTTCTATTAATGGAAGGCTGGCAGCAGCAATAGATTGACCCACTCTTCTGCTGGATTCATCGGGAAGGCTTAAAGTAATTTTACTATAAAGTTCAGGAAATTCTTTTCTTAGCACTTCTTCGGCTTTTTGTAATATTATCTGACCACCCTGCCCTGAAGTAACTCTTCCAAGAATAAGAACATTTTCTATATCATAAAAATTTCCATAATAAGCAATGCTGTAACCGAGGTAACAACCAATTGTCTCAAAAATTTTTCCGGCTGATTCATTGCCCTTCTCTACCATACTCTGAATAGACTTTAGTTTCTCTGCAGGTGTTTTTTTATCATCAAGAGTAATTCCCGCTTTTTCAGCAAGTCTTATCACCGATACCTGTGAAAAATATTGTACCCCGCATCCGCGGTCACCGGACCATTCATCCTGAGGTGCTTCGGGGTCCAGGTCAACAGGAACAAAAGCGAGTTCATTTAGCCAGCTGTTAATATTTCCTTTTTTATTTATATAACCCCCCGCTTCACTTGAACCCATGGCAATACCCAGTACTCCATTTTTTTCCAGGGACATGGAACCGGCCAGAGCAGTAACCTCACCGTCGTTTATTACTTTGAGAGGAACTCCCCATTTTTTTTGAATATCTAAAAAGATATTTTTAACATTCTTGTCAAATAACTCTCCGGGTATACCTCTAAATATTGAAGCACTCATTACCCTGTTATTTATATATATTCCCGCAGAGCTTCCCCCTATAGCATCAACACGGGGCATATGAGCTGCGGCATGGTGTATCATAGACATTATTTCATGATAATGATAAGAGGGGTCGGTCTTAGTACCCGGATTCCAGACAACTTCCTCACTGAAAATTGCCTTCCCATCTATAACGGCACTTACTTTCCTGTCACTTGCACCAAGGTCAAACCCTATCCGACACCCTTCAAGATGACCTCCCAGCGAAATAGATTCATCCCCGGCAGAAGGGATTTCATTAATATTCATACTTATTACTTCAAAAGGTTTCTCATATATGCCGGACATAAATTTAGCATCAAAAGAACGTTCACCTCTTCTGGAATATATTCTCTTTATACAATTACCAATTGTATTAGACCCACCAATTATTACTTTATGCCCACCATAAATCCAGAGAAGTGTCTTTATTAACCGCTCAATATATTGATAATTAAAGGAAGAAAATACAGAATCATCTGAAAAAACCCGGGTTTTATATACCAGCCGACAACCATTACCTTTTTCAATACCTATTGATAGAGGGGCATCATAGTTAGAATTTCTAACGTTTTCAATAAAAGCCTT
The DNA here is from genome assembly GCA_964595565.1 of uncultured Actinomycetota bacterium. Classification (GTDB taxonomy): domain Bacteria; phylum Actinomycetota; class Humimicrobiia; order Humimicrobiales; family Humimicrobiaceae; genus JAQVEM01. The sequence continues at coordinate 17,618 of CAZQQX010000026.1, forward strand.
TTGCCACAAAATAGCAGGCTGAAATTTATTATCAAGGGGAGGATTGCACTTCATTCTGGTTTCTAATAGTTTTTTTTCCATATTAGTATTACTCATTTACCCTCATATAAAATATTTATAATTTCATGAAGAAACAGAAAAATGAAATATTTCTTTTAGAGGAATAGCTGCAGAAGCAATTATCCTGAAATCCTTCCCCAGAGAAATAGAGCAGATTTCTAACTTATCTGTTAAAATCTCAAGGGCCTTTTTAAACACTATCTTTTTTACTTCAGAAATAAGAAAAAAGTTATCGTATGCAATCTTTCCACCCAGTATTATTACATCAGGATTTAATATGTTAACAAGATTAATAATTCCTATTGCAAGATACTCAGCAGTTTCAACTGTAATTTCCTTTGCAAGCTTATCATTTTTATCCAGTGCTTCACGATAAATATAAGGGTTAACCCCGGCTATATTCCCATTTGTTAACTCCTTCATAACAGTATCTTTCCCATTCTTTACAGAAGTAAGTATCCTGGAATAAACAGCAGGCCAGTTTATATAATTTTCAAGACAGCCCCTGTTTCCGCAATCACACTCCACTCCATTTTTATCTATAGTAGTATGACCGAATTCACCTGCTCCACCACTACTGCCGCGAACTATGTGGCCATTTAGTATAATACCGGCTCCCACACCATCGCCAATCGTAATATATATTAAATTCTCCAGATCTTTATATGCTCCAAATCTCTTCTCTGCCAGTACAATAGCATTGGTATCATTTTCCAACCATACTTTAAGCTTAAATTCTTTTTCGATTATTTCTTTTAATGGGATGTTTTTTAATTTCAGTTTTGTATTTTCATAAACCACAGCTTTATCAACACTTATAATCCCCGGGCAGGTAACAGAAATTCCGACACATTTTCTCAGGTCGCTTTTAGAATATATATTTAAGAATTTACTAACTGATTCTAAAAGGTAATTAATAAATTTTTCCCCTGTTAATTTATTTACCTGGTAAATCTCCTCTCTCTTAATTCCCGCCTCTAAATTTGTTTTAGCTATTTTTACATAGGAGTTTGTAATTGCAACTGCAATAATGAATTTACTATCTGAAGAGAACCGTAATAGTATGGGTTTTCTACCGCCGCTTGACTTTCCCACACCTTCTTCATAAACAAGCCCCTGCCTTGTTAATTTTTTAACTGCCGCTGTTACAGTTGTGGAACTTATTTTATTTTTTTTGGCTATTTCGCTACGTGAAATGGGGCCATATTTTTGAATGGTCTTAAGGATTATTGACCTGTTTAATTCCTGAATTAATTTTAAATCGCCGGTTCTTTGCATTTTTTTAATTAATATTATTATTCTGAGATACTTACTTTCTCCAGTGACTTTATTAAGTTACTTCATAATATATTAACCTTAGCTTATTGTCAATAGAATTTTACATTCCTTTACTGACATACATCTATAATAATAATATTATCTTACCATATTAAATAATTTAATTCTTTCATGCAATAGGTAAATATAATACTATTTTTAACAGTAAATTATAATATTTACGACTCTTATCACACTTAAAATTAAATAAAAGGATGCCAGGTAAAATATAGAAATAATATCCTTTCACCAATTACAAAACTACCATCAAAATTTCCTATCTTATATCAAATATCTTCCCCGGATTCATGATATTATTGGGGTCAAAAGCTTTCTTAATTCTTCGCATTAAATCTATTTCCGCCGGGCTGCATACAATCTCCATAAAATCTTTCCTTTTGGACCCAATACCATGCTCACCACTTAAGGTACCCCCTAGTTTTTTGGTTGCCCTATATAACTCTTTTAAGGCTTCTACTTCCAGATCATACCATTCTTCCATTGTGTTATCAGGGTTCTTAACTAGCGTTGCATGAAGGTTTCCATCTCCAGCATGACCGTAACATGGAATTTTTATACCGTACTTTTTAGAAATCCTGTCCAGCTCTAACATTAGATCAGGAATTACTGATATCGGGACTACTATATCCTCCAGGCTCTGGTGGGGGCTTATTACCATAAAAGCTTCTGCAATATTACGCCTTACACTCCATATTCTTTCCTGGGTGGTATAATTGTCTGCCCAGTATACTTCTATGGCGCCGCTACCCAGGCACATCTCTCCTATTGTTTCAGCATCATCGGCAACTATATCTTCTTTATTTCCATCAACCTCTATTATTAACATAGCCCCTGCGCTCTTATAGGGAAGCTTCTCATTTAAATACTGGCATGACGCCTGAACCGATAATCTATCCATAAATTCTACAGAAGTAGGAACGATCTTTGCTTCGGTCATAATTATGGGGACCATCTTAATGGCAGATTTGATATCTTTAAATAATACAAGCAGGTCAATTTTTGCTGTGGGAAGTGGAATCAATTTTATTATTATCCTGGTAACAATACCTAAAGTTCCTTCTGAACCAACTATAAGTTGCTTTATATCATAGCCAGTAACATCTTTTAGAAGTTTGCCTCCCAGGCTGACTATCTCACCTTCCGGAGTAACCAGTTCAAGCCCCATAATATAGCGGCCTGTTACCCCGTATTTTACAGCCCTTCCACCCCCGGCATTCTCAGCCACGTTACCACCAATAAAACAGGTTTCTACGCTCATAGGATAACCGGCATAAAATAGACCTTTTTCAGCAATAATTTCATTTATATCATTAGTTATTACCCCCGGCTCCAGAGTCATCATCATATTGTTGTAATCAATTTCTAAGATACGGTTCATCTTCTCAAAAGATATTACAATTCCACCAAAAACAGGTATAGCACCACCGGAAAGACCACTTCCGGCACCCCGGGGAGTTACCGGTATTAAATTTTTATTTGCCAGTTTTAGAATCCTGGCTATTTCCTCTGCTGTCCCGGGAACAACCACAACTTCCGGCATATGCCCGTATTGTTTTTGAGGTGTTTCATCATGGGAATAAGCTTCTATCTTTTCCCTGTCTGTTAGGACATTTTTACTGCCGACAATTTCAGCTAATTTATTTAAAATTTCCTCTGTTACTAAATTATACTTCATTCTTCCGGCCCCTTTTTTCTAGCTTTTCATTTATTAAAGGTAAAGCTTCAAAAAGATCTGCTACTATTCCAAAATTTGATATCTTAAAAATCTGTGCTTCAGGGTCGCTGTTGATCGCTACAATAGTATCTGATGTCTTTATACCGGCTAAATGCTGGATTGAGCCCGAAATTCCAATGGCTATATACAGCTTTGGAGATACTGTTTTACCGCTCAAGCCAACCTGATGGGGATATGATATCCAGCCCCTATCAACTGCGTCCCTTGAGGCGCCTATTGAGCCGCCAAGGCTCTTAGCCAGCCGGAAAATCAAATCAAAATTTTCTTTTTTCTTAAGTCCCCTTCCACCGGAAACAATAATATCCGCATCCTGAATATTTGTCTTCTCATCTTCGGTTTTTCTAAATTTTATTCTTTCTGCCCTTCCGTCAATTAGCCCGGGCTTTAGCTTAACTTTAATAATTTTACCTTTTCTACTGCTGTCCAGGGGAGCCGGCCTGGTTGACTTCACCCTGACTGTAGCCATCTGCGGCCTGGTGTGGGGGGTTTTGATTGTTGCCAGGATGTTACCTCCAATAGCAGGTCTGGTCTGCAGAAGATTGCCAGTATCTTTTTCAATATCAAGCTCGGTGCAATCAGCAGTAAGTCCGGTCTGGAGTCTCACAGCAACATGTGGCATTAAAGTTCTGCCACCTGTTGTAGCACCGGCTATCACAATTTCCGGCTTATATCCTTTAATCAAATCCTCCAGGATATTGCTATAGTTTTCCACAATAAAGTAATTTAACCTGGGATCATCTACCAGATAAACCTTATCGGCCCCTCTATATATAAGCTCGCTTAATTTATCACTACTTATATCATGGCCCAGAATAACTGACGCGAGCTCTACTCCTAAACTGCCAGCCAGCTTCCTACCACGGGTTAAAATCTCATAAGATACTTCTTTAATTTTTCCATCACTCTGTTCTGCTATAGTCCAGACATCGTTAGACATCATCTGTCATATCTCCTTAAATCAGCTCTTTTTTTTGCATAAAATCTACCAGTCTGTCAACAGCTTTTAACAAACTTTCTTCGTCAGCTGGTTTTAAAACTGTACCGCCTCTTGCTACCTTAGGATGGCTTATCTTAACAACGCGTGTTGGAGAACCTTTTAGCCCGAGCTTTTCCTTATTAATCTTTAGATCATCTGCTGACCATACCGGTATTTCTGTCTTTTTAGCTTTTTTCTTGCCCCCAAGTGTTGGAAGTCTTGGATAGCTTATTTCTTTTACCACAGTAAGGAGCGCGGGCAGCGGTAACTTTAGAGTTTCATATCCATCCTCAACTAATCGCTCCACTGTGATGCTATTACCATTAATTTTTACGATTCTACTTACATAAGTAGCAAGAGGGATATTAAGCAGTGAAGCTATGCCGGGGCCTACCTGCCCCGTATCACCATCTGTGGCGCGCTCTCCTGCTAAAATCAAATCATAGTCTGCTATCTTCTGTATGGACTTAGACAGGGTGTAGGAAGTAGCCCAGGTATCAGAACCCCTAAATTCTTTTCCTGTTAGAAGTATTCCCCCGTCACACCCCATAGAGATTGCTTCCTTTAAAGCTTTTTCTGCCGCCTCTGGCCCCATTGAAATTACCACTACCTTACCGCCATATTTCTCCTTTAGCTGGATTCCAACCTCAATTGCATAAAGGTCGAGGGGATTTACTATGCTTTCTACCCCTTCCCTTATCATTGTGCCTGTAACTTCATCCATTTTTACATTCCCTGTTTCGGGAACCTGTTTTATGGGGATAATAATGTTCAAATTTTTTCTCCTGCTTTTATAATACTTTGAATTGAAATTAAATAATATTATCAACTCACAGATATTGTTAAAAACTATAGTCCATTATTAATAAGTTCAATTGCTTTTTTTACCGGTGAATCAGAAAATTTCTTTTCAGAAGAACTTTTTTGTATCAATTCAATTGTTTCAAATAAAGCTTCGCACGCATCGAGGTATTTTAAACCTGTTAAATCTGATATAATTCTGCTTCCCCTATCAATTAGTTTCTTATTGGTTGGATTTACATATACCATAACATTCTTTACAATCCTTCCCATTCTTGCCATGGTTGCAGTAGAAATTGTGTTGAATACTAATTTGATTGCTGTATGTAAGAATAAATCCAATTGAGATTCCGGAGCTTTATAAGGAATATGCATTACTATATCTTTATCAATATTTTCCGGCAGAATGTCATTTATAATGATATATCCCTTTTTATTATACTTTTTTACATGATTATCAAATGATTTCCTATATTGAGAATTTTCTTCTTCATACTTGGAGACTTCCTCTCCAGCCAGAAATATTATTGCCGTAGAAGCAGCATTTTGATATCTGCCCGGGTCATCTTCATAACCGATCTGGAATTTATATATCTCTGAATTATTAATTTTGGGAGGTGATTCACATAGATTAGACGAAGCCCCCATTGATTTATATAAGTCTGAGTCCCAGTTTAGCCCCCGGGGCTCTCTCATAAGCATATTAAACCAGGCAGACTTTGTATCAATGAACGGATTCCTCACAAATGCCCATGAGCTGGGTGATAAATAATCATCATTCTTTCTAAAATGGGGAATACTAAAGGTTGGAGCTCTTTCTGTGGTATCAGTAAGTATATCCAGCATAAAGGAATCAGAGAAATAGGTTATAAAGCCTTTACGGCTGTATACTTCTTCTTCCAATTCCACAACATGTGCAAGCTGATTAAGAGACTCTCTGGAAGATATAGTTGAAAGCAAACATTTATATTTTTCTATATAATCATCTGTACGCCATTTTTTAATATTCAAAACAGATAATTCATCGGCTGTTAATATTTTCTCAAGAACTCTAGCTATAGCTACCTCAAGAGCCGTACCTATAACCAGTAATTCAATAGTAATCGCCTGCATTCTTGTAGATCCTGTAATAGCCATAGGTCCTGTCGTGAGGTCAAGTTTTGTTATCTTTTCCCCTTTTATGACTTCCCCTGACCTCTTCAAGTATTTTGAAAGGATACCTGCCGGATTATTAAAGACAAAAAAGACTTTTGCTCCGGATTCAAATGCCTGCCATACAGTCCCTATAACTGAAGGGGTCTCCCCTCCCTCAGTTATAGCTACAAACACATCCCCTTTTTTAATTTTAGCCTCTTTAACCTGTTGCCTGCCGAATGATTGAAAATCTTCAAAATTTTCCAGGGACCTGATTAAAGCAAAATCTCCACCGGTCATAATGCTATAGGAAGAATCAGAAATTAAGGGAAGCTTTGTTTTTAATACAGGTAATAATTCTTCTGCTCTGCTCCAGAATGTACGCCACATTTTCTCCAAAAGTATCCCGAGCCTGCCGGTAGACCCGCAACCGCTGAAACATATCCGCTTTCCTTCCAGAACAGCACTAAAAAATGAACTAATTAACTCATTAAATTCATCTGTTTCCAATACTTTTTTATAAACAGGGCCTATGTCCTCATCCACGCTAAAAAGCATTTTCAATCCGGACTGTGTATTATTCTGGACTGTCTCACTAAAATTCATTGTTTTTGGGTGCTGGGATTCTGTAACCAATTTACCTAAGTGGAATTCTTTTTCATTTTGTATAAATTCTTCTGCTTTCTTTCTTGAATTTGATAGACTCATCACCACTCCTTTTTTTTCTCTATTATTTACAGTAGATCTTAAAATAATTATTAAACGATTTAGTTCTAAGATAATTACTTTTTCTGTATGGCAATATATATTTCATTCCTTTAACTCAGGACTAATATCAACTTCCAATAGGTGATTTATATTTTTTCTTTTTGGTTTTTTGTTTGAATTCATCTTTAGCAGAATTAATTATATTTCTATCCTTAAAAAGCCTTATGCAACTCACAGCTAATATTTTTGCCGCCGATACCATCCCAGAATATCCAATATGCATACCACTAGACGCTGTCACCTGCCAGGAGTGAGGAGACACACCCAGTGGAAAACAAGCTGTAATAAATTTTGCCGTGGGAACAACCCAGCTTACATCCCCCAGATCGGTTGAACCCGGATAATTAACACCTGAACCGTAAGGAGGTACCATAATATCGCAAAGATACTTATTTTCTAAATATTTATAGGATTCATTATCCAAATGGGAAAGATAAAGAGCTTCCTCTCTCTGCCCTTTATTAAAATGTCCGGTCATTTCTTTAGCAAAATCTTTATCTTTTATGGTAAATTTTTCTAATTCTATTTTTTCCATAATATTCCATAACATTTTATTCAATACATCGTTATTTAAAAAATTGTAGCATCCGGTTATTAAGTTTATTTCTAAGCTGGTATCTGTCATTAATGCTGCTCCCCTGGCTATGTTTAAAACTCTTTCATAGATTTCTTCCACGGCCTCCCTCTTCGGGGCACGGACAAAGTACCATACCTCGGCCAGATCTGGAACAATATTCGGCATTATTCCGCCTTTTGTTATTACATAATGCAAACTGGCATCTTTAATTATATGTTCCCTCAAATAATTAGAACCAATATCAGTTAATTCTACTGCGTCTAATGCACTTCTTCCATTGAATGGATCTCCAGCAGCGTGTGAAGCTATTCCTTTAAAAATAAGTTTAAACGAATTCATTGCCTGGGTTCCCCCCAGGTTTATTGAGTTATAACAATCAGGATGCCAGGTTAAGCATATGTCTACATCATTAAAAAGTCCTTCTTTCACCATTATTATTTTACCCGTAATATCTTCTTCGGCCGGACAACCATAATACCTTATTTTTCCGCTAAATCCCTCTTCTTCCATAGCTTCTTTTACAGAAACTGCTGCGAACATTGCACCAGCACCCAAAAGATTGTGCCCGCAGCCATGTCCGGATTCCTTTCCCTTAATGGGCTTTTTAAATGGTTTTTTCTCCTGGCTTAAGCCCGGTAGTGCGTCGTACTCACCCAACAAACCTATTACCGGTCTACCATTACCATATTCAGCTATAAAAGCATTCTGACAATCTCTTGATTTTTTTATGTTAAATCCTTTAGCAGACAATGCATCCATCTGAAGTCTTGCTGATCTAACTTCCTTCTGAGACAATTCTGCATATTGCCATATCTTATCGGAGATCTTGATATATTCTTTTTTATTTTCGTTAATAAATTTAATTACTGACATTTTTAGATAACTGGATAACCTCTATTAAATATTTTGACCAACCACAAATTAGATTACTATTAATTTTACTTAAAAGCACCGGTTAATTATAAGACAATTCTTTCATATTAGATTTATGTCTCTGCAAGGATTATGTTCTGCAAAAATGCTAAAGACCCGAAATAAATTAGAACATTACCAGTACGCCTATTTCACTTAAATTTATTATAATAACTACCGAAAAAGATTATTTCTTAATAAAAGTATTATTTTTTATATTTTTTATCAGCTCGGGAATAATTTCATAAAGGTCACCCACCAGGCCTATATCAGCAGTACCAAAAATTGGTGCAGAAGGATCATTATTTATTGCAACTATGAAATCCGATCTTCCCATCCCGGCAAGATGCTGAGCTGAACCGGATATCCCACATGCTATATAAATCCTGGGCCTGACCGTTTTTCCACTTAGCCCTACCTGATGGGGATAGCTTATCCACCCTTTATCAACTGCTACCCTGCTTGCTCCAACCACACCACCTAAGGACTTAGCAAGTTCATTAATAAGTTTAAAACCCTTATCACTGCTCAATCCGTTACCACCTGAAACAATAATCTCGGCTTCAATGATATTTAGATCCCCCTCTATTTTTTCCATTTTCTTTACTTCTACTCTGTCCCGGATTTTTTCTTTATCAAATTTCATATTAACTACTTCACCTTTATATCCAGGAATCTTTTCAGCTGGTTTCATAATTTTATATCTAACAGTAGCCATCTGGGGTCTGTTATTGGAGCAAATTATTGTAGCCATAATATTTCCACCAAAAGCAGGCCTGGTTTGTAGTAAATTTTTGTCTTTTTTATTAATTTCCAGTCCTGTACAATCAGCGGTCAGACCTGTTTTAAGGCTTGATGAAATTCTTGGTGCAATTGACCTTCCAATAGATGTTCCCCCTATTAGAAAGATACTTGGTTTAATTTTCTTTAAAAAGTCAATTAAAATATTAGAATAAGGATCATCTCTGAATTTTTTCAGGCATTCATCATCATATACAAACACTTTATCTACACCATAACTTATTAAATCTTCTGCCTTTTCTGTTACACCCTTACCCAGAATTACACAGTAGAGCTCTTCACCAGTTTCTTTTGCCAGCTCTTTTCCCTTTCCTATCAGCTCATAAACCACAGGTGAAACAATGCCATCTTTGCACTCTCCAAAAATTAGTACTCCTTTATATCCGGACAGGTCAGCCTTTTTCTTTTCTTTCAACATTTCAATAGCACCATAAGGACATTCTGAAACACATACACCACAGAGCTTGCAATCTTCAGATATTACTGCAAGACCATCAATAATTGATATTGCATTAAAAGGGCAGGCCTTAACACAAAGACCACAACCCGTACATTTATCTTTAATAACCCTTATTTTTTTCATTAAGAACTCCTCATACAATCTTCTTTTCTTTTAACTTTTCAATTAAAATTTTAGCCTGATCTTCTGGTTTGCCCTCTATTATCTCACCTTTCCCCCGTGCTGGAGGGGGAAATATTTTTATAACTTCTGTGGGTGAACCTTCTGTACCATATCTCTCTTTTTTACCTCCTAAATCTTTTAAATTCCATGTTGATATCGGAGCTTCTTTTGCTATTTTCTGTCTTTTAAAAGAGGGGTATCTTGGTTCATTTGCCTCCTTTGTAACTGTAACTACAACCGGTAATTTAGACTCTACTATTTCATAATAATCATCTAAAACTCTCTCCAGAGATATTGATTTTTCTTTTAGATCTATGATTTTTCTAATATAACCTATAAACGGAATACCTAACTCTTCAGCTAAGCTGGGACCAACCTGTCCGGTATCGCCATCGGTGGTCTTTAAACCACACATTATGATATCATAATCACCTATTTTTCTTATTCCAGATGCCAGGGTATAGGCTGTTGCCAGAGTATCTGCACCAGCAAATTTTTTATCGGTTAGCAAGATAGCGTTATCACAACCCATGGCTATAGCTTCTCTTAAGGCATCCCCGGCCTGAGGCGGACCCATGCTGATGATATCTACTTCGCCACCGTATTTCTCTTTTAATCTGACAGCTTCTTCAATGGCATACATATCAAATGGATTAGCCTCAGACAGGATTCCCTCACGAATTAGAGTTCCTTTTTCCTGATCCATCTTAACATCTGTTTGTGCCGGTACCTGCTTTACACATACTATTATTTTTAATTTATCCAATTAGATCCTCCGTTTACGTTAAAAACTAATTACTTTTACTAAATTTATTATTTTTTTATTAACCCTTCACTGCTCCTTCAACAAGACCCCGGACAATTACTCTCTGGAACAGTAATGCCAATATTACCACGGGAATACTTGAAATTACCCCGGTGGTTAAAATTATTGATATTTCCATATTCTCCATATTGCTCAGTACACCAACATATACTGTAAATGGTGTAGATTTTGTTTTGGTTAGTATCATAC
>CAZQQX010000027.1:0-20810 GCA_964595565.1 uncultured Actinomycetota bacterium
TTACCACAATTATAATAAATGCAGGCCATGGTTCAGATTGCCATTCTCTAAAATTTCCTAGCAACCCCATAGCTATTAATATATTATTAAAAGTACCAAGCCTGGGGTTAAATATCCACTTCCACATAAGCCCGACTACAACAGGAGGCAATGCCCATGGTATTAAAAGAATAGCCATTATGAAATTTGATCCCCTTAAATCCATATTTAATAATACAGCCAGAAAAAGACCAAAAACTATTGCCAGGACAGTAACAACTAATGCGAAAAGTATTGTTATCCAGACTGAGTGGGCTATATCAGGTATTTTAAATATGTTTACAAAATTTTCAATTCCAATAAACTTTGGTGTCTTTCCCAGTCTCCAATCAAACAAACTCATAACAAATGAATAGATAACAGGGAACACCATAACAAATAATATAAATATCATAGCAGGTAACATCATATTTATATTAAAACTATTTCTCCTAAAGGATTGTGGAACCACTTTTTTTCTATATTTTAAATTCACATTTACCACACTATTATATCTAATAAAAAAAAGGAAGGCAGGTGAAAAATCACCTGCCTTTTAATCACCTATTATTCCAAATATGATTCCCATGTTGAATTGAATAAATCCTCAAGCTGATTTAGTGTTTCTTCTTCATCAATTTTACCATTAAAGTATTTTTCGAATATCGGTATACTTCCGTTCTCTATTTCACTCATATTTGGTTCAACATATCTTACTGATCTACTGGCCATATCTAATGCAATTGGTATATATGGGTACTCGGCAACATATTCCGCATCATTTGCAAGTGATAATCTTACCGGGGAGAACCCATCGTGCTCATTTCTCCATTTCTGTATTGGAATAGATGAATAGAACAGAGAGAAAGCTACCGCATTATCCAGGTTCTCAGCGCCATCTCTTATTACATACCCCATATCACCTGTGACACAATAGCTTTCATTGTCTCCATCTACAGGTACCCCGGCCCAACCTATCGTGTCCAAATTTTCCGGGAAGTTATTTAAAATATCAGCATAAACCCATCCCATATAATTCCAGGATAGTCCTACACCACCTGCTGAAAATGAGGACCTTGCTTGTCCAGGGTCACCAGCTGCCATAACAGGATCTGAAAATTCACTGGTATAAAGTGCTTTTTCTACCTGCAGAGCTCTTATACCATATTCATCATTAAACAATGCTTTGGGGTCACTTGAATCCTCGTTCCAGTATTCACCGCCTACATTCTTTATTAATGCGTAAAATACAGGATTCCAGCTCTGACCGGGTTGTGATACTCCTGTAAACCCGTAAGTTTCAGGTATTCCATCACCATCTTCATCTACGGTAGAATCTGCTGCACACTGGAGAAAATCATTTATTTGTTTCGGTGGAGCATCATAACCTGCTTTTGATAGTATATCCTTATTATATTGGATACCCCATATTCCAACAAAAAACGGGACACCAAACCATTTATCTCCTGAACCAACTGCTTTGTGAATGCCCGGCACTATATCATCTTTTAATTCCTGAGGAATCATATCTGTCACATCTGCTAGATAATCTTTAAACTGATTAGTCCAAGCACCCCAGCTCCACATAAGATCAAAATCTGCAGTTCCGGTTTCAAGTTCCATGGCTATTTTTGATGCATAATCCGCGTATGGTATTGCTACCCAATTCACTTCTACTTCAGGAAACGCATCTAAAAACATTGATGTAACACTTTCTTCCAGAGCCATTTCATCTTTATAGGAATAAATATTTAACTGTCCAGACGGTTTAAGTCCCGCTTTCTCAATCCAGTAAGTTGCAGTCTCTATCGCTTCCTCTACTTCTTCTGCTGCTTCTTCTGCTTCTTCTGTTGCTTCTTCTTCTGCTACTTCCTCTACTTCTTCTGCTACTTCCTCTACTTCTTCTGTTGCTTCCTCAGCTTTTGCGCAACCCATTGGTAAAATAGCCATTGAAATTGTAAAAACTACAATAGCTACCCATGCAATTGACTTAACTTTAGAAATCATCTTACACAATCTCCTTTCACACTTTAAAATAGTGCTGAGTTTTCAATCTGATAATATTTTTTACTATAATTATCACCTCCTAATATCTCTAAAAGATTTATAAAATTTTTCACCTCCTGCTTTATTTTTTTATCCAAATTACATATAAAATAACTTTTTAATATCCATCAATTCATTACAACTGTTTACAAATAATTAATATAAATATATTTTAATAACCATTAAAATCGTAAATACAGCAAGAATCTTTTACCAGCTCGGCTATATCTCTTACCTCTATATCATAACCCCTGCTATCCATAGCCCCCTTTAGCATTTGCAGACATAAAGGACAGGCCACTGCAACTATATCAACGTCTAATTCCTTGATCTGGTCTGCCCTGGCAAGATCCATTTTTACATTGGGAAGATCCATCCATAAAACAGGTCCTCCACCTCCGCAGCAATATGAATTCCCTCTTGACAGCTCAAGTTCAACCAGTTCAACTCCTGGAATGCTTTTCAATATTTCCCTGGGTTCCTCATAAATATTATTACGTCTCCCCAGATAACATGAATCGTGGTATGTAATTTTTTTATTTATCTTCTTACCAATTTTAATTATTTTTGAATTTATCAGTTCCCAGAGTACCTGGGTATAATGTTTAACCTCTATATTTTCCAGACCTTCATAATAGTTTAAGAAAATGTCATAATCGTGAGGAGAAAAGCAAATTATCTTCTTAATTTTATACTTTTTAAAAATTTCCAGATTATGTTCAACCATTTCTTCATATATTCCTTCATCTCCTAGCATCATAGCCTGGGAACCGCTATCCATTTCCTGGCTACCAAGCATGCAAAATTTTACTCCTGCTCTTTTCAAAATATCTATTACAGCTTCTGCAGCAACTCTTGCATCTTCATCGTAAGGGACGAAGGAACCAGCATATAGAATAGTGTCTGCTCCATCATCTTTAATACCCAAATTATTAACCCAGTCATCTTTAACTTTTGGCAGACCACCATAAGGATTTCCGAACTTCATGATATTGCTCAGGACATCCCTTATTCTTGGATCAATGTTTCCGTTTTCTACTTTTATTGCCCTCAAAATTTCTGTAGTAGTTGCCCCGCTTACAACTTTCTTCCGGGTTTTTTCGGTAAGAAATACATTTTCACCACAATACCATTCACATGCTCTACAGCCACTGCAGGCATAAAGTATTTCGTCAGGTATGTCAGAAATATTATATTCACCCTTCAATACTCCGAGCGCTACCTGCGCAATGCCTCTTGGTGAAACAGACCCGATTTGTAACTCATTGTATGCCGGACAATCCTTATTGCACAATCCGCAAGAGCAACTCAAACAATTCTCCAGCGCTTTACCATAATCCTTTAACGTAACTATATTATGTTTACCCATAACCTAAAACTCCTTAAAATATTATTTTTGGATTCATTATGTTTTTTGGATCAATTGACTTTTTTATTTTCTTCATTAATTTATAAGCATTTTTACCCATATTCCTTTCCATAATCTCTACTTCCAGATCCCTTGGTATCCACGCATGGGTTGTAGCTATTGCTCCGTCACACTCAAATATTAATTCAACATATTTTTTATACCAATCAAGAAATTCGTCCCTGAACTTCTTATTCATATTTTTTCTATAAACATGTATTGTAGCCCAGGTTTTATTAAAGCCTACAACTCCCGGTAAAACTCTTCCAATATCTCTGGCAATTGTGCAATTGGCTAAGTTAGGATATATTTCTTTATTTTCCATGTCATAGCAATGCTTCCTAAATTTAGCATGCCATTCTATGAGTCTGCTGTCAGGAATGTTTGGATCTAAAAATATTGGCTTAGCAGAATAACCATCTGCTTTAATATGCTTGCTGAATATATCCGATGCGATACCCAAACTCACATTTACCTTCTTGTAGAGCCCTTTCCACTCTCTTGAATGTGCATCCCACCAATTAGTGATCTCCGTCAATTCCGGGGCATAAAATCCATTATGTTTTTTTATGATATCCTCGGCAATATCCTTCAAACCATCAACTTCATGCTGAAAACCATAAATAGAATAATGGACTACCATAGCTATTTCTTTCGGCCAGGGTTTTCCTATGGTTTGTTCAGAATATGATTCCTCATCTACTGAACACGAAACCCTCCATATATTATTTGAGTATTTGCTCCTTTTTAATTCTAAATAAGCTTCTAACCCTTCCTTAAAAGTCCCAAAGGCAGCTTCCCCATAGTACTCTGCCGGAGGATAGTCTGTGAATCTTTCAGTTACTTTGGTAATAATACCCAGTGTTCCTCTTGAACCAATAAATAAATTCATTAAATCCCAGCCTGTTGATGATTTTGTAGGTTTATTTGATCCCCTTCCTACATCAATTACACTTCCATCAGGTAATACCACTTCAATTTTATAAATATTATCACCAGCGGGACCCCATCTATTTTCCCAATAACCATATCCATCAACCGCAGGGCGGGAACCCAGAGTACATATTTCTTCTGATCCGGGGTAGTCTGTAGGCATATATCCCCTCTTTATTAAATAACTAATGAGCTCCATCATATTTACCCCTGCTTCTCCCGTAATTCTATAGTCCTCCTCATTCAGCTCCAGAATTTTATTCATTTTTTTTGTTTCAACAACTATGCCTCCACGCATGCCTTCTGCACCATAAGTACCAGATCTACCCCCTGAAGGGATTAATGGGATCCCATATTTATCCGCAAATTTAACTATCTTTTGTACGTCTTCAGTACTGGTGGGAGTAACTACTGCATCAGGTAAAAATATTTCTAGATAATCTTCATGTAACAAACACTCAGGTCCATGTGTAACCGTATAGCACATCCTGGTAGGCTTATCAGTAAATACATTCAAATCTCCTATAGCTTTCCTAAGCTCACTTATTTCTTTTTCTGAAACCATTGCTCTCCTTCCTATTAACAAATTGCCCGGAACACTTTTAAAAAATAATTACCCTATTATTTAAATATTTATTATATTCCTAACAAAAAATTTTTTTTAAACACTAAATATGCTAATCCCGGGTAGCCAAATTTTATCTTACGTATTTTAGAGAGATTTACTCTGTTTTAACCATTCAATTTAAGATAATCTAGAGATCTTGTCACCTCCAAAAAAATAGCCGGGGATTTATAGTCGGAATTAGCTTTACTGTGCTTACCATCCATCTCTATTAAATTTACAGTAGCTTTCTTTTCTACAGTATAGCTTAATTTGTTTTCTTTTTTCATCTCATACATTGAATTGGGGCTATTTACCTTTCTAAGAACGATCCCGGGAATTATAGATCTATTTAATTCCTGAATTAATTTTAAGTCTCTAATTCTCAGTGTAAATTTATATTACTATTTTAAGATACTTACTTTCTCCACTGTCTTTATTAAGTTACTACATAATATATTAACCTTTACTTATTGTCAATAGCATTTTATTTTTGCATTCAAAATTGAGTTTTTCTTCTCCTTTTTCTGTCGAAACCCTATTTTATCTTAGCTCCGCTATCCTCACATATCTTAAATTTATTTATTAATAGAAAATTAAAAACCGAAAGCGTCTTTTTAATTCCTCGCCAGGGTACATTATCATTAAGACATATGCTTGCATAATAAAACTAAGAATAATAACAAATTAAAAAGGCCCAAAAAATTTTATCTCTATAGTTACCACGACCGTTGCTAAATTTACATATTATTACTTTCATTAATGTTTATTTATTGTAATTTACCCTTTGTGATATAATGCAATAAAATAATGCCTTTAGAACTGAATTTTACCTGTTAATGGCTAATATTTTTTATTAGTTAGTGTGAAAATATGGTCTTTCAAAATTATTATCTGAATACCTTATTTATTTTAACTATTTCGTATCTTATTGGCTCCATACCGTCAGCCTATATCGCAGGAAAAATAAAGGGTATTGATATAAGCAAAGAAGGCAGTAAAAACGTGGGCGGAATGAATACCTTCACAAGCGCGGGTAAATTTGCGGGTGTAATGGTAATAATAGCAGATATTGGGAAAGGGTCGCTCGCAGCCTATATCGCCACCAGATTTTCAGACCATGTATTTATTCCATTACTGGCTGTTGTCTGCGCAGTAATCGGACATAACTGGATGATTTATATTGGATTCAGGGGAGGAAAAGGGGTGTCCACTTTCATCGGGGGGCTGCTCTATCTTTCCCCGGTAACATTTCTTTTTCTATACCTCATTTTTATACCGGTTGCACTGATTATTCTTAAGGATTCTTACCTTGCCACTTCTGTTGCATTTTTTTTATTTTCTTTCTTTGTCTGGATTTATGAAGGAAATTTCTGGTGGCTTATTTTTGGTATACTTATTACTATAATATATAGTATCAAAAGTTATGGTCTGCTGAAATCATATTATACAGAAAAAAGAAGAGACGTAAGTCCGGTGATTAAAAAAATTTTTAAACCATTTTTTAAAGGAATGTAAAACATGAAATGTCCATTCTGTTCAAACCCTGATACCAGAGTCATAGACTCCAGATTAACAGAGTCAAACGACTGTGTCAGAAGGAGAAGGTTATGTGAAAAATGCGGTAAAAGGTTTACCACTTATGAAAGATTTGAGAATCAGCCCATTGCAGTAATAAAAAAAGATAATACAAGAGAACCCTTTGACCGAAATAAAATACTGAGCGGCCTCATCAGGGCCTGTATTAAAAGAAATATAAGCACTGAAGTTCTAAATAATATAGTGGAGGATATAGAAAATGAAATCTCAAACATGCCCTCAAATGAAATACACTCAAGGGAAATAGGTAACCTTGTCTTAAAGAGATTAAAAAAACTGGACAAAGTCGCCTATATAAGATTTGCCTCTGTTTATAAGCAATTTAACGACATAAAACAATTTACCCGGGAGCTCTCTGAATTGAAAAAAATTAAATAATTACAGGGATTACTGGCCTTTTTTATTTATCGGGTTCCTAATTTTGCGTCCGAACCTGCATCTTTTATATCTCCATACCCATAGCCTGTAAACTTATTATATAATCCTAAAGCTTATATCTTAATACAGCTCCAATGCTCCCTGCTGCTATTAATTTATCGTTTCCTTCAATATCCACTATTTCACATCCCTGATTTAAGGCATTCTCAACAATCTCATCGACCACATCATTATAAAAGATAAGTGTCCCATCACAATAAGGACATTTTCCCTTATTTTCTATTGTTATATAACCACAATCACCGCAAATATAGCCACTGTGAGTAAAGTGCCTGTCATATATCAGGGTTTTTATTTGCTCTATTAATAAAGATTTTAGTGTTGCATCAATTCCCAGAACGCCCATTCTATTGGGATTGAATTCATCAAACAATCTGTTAATAAGATTATTTTTAGCATCTGCCTCAAATTTATCAATAACCTCTTTTGCTTTTTCTGCTATCAATGAAACATTTGAATCCGGTTCCGCATCAATGCTTCCTATAAGTACGGATTCAAGGTAACTATGCATAAAGTTTCTAAATTTGGGAATTACTTCTTTTCTGCCCGATAATATAATGTAATCAAATTTTTTCCCTTTTAGAAGATCGAGGGCTCTGTCGTTTATCATTTTAAAAAAATGATTGAGCTTTTCTTCCAGCCTTCCAAGTATTTTCTTCTCCCGCAACGCAGCCTGGCTCCTAAAATTGACCTTCGATGGCACATCACTTATAAATGCACCCAGGTATTCATTAACTTCACCAAGATAAATGGAATATATCTGAGCTTTCTCTCTATCTACCATAAGTACCCCGTATTTTTTAGAATTATTAATCAAATTTCTAATATTCTGGGTATAGGGACCTGGATCAATTATGATTTTTGACTTCATTATTATAGGAAGACCGAACTCTTCCCACAGACCGTCACCAGAGCAAAAAATTGCCAGGGTTCTCGTTGAACCAGCCCTGAATTTATCGTTCACAAATGATTTTATTTTCTCGAAGATCTCATATATCTCCTTTTTATCGCTCCTATCAACATTGGTATCAGCCTCCAGCTTCTCCCTGGCACTGACGATCATGGAGTTTAATTTTGTCTGATAATTTTTCTTAGAAGTCCTGGACCCATCAACCATTAAATAAATGCTCACCACCGGTTTACCACCGGGAACATAATTTAATATTTTTTTAAAACCCGAACTTTTTACTTCCGGATGTAGCATAAAAACCAACTTTCTATTAATTTATGATATCATCTGATATCTTTTTAGAATAAAAAACTAAATATTCTCTTTTTTATTATTATCTCATAAACTTCCATTTATAACTAAAATTTATTATCATTATATAATATTAATTCAAGAAAGAGAGCAATTGTGTTTGGTTATATAGGATATAAAATCCTTGAATTTATCGTTATTTTAACTCCCTATCCCATAACATATTTCATTGCAGAATTTGGTGCCAGACTGTGGTTTTCAACAGGCAGTAATGTAAACACCATAAAAACAAATATATCTAAAGTTCTGGATATTGGTTTTAACAGCCCGCAGGTGCACAAAATTGCACTCAGGGTTTTTATAAACTGGGCAAAAAACATCGGTGACTTTCTTAAACACTCTATCATCACGGCTGAAAAATTAAAAAGAAGAATAGAAATCAAAGGTCTGGACAACCTGGATAATGCCTTAAAAAAAGGAAAGGGCGTGGTCATATTTACAGCCCATATTGGAAATTTTGAGTGGGGTGCGTGCAGACTTGCTGTCGAAGGATATAAGATATGGGGCGTCAGTATCTACAGAGAAAATGACCTCACCAGAAAATTTTTTGAAAAAAAAAGACTATCCAAAGGACTTAAGACCCTTTACATAAATAAAATTTTAAATATTTTTAGAATATTAAAAAACAATGAAATAATAGCCATCCCCTCTGACTGGGACCCCACCGGCCATGCCGCCAGGCCATTTAAATTCTTTGGAAAAACTGCTTACTTTCCTACAGGTGCAGTACAGATTGCACTAAAATCCGGGGCACAGTTATTACCAAGTTTTATCTGGAGAAAAGATAAGTACAATCATTTTCAGATAATTGGCAGACCGATAAAATTAACACAGAAAGGAAACAGGGAAACAATCATTAGCAAAAACACCGGGAAAACCTTAAAAGTCATGGAGAAATATGTACACAGCCACATTTCAGAATGGGAAATGTTTCATAACATATGGGAATAACAGGTCGGGAACTCAGGTATATAAAGGAAATTTATTTATTTGCAATTTACTATTGAGTGTATGTATACTTTACTATTATAACATTTACAGCCATCACATTTTTTATACGGTTAATAACAACTAAATTGAAAATAAAATCAAAAAATAAAAACAGTAAATCCAGGTCAGAATCCGGCTATTTTAGCAGTATACTCTGGTATAACAAATCCATAACAGAAGTTACCGGTGAGTTAAGCACCAGTCCTGAAACCGGTCTTAGCGTAAAAGAAGCCGAAAACAGAATTTTAAAATACGGGTATAATGAGCTTGAAGAGAAAAAAGGAAGGACACCTTTTAGAATATTCATTTCCCAGTTTAATGATTTTATGATATGGATACTTATTGCTGCTGCCTTCATTTCCGGAATAATCATAAGGGAAATTACCGATGCAATCGTAATTCTTGCCATACTGATATTAAACTCAGTTCTGGGCTTTATCCAGGAATTTCGTGCAGAAAAGGCCCTTAGCGCCTTAAAGGAACTGGCTTCACCCAGTGCCCTGGTAATACGGGATGGCAGAGAGAAAAATATACATTCCAAAGACCTGGTCCCGGGAGATATTATTAAACTTACAGCAGGGGACCTGGTTCCTGCAGACTGCAGGATAATTGAACAGACAAACCTGCGGGTCAATGAATCAATCCTTACCGGTGAGTCCATACCGCTGAACAAGATTGCCGATATATTAAATAAAGAAAATCCTCCGCTCGGAGATAAAAAAAACATGCTCTTCAGTG
The DNA here is from genome assembly GCA_964595565.1 of uncultured Actinomycetota bacterium. Taxonomy (GTDB): domain Bacteria; phylum Actinomycetota; class Humimicrobiia; order Humimicrobiales; family Humimicrobiaceae; genus JAQVEM01. Next base: position 10,036 of record CAZQQX010000027.1, read on the forward strand.
GCACCACTATAGTTAAGGGCAGGTGTGTTGCAGCTGTTATCGGTACAGGGCAGCATACCGAAATCGGTAAGATTGCCAGCATGGTTCAGGAGGAGGAAGAATCCACACCCCTTCAAATTGAACTAAAAACTGTTGGTAAAAAAATTGGAATAATATGTCTTGCAGTAAGCGCCATTGTCTTTTTGTCCGGGATACTCAAGGGCAACTCGGTAGCACAAATGTTCCTGGTTGCAGTCGCACTGGCAGTTGCTTCCATCCCCGAAGGACTTCCTGCCATAGTTACAGTATCTCTTGCTCTTGGCGTTCAGAAAATGGCAAAAAACAACGCTATAGTTAGAAAACTGAGCTCTGTAGAAACTCTCGGAAGTATATCGGTTATATGCACGGACAAAACAGGCACTCTTACTAAAAACAAAATGATGGTCAGAAAAATATATTCGGGGTCCGATGCTGTCTCTGATTATGATAAGTTCATAGAAGAACATAACAGGAAGAACGCCCCGGGCAATATTCTAAATTTCAAAAATATTAAAAGTAATAATGCTTTAAATCTGCTACTTAAAAATGCCTTACTCTGCAATGATGCTTACTACACCGATAAGGAAACAGGACAAATTACCGGGGACCCTACCGAAGCTGCCCTTATTGAGCTGGGAAGCTTTTTCTCAATGGATAAAAGCGAACTGGAAAAAGTTTATCCAAGAAAAGGAGAAGAGCCTTTTGATTCTGAACGTAAAATGATGACTACTGTCAATGAAATTCCTCCTGAAGAAAGAAATAATAACCAGAAATACATTTTATTTTCCAAAGGAGCTCCCGAAGTAATACTGGAGAAATGCACCGGGATAATTAAGAATGGAAAAATACAGAGCCTCAGTGATAAAGAAAGAGAAAAAATAAACAATAACAACCTCCTTCTGGCAGGTAAAGCTATGAGAAATCTTGGCTTTGCTTTTAAGCCACTTGAAAATTTTTCCCCGGAAATGGAAGTAAAAGAAGCAGAAGAAGGTTTTGTTTATCTGGGTATGGTAGGAATGATTGACCCTCCGCGCCCCGAAGTCTATGACGCCATTGAAAAATGCAGGAAGGCCAACATAGGGGTTATTATGGTAACCGGCGACCATAAAATAACCGCACGTGCTATTGGAGAGGAACTGGGCGTACTTGGACCGGAAGATAAGATTATTGATGGCCCTGAATTTGATACACTGACAGGAGAAGAACTTGAAGAACAGATAGAGAATATTAAAATTTTTGCCAGGGTATCCCCATCCAATAAAGTAGATATTGTTGAAGCATTAAAGAAAAAAAATCATATAGTGGCTATGACAGGTGATGGCATAAATGATGCCCCCTCATTAAAAAAAGCAGATATCGGCGTAGCAATGGGTATTGTAGGAACTGATGTCAGCAAGGAATCAAGTGATATGATTCTAACTGATGATAATTTCGCCACCATAGTTAAAGCCATAAAACAGGGCAGGGTTATATATGACAACCTGAAAAAATTTATTTTATTTCTGCTCTCCTGTAATATTTCCGAAGTTCTTCTGATGTTTATTTCAATACTTGTCGGTGACTATGTATTCTTTCTCATTACAGGAGATAAGGGGCTCCTTTACATCCCGCTTCTGCCAGTGCAAATTTTGTGGATGAACCTCATAACCGATGGGCTTCCGGCAATGGCGCTGGGAATAGACCCGCCTGAAAAGAATATAATGGATAGAAAAGCAACCAGAAGCAGTGAGCATATCCTGAGCAGGAGCGGTCTTGTCCTGATACTGTGGCAGGGATTAATTTTAACATCAGGAGCGCTTTTTATATATTTTGCAGGACCTCTAATTTTTAATAACAGTAATTTTGAGCTCGACCGCGGGATTTTCCAGACTTCAGTCTTTACTGCTCTGGTATTAACCCAGCTCCTTCACACTTTTAATTTCAGATTCAAAAGCAGTGGTATTTTCAGAAGGGATATTTTCAAAAATAAATTTCTCGATCTTGCAGTCGTGGCATCTATTTTGCTCCATGTAGCAATAATTTATGTCCCGTGGCTCCAGAATATATTTAAAACTACTGGCCTCGGTCTTTATCACTGGATATTAATTGTTGTTTGCTCAATTACAAGCGTGCTCATAATAAACTTTATAAACGAAATCACCTATAAAAAAAGAAATAAACATGCTAATTAAAATTAGCCAGCGGGAAAGCACGTATATAGAGTTTTCTTAAAGTATCATAAATCCAGCTCTGCCAGCAATAAAATTAGAATACCAGGCACAGGATTATAGATTTTTTTTGAAATCATTAAGCCGGCTTTTTAAATCTTCTATATCCCTGAAATAAAAAATATGATAATTCTAAGATTTTCTCATATCTTATTTTAAAAAAATATAAAATATATTATTATATTATACAATATATAATATATATAAGATTTTTCAAACATATAATAATGGATTCAATAGTAATAAAAGACCTGGTTAAAAGATACGGTAACAGGACAGTTCTGGATAATTTAAACCTCAATATAAAAGAGGGTGAGTTTTACTGTCTTATGGGACCAAATGGCTCAGGTAAAACAACCCTTTCTTCGATTATTGCTTCCATAAGGACCCAGAACAGCGGAACGTTAGAAATATATGGCAAAAAGCCCAGCATGGCAAAAAAAATTTTAGGATATCTTCCCCAGGAGAATTTTTCAGATTCATATCTCAGCGGAAGGGAAAACCTTGTTTACTTTGCAAGGATGATGGGATATAAAAAAAGTGATGCACTGGCAACTGTTAATGACATTATGGGTAAAATCGGTCTTTCGGAAGATGCCAGTAAGAGGGTCAGTAGGTATTCAGGAGGTATGAGAAAAAGGCTGGAACTTGCTACAATACTTTTCCCCGGAATAAAAGTTTTAATCCTTGATGAGCCGACCACAGGGCTTGACCCGTCAGCAAGAAGAAATTTTTTTGGCCTTATCGATTCAATAAAAGACAGCACAACTACCATACTGCTTATAAGCCATATCGGATCTGACGCAGAACAAGCATCAAGAGTAGGCCTTATGGACAAAGGTAGGATTATTGCAGAGGGAACACCTGAGGAACTTAAGAAAAATACCAACCTTAAAAACATAATAAATGTTGATGTATCAATCAAAAACGACAATATAAAAGAAATTCTCAGAGTTTTTAATAAGGGAGAAGCGCTTCAGGAAACCGAAAAGGGATTCAAAATTTACACAGACCAAACTGCCGAAGTTATTCCTGAAATAGTAAGAAGTATTGAAAAAAGGGGATATAAAGTAGCCGAGATAGGTTCTGTAGCGCCATCACTGGAAGACGTATTTTTTAAGCTTACAGGAAAATCAGTAAGGGAGGAAAAGATTTGAATCAAATTTCTGCCACATTTACTAAGGGAATTAAAGATTACCTTACAAGCATATCGGCTCTTTTCTGGGTAATTGCCTGGCCCATTATCTGGTTATTCCTCGGGGTATTTGTTTTCATGGTCGGGGTACCTGAAGAATATGTTGCTCTTGCCAGAGGAAAAGTCACTATATCAATGATAACTTTCTCTTTTGTGGTCGCAGGCATGACAAGCCTTGCTGCCAATATTTCCGAAGATAGATACAAAGGTCTTTTCTTAAAATTAAAATCAATGCCTGTACAGCCCTGGAAAGATTCAATAGGAAGAATACTCTCGGTTATGTTTTTTTCAATTATAAGCGTTTTCATTATATTAATAATAGGAATTGCAATAGGAGCCAGGTTTTCTTTTGACATCCTGGATCTCTTCAAAGCAACAGGTTTTTTATTACTTGGCATTCTTGCCTCTGCGGGAGTCGGACTTATCTGCGGAACACTTATTAAAAGTGTCCAGGGCGCCATAATGACAGCAGTCGGCATAGCCGTTATAACTTCGGCAATTTCAGGTATATTTTTTGATTATAGCCTTCTTCCTGAGATACTTCAGACTTTTGCAAGATACTGGCCGATGTCTTCATCCAATGCAATCATTGGTTACTACCTCACAGGAAGCTCTGGTTTTGAGGCCACTTCTGCTTTAAATATTTCCCTTAATGTTGTAATATCTCTACTATTCTTTTCTGCCGGACTTATTATCTATTCCATATACTGCTGGAGAAAAGAGTAATTACTAAAAAGATATGTTATGATTTTTATATAAAAAATTAATGGTAATATTAAGCCAGTGTCAGTAAAGAAAAAAATTAACAACTCAATACTTGAACTAACCGCCGGTGATATAACAGTTGAAGAGACCGAAGCAATAGTAAATGCTGCAAACACGGCTCTTTCTCCCGGTGGAGGAGTATCCGGAGCAATACACAGGGCGGCAGGACCACGCCTGTGGGAAGAATGCAGGACTCTCGGGGGATGCAAAACAGGTGAAGCAAAATTAACCGGAGGATATAATCTTAAGGCAAAATATGTAATTCATACCGTGGGTCCGGTATACAGCGGAAGAGCAAGTGATAGTGGTGATCTAAAAAACAGTTATTATAACAGCCTGCTCCTTGCCAGTCAGAATAATATTAGAAGTATAGCTTTTCCATCCATCAGCACGGGAATTTTTGGATACCCCACCGGAGAGGCATCAGTTATTGCCTTAAGAGCCATTATTGATTTCCTTAAAGAACACCGGGAAATTGAACTGGTAAAAATGGTTCTTTTTTCTGACAGAGACTATCACACTTACAGCTTATCACTGGAAAAGGTTTTAAAAGATTAAAATATATAAACACTAAGAGCACTTGGAATAACCGCAGTTCCTGCACAAATAACAGCCGCCCTCCGGTTCCATTATTTCCCCGCATTCAGGACATACTACAAGTGACCTCGGACCGCTGGTTGCTCCCAGCTCAAATTTATCAGTACCATCAAAGTAAAAATCTATGGCTTTTGCTATGGCATCGGGACAGGAAAGAACATGGGTCTCAGGGTCCGCAATACAGGTGGCGCACCTTATTCCTTTAAGCTGATCCTTTATTGATTCAAGGTCTATGCCTGACCTTATGGCAATACTTATAAGCCTGCCAACAGCTTCCGTCAGTGCGGCACATCCTTCTTCACCGGTATTGGTAAATACCTCACATATCCCATTTTCATCAGAATTAATTGTTACATAAAGCTTACCACAATTTCCTATTTTATATTTTTTGGTCATGCCATAAGTGACTTCCGGTCTCGAGCGGGGCGCGATTTTTTTCTCCACTGACTCTTCTTTCTCTGCATTCGGGATTTCTGCCCTGATTCTATTTACTCCCACTGATTTTTTACCTTCTCCTGACATCACCGGCTTACCTCCCGCAGCTTTCTCCTTTCTTTCAACCTGTAAAACCTGGCTTTCCCTGCTGCTGTCACGGTATATAGTTATGCCCTTGCAGCCCAGCCTGTAGGCAAGCATATAAGCATCTTCTACATCCCGGACAGTCGCCTCACTTGAGAAATTCACGGTTTTTGAAACAGCATTATCCACGTATTTCTGAAATACAGCCTGTGTCCTTACATGCCAGGTCGGGTTTATCTCATGAGCTGTAACAAATATTCTCCTGTATTTTGAGGGAACTTCACCCACACCTTCAAGATTTCCCTTCTCAGCTATTTTCTTCATAAGCTCTTCACTATAAAATCCTTCTTCTACGGCTATCTTTTTAAAATACTTATTAACCTCAACCAGCCTATCGTTGTCCATAACATTTTTAATAAATGATATGGCAAATATTGGCTCCACCCCGCTTGAACAATCAGAAATAATGCTTAAAGTTCCGGTAGGGGCGATGGTGGTAGTGGTTGCATTTCTAATTTCATAACCATCAGGGCTATCATATACACTACCCTTAAAATTGGGGAACACACCTTTTTCTTTTGCCAGTTCCTTTGATGCATTTTTAGATTCATCCTGGATAAAACTCATTATTTTCTGTGCGAGCTCCAGGGCTTCCTCGCTGTCATAAGGTATCCCGAGGATTATCAACAAGTCAGCATATCCCATAACTCCCAATCCAATTTTCCTGTTCCCAAGTGCCATCTTATCTATTTTATCCAGAGGATACTTGCTCTTATCAATAACATCATCTAAATATCTTACTGCTATATGGACAACCTTCTTTAATTTATCGTAGTTTACCTCTTTTGTCCCTTCTTCCTCTCTCACCATGTTTGCAAGATTAATTGACCCCAGGTTGCAGGCTTCATAGGGAAGAAGTGGCTGTTCGCCGCATGGATTGGTGCTTTCAATCTGGCCAAGGTGTGGCGTGGGGTTATCTTTATTTAACCTGTCCAGAAATACAATTCCGGGGTCTCCATTCTTCCAGGCATGCTCAACAATTTTGCTGAACACTTCCTTTGCTTTATATTTATCTACTACTTCTCTGGTTCTTGGATTTATAATCTCATACTCATCATCATCTTCAACCGCCTTCATAAACTTCTCTGTTACCCCTACAGAAATATTAAAATTGGTCAGTTTATCATTATCTTCTTTAGAAGTTATAAAATCCAGAATATCAGGATGGTCCACTCTTAATATGCCCATGTTTGCCCCTCTTCTTGTCCCACCCTGCTTTATGGTATCCGTTGCAGCATTAAAAACAGTCATGAAAGAGATTGGTCCGCTTGAGACTCCTTTAGTTGAAAGCACTACATCATTTTTTGGCCTTATATTAGAAAAGGAATATCCCACGCCCCCTCCGGATTTCTGTATCAGTGCAGTTTCCTTTAGCGCCTCAAAAATGTCATTCATGGAATCCCCTACCGGAAGCACGAAACAGGCAGCAAGCTGCTGGAGTTCTTTGCCGGCATTCATCAGCGTTGGCGAATTTGGGAGAAAATCAAGGTCTGTCATTATATCAAAAAACTCTTTTTCTATTTCTTTTATTTCCTCTTCTGTTTTACCATATTCTTTCTCAGCGGAAGCAACATTTCTGGCAACTCTTATGAACATATCCCTGGGAGTTTCAAGAAGAACTCCTTCTTCATCTCTTTTTAAATATCTTCTCTCCAGAACCTTTACAGCATTTTCAGATAATCTTATTTCCTTGTTGAGGTAATAATCAAGTTTTTCCTTTTTCCCGGTCTCCTTTATATTTTCTTTTTCCATCAATAGGTACCTCCAGAAACATTAAATTTAATAATTAAATTAATTAATATTAAAATTAATCGCAAAACAATTTTTTAGAATATTTAAATTGACTCATTATATTGTGTATATGATTATGTTAATATACTATATATTGTATGTCAATAGTTATATCTGTTTTTTTCTGGATTTTTAAGCCCCCGGGACAAACTTTACCCTCAAAACAAATAAAATTAAGGAAAACATCAATCAGAGTCTTCCAGAATATTTTAGCTTTTTTAAAAGTTTTTTTACTAAATAATACAATAACATGGCCTTTTCTGATATAATAGCTTACCCGATAGATACAATGATATTTTTAAATTAAAATAATTTATTATATTTTATAAAGAAACACAGCCAAGGAAGTAACATGAGCTCGGTTATTAAAAAGAGAAGAAAAAAAATGAGAAAGAAGAAGCATAAGAAAATGCTTAAAAAGACAAGATGGCAGAGAAGAAATAAATGATAATATATAAGTTAAAATCACTACTCTTGTTTTAACATTATACTGAAGTTGTTTAACAAATGCTCTAAACGATTTTTTTATAATCTTTAAAAATTCAGCCAAACGAATAGGACCAATAAAATACAAAGCCTGGCACTGGAAGAATTGCAGGTTAAAGTTCTGCTTCTGTCTTTTTTATTATGGGAATTAATTTTTCTTCCAGAGATTCTTCATCTTCTTTAACTTCTTCTCTAAACAAAAACCAGTTCTCAACATGCTCCAAAGATCCATCCGGGGGTATCTTCTCAAAACTGCCAAGTGTTTCTACCTCAATTATTTCTGGATTCGTGTAAACCTCCAAATTTACTCCAAAATCTGGATACCTTATATCCGGTTCGTAATTCCATCTTTTAATAAAAAGCCATTTCTTGAGACTATATGCAACCCACCCGGGTGTATTCAGAACCCCGATTTTTTGATTCGTTTTACTGTCAGGGTCCTGCCCTACCTGTATAAATTTATCTCCCCATATAAACCTGGAATCTCCCATCCTGGTATAAGGCCAGAGAACAAGAGGACGTGATGGAAGCAAATTTTCACTCCCTGTCCCGTATGGTTCCTGCGGTATTATAGCTCTCCCCCCTTCTGCCATCACTGTAATTGCCCAGGGCGCCAATTCAATTTTCCACAGGTTCTTATTTATCAGCCTGTGCAATATCTTTACACCATTATTTGAAAAAAATGTTATTTCAATTTCTTTCCTAATCCGGGTAGTTTCCTCCATTTTCTGAATAAGCTTCAGGGTCTTGCCGTCCCATTTATAATCAACCGGGTCATTATCAGGAAAATATGTCCGTTTGATGTCCTCAGGAGCATGCCAGAGTCTGTGCCCTCCATATAACAGCCATTCTTTGCCGCCGGTCTTACCCTGCTGATGTTTCACTTCCTTTAAGACATTTATCTCCCCGATAAACCCGAGCCGGATAATCCTGGGACCGACCTCAGTAGTAACTATAATCTCCAGTTCATCACTGGCCATACGTATGCATTTGTTCCATCCTCCGTATTCAAAATTTTCTTCAATTTTCATAGTTATCTTGCCCTCCGTCACTTTCAATTTTCTTACTCTCTAAAATATATAATTTTTTAGATAAACTCTTTAAATAATTAACTTACCTTTACTCTAATTTTAATACTACACAGGCTATTTTACTAATTTATTACATGTTAATTATCTATTTAGCGCTCTTTCTACTGTCCCATAATTATTCGCTGCATTCCAGCATAAGTATCCTTCTATTTCTAACTCCTTCGCTGCCCTCATCTGCTCCAGTATTTCCCTTTCTGTATACTTTACCCTTAGACTAAAGGCCTGAATCCACGGGACTATCATACAGCCTGCATCACTTAAATTATCTATTCTCAGCATCCCTTTTTTTAAAGTATAACTTACTACCTCATAAGGATACTCTTCGGGGAGTCCGTAACCTAAAAAATTCGTAGAATAATGAGAAGGATAAGGCATAGGATATATGTAATCCAGAAATGGTACAATTTCCTCAAGTAACTGACCAATCCCCTGGTCATTTTCTACTATGAAGGTCCAGCCAAAAACATCCGCGGATATTTTAATATTATAGGGTTTTGTTTCCTCTCTTACTCTTTTTAGAAAATTAGTTATAGCCCAGACCTTTGTATTACCATTTATATTATAAGTGTATTCAGCATAAGCTATATTACCCCTGGCGGGCGCTCTAATATAATCAAACTGTATCTCCCTGACACCTTTTGAAGCAAGCTCTTTTACAATTTCTATATAATAATCCCATACTTCTTCACAATAAATATCGGGCCAATAAGAACCTTCCGAATAAAGAGGCATCCCTGTCCTCTTATCTGCAATTGCAAACTCCGGTCTTGCCCGCGGCAGGATGCTATCTTTAAAAACAACAAACCTTGCTATACCATAAATTCCCCTGGCGTTCATTTCCTTCAATAACAAATCAAGGTCATAATAATTTTTATTTGCGCCTGTTTCCTCTACCAGCTCTATATCTGTATTGTAATCAATATAACCCCAATCATCTTTAACATCAAAAACAATACTGTTTAACTCAGTTGTTTCTATTAAATTATAAATTTCTTCTCTTTTAGTTTTACTGCCCGCACTGATTCCGGTAATATACACAGCTTTCTGGGTCCCCGGTTCAATATCCCATGCGTAAGGATTACATTTAATAAAACAGGGGTCTATTCCAGCTTCCAGGTTACCAAAAGGTATAATAAAAAAAACACAAATCAGTATTATGGTGAGTGTTTTAGCAGCATTAACAAAATTCTCTTGCTTTCTATTCATTTCTTATTCTTTAAATGATGCATATTCCATCTGCCTGACCTTAAATATATTAACGGGAACCGGTTTCCATATTTGTAGCGCCTGCATACAATTAATCTAATTCTAATTATATTAAACTCCTACTTTATTCTCTGAACCAGTTCAGGGCACTCCGGACACCATTACTAACCATTATATATTATTATATTTATTAATGGATTAAATTGCTAACATTCCCCGGAAACAACACTACCCTCATATAGTATAATATAACCAGGGAGTAATAAAATTCAGGTCCGGTGCTTAAAATACCGGGATTCAGCAGCATATAGATAACTAATTAAATTACTTATAATTTAATCTTTAACTGTAAGGGAGATATAAATATGAAAAAGTTAAAATTAAGTCAGGAATGGCTTATTAAATTATTGCCGGAAGGGTTGCCCTATCCATCATCAACACTTATCAGCGGGCCCGGCGGTTCGGGAAAACCCCTGATAGGCTTTTCATTTATTTATGATTGGTTAAAAGCCGGGGGCAATGTTGTGTTTATTGCGCTTCAATATGCAGAAACTAAATTTGTAAAAACATCATTAAGACAGCTCTACAATATGAATGTTGACAGTTACGCTGGAAAAGTAGCCTATATTCAGTTCGGCCATAATATAGAGACATGGGAAAAAATTAATCAAAACACCCTGAGAGCAAATCTATTGAAGCCTGATATATGGGAAAAAGCAGCCGATAATCTCATGTTTGCCAGGATGGAAGAGAAAATGAAATTATACCTGAGCATAGACAAAATAAATAATGAAAAGGTAGAACCGGAAGAAATACAGGTACCGGTTAAAAGAGAAATAC
>CAZQQX010000027.1:20910-28322 GCA_964595565.1 uncultured Actinomycetota bacterium
AATAATGAAAAGGTAGAACCGGAAGAAATACAGGTACCGGTTAAAAGAGAAATACTTGAGCAGATAAAAGAGGTTGCCGAGTGTACCAGAAAAAGAGAAATACCAGAGATAAGAAAGATTTAAAATCTTTCTTATCTTTAATTTTACCTGCTTTTACTGTAATGGCATGAATGTTTTCAAATCGTGGTTTTCTGCATATTAATAATTTCCTTATTTCAAGCTAAATCTACTCCGGACTTCCAAACAGGCTACTTTACCTCTTTTTCTGATTTTTCCATTTCATCCATTACCTCTTTTATTTTCCTTTTCTCCCACGTGCCGCCCGTTATTTTATAAAATACAAATACCCCCATAGCATGCCAGAAAAGACCAATTCCCCAGAACGCAGTTACCCAGTAAAACCACCAGCCCCGAAGCCCGGTGACCATGTCAATTATTAGAAGCACCACATTCACTCCGATATAGGAAAAAAGATGGCCATAAAACCCCTTTATTTCCTCCACTCTCCTCTTTGCCGCCTGATACTTTTCCTCATCAATTTTTGTATCATTCATTTATTCCTCCCTGCCAGACATTGATAAATTTTTAAAAACCACACTTAGAACCTTAAATAATTTTCCTTTTTTTGTCCCTGCATTAATTCTTATATTTATTTGTTATTTTAAAAAAATAACCCGGAGTTATTTCTCTAATGGCTAACCCTCATAATTCAAATACTTTTTGGAAACAGGGTGATTAAATCTCTTCCACAAAATTGCTCCAAATATAGTTCCAATCGGGAAAAACAATACCATTGTAACTACAAGAACTGCCCTCCCGAGAGGCACTGCAAAAGAGCGTCTGTTATATAAGCCTATCAGCTCCACAACATATAATGCTGGAAGAATCAGGGAATAAGCCATCTTAAAAGGAAAAGTCACTATATTCCTGATAATATCAGAAACATGGTAAATAGTAATGGCCTCACCAAGATACCCGGTAAAAAAACCTGCGGGATGCCACCCCCAGCCGAGATCCGATAATACTGCAAGGCCAGTAATTATAGCCATAACCCAGCATAGTATGAGCACTCCCTCCAGCTGTTTCTTGCCCTCTTTTAAATCTGCTTTACTTATATCCTCCAATTTTATTCCTTTCTGCTTTATTTTAACCTATAAAATATTATTAATCACTACATCACATATGTTTATTATCTTTTTTCTTCTTCTGTCAGTTTTAATTAATACTCTTTATTCTTCCCAGTCCGGTTATTTTCTGCTGTATGTCGGGAGAGCCTTTATAGTTCACACTGCCAACTCCAGATATATTTATATCAAGCTCCTGGCTAACATTTACCGTGGCGCTGCCTGCACCGGAAACAGTGATGTCGCACTCCCTGCTTTCCAGGTCTCCGGCATCATATTTACCCGCGCCGCTTAAATTAATTTCCTGCCTGTCAACCGTACCGCTAAGGTTTATATCACCCGCCCCTGAAGAATTTACCCTTACCACATCGGCATTCAGCCTGAAATCTATATCACCGGCACCACTAATTCCAATCTCCAGTTCCCCGGCATCAAAATCCCCACATATCACACTGCCTGCACCACTTAATAAGATTTCATCCAGTTCCTTTACCGTAAGATAGAATTTTATATCCGAGGTTGGAACAAAATTATAACCCCGCTTGAAACCAATGGTTAATATTTCCATTGATACCTCTGTCTCTATCAGAGGGATTACATTATCATCTGCTTCTATCACCAGTGATTCTTTTTCTCCCTGAGTGATAATTAAATCGCCGGTACCTGATAAATGTACTTCGTGAAAATCTGAAACATCCCTTTCTTCAGTTTCTATATCCCCTGAACCTCTTACCAGCCCTATGGTCCAATTACAGGATACACTGGCAACTGAGATAATAGCTATCAGAAAAAATACCACTAGAATATGCATCAAGCCAACTAACCTGTTTTTCTTACTCTTACTACTCACTTCTTTCCCTTTCTTTAATAAATAATTTTATTAATCCGTAATACAATTTAACACCTACCTGAAATCACCTGTAATCTATATTAATATCACCCGATATGGTGTTTATGGTAATCTCCATCCGGTCATCCTCTATTACCCCCTCCAGGCTCCTGCCGCTCGAGGAGGTTACTTTAATCGGAAAACTGTTGCCTATAGCACCTGAAACCGTTTCTGCTTTAAGATAAAACCGGGCATCTTCTGAAAGCTCGACCCTGGCGTCACCTGCTGTACTTTCAATATAAATATTGCTTGAATCTTCCTGCTTTATATTAATATCGCCTGATACAGAAATTATCTCGATATTATCATTCTGTCTTCCTTCTTCCAGAACTATATCACCGGATACGGTATGGATATCTATATCTCCGGTATAATCTTCCAGATTAACATCCCCGGAAGTAACAGTTAATTTTAGATCATCAGCAAATAATGAATTACCTCTGAAATCCCCGGATATATTCCCGTAATCAAACCTATCAACCTTCAAATCGCTGACACTTACATCTGACGAGGAGGTCTCTATTACCAGAACCTCCAGGGAGTCTTCAGGCATATACAGGTCCAGGCTGGTCCTCCAAACACTGAATCCGATTAATTGTGTTTTAGGTCTGACAATCTCTACCCGCAGTTCATCACCGGATATATAGGAAACAAGTGAAGGTATATCCCTGCTCAAGCCCGTGGATACTTCGCCGTAAAGATGTACCCTGATTTCATCTTCATCGGCAGGAATAATATTTACATCCGTGCTTACAACATCTATAGAAATCTTATCTATCTCCTGCGGGCTAAAACTTTTTGATTCATTAATTTTTTCCGTCAATATAGAGAAATTCCCCGTCACCATGATTATAATGCCTGCTGTAATAAAAGAACCAATCATTACAATAACAAGGCACAAAACGAATTTTTTTATTCCAAACTTCATTTTACCGCTCCCTCTCTGTTATGATTCTCAAATTAAACCTCATGTACCTTATAAATAATCTGTAGAGCCATTTCGTCAGGTAAATGTCACCTATAAAAAATAAAATACCAAAGCAGGTAAGCCCTATGGATATAAACACCGACACTGCCGGGGTGGCTAAAACAGTAAAATACTGGGGAAACAACGGTCCAAAAATAGCCGCAAAGACCAGTGTAATTCCCGATGCAGTAATGGCTATTGCCGAAACAAATAATGCCAGCAGCACACCTGCTATGGCAATAAAAGGGCCCAGTATAAATAATAGATTAAAAAATCCCAGCCCCAGAGTGGCAAACACAGCCCTGGTGATATTAACAGCAGAAGCAGTTTTTTCTGCCTCATTTACCAGTATGGTTGCTTTAAGCTGGCCGGCAAGAACCTTTGGGTCTCCCAGTGAAGCAGCTACATCTTCTTCAGCTCTTCCTTCTAAAAGTCCTTCCTTGAAATGCTCCTCAAAATCACTTATCACATCCTGCCTGTCCTCCCCGGGAACTCCCCGAAGATTTGAGGATAAAATATTTATAAAATCTTTCTTATTCATCCCTGGCACCATCCTTCAAAAAGCTATTTACTTTTTTAACAAAAGTTAACCACTCTTCCTTCAGTTCTTTTTCTATTTTTTTACCAGCTTCGGTCAACTGATAGTATTTCCTGGGAGCTCCTTCACTGGATTCCTCAAGGTAAGTAGTGACATAACCATCATTCTTCAGTCTCCTGAGCAGAGGGTAAATTGTCCCCTCTGAAATAGATATGCTTCTGGAGATTTCATTTACCAGCTCATATCCATAGCAATTTTTTCTTGCCAGCAAAGCAAGGGCACATAGTTCCAGAACCCCTTTTTTAAACTGTATATTCATGAAAATAAATCCTTTCCATAAAATTTATATCTGTATGATAACACAAGGTATCATACATTGCAAGGTATTATTCAAAAAGTTTATTTGACATTAACTTTCTTATAGATTTATTATATAATTATTATAATTTTTTTATATTAGAAACATTTTCGAAAATTTAAAAAACGTAAGTTTTAAAATTTAATATGCCATTATCTCATATAATAAATGTCAGTGGATTAATAAAAAGTTATGGAAATGTTAAAGCAGTCAGAGGTATAGATTTCCATGTAAATGAAGGCCAGCTATTTGCATTTCTTGGTCCAAATGGTGCAGGAAAAACCACCACCATCGATATTCTCTGCACCCTTCTTAAACCTGACAGCGGCTCCGTTACGGTCAATGGTTATAAGCTTGGCTCACAGGATGAGAAAATCAGGAAGCATATCGGGATTGTTTTTCAGGATAGCATTCTGGACAATCTCCTTACCGTAAAAGAGAATCTCTACACCCGCGGTAGTTTTTATGACACACAAAAAAAGGAGCTTATCACTGCCGTCGATAAAGCAGTAAAAACTGCCGGGGTTGAGAGCTTCCTGAACCGCCCCTACGGAAAACTCTCAGGCGGACAGAGGCGTAGAGCTGATATAGCAAGGGCACTGATAAATACCCCAAAAATTCTTTTCCTGGATGAACCAACTACCGGTCTTGACCCCCAGACCAGAAAGAGCGTCTGGGACACTATCCGTAATCTACAAAAAGAAACCGGTATGACCGTATTTCTTACTACCCACTACATGGAAGAAGCTGCCGGTGCTGATTATGTAGCCATAATCGACAATGGCATTATTTCCGCCAGCGGGACCCCGTCAATGCTCAGGGCAAAATACAGCATGGATACTCTTAAATTTATTTCCCCGGACATTGATAAGCTTAAAGATTTTTTAACCGAGCAGAGTGTAGAATTTTCCATATCCGGCGGTTCCGTGATTGTAAGGATTCCAAAAACTATCGACGCAATCCCGCTTATAAATAAGGCTCAAAAACTTATATCGGGATTTGAAGTCTTAAGCGGCAGTATGGATGACGCCTTTGTGAACATCACCGGCCATACCATAAGAGAGGATGGAAATTAAATGAGCAGTATGACCAGTCTCATAAAGAGGAACTTAAAAATCTTTTTACGCGACAGAGCATCGGTGTTTTTTTCTTTTCTTGCCATATTTATTATAATCGGGCTTTACGTATTGTTCCTGGGCAATAATATTGCCAGTAGTTTTAAAGAAATGCTGGGAGATAATTCCCGCTTTATTGCAGACAGCTGGGTTATGGCAGGTATACTTTCGGTTACCTCGATAACCACCACTCTGGGCGCATTTGGAATCATGGTAGAGGACAGGTCAAATAAGATCCTAAAAGATTTCCTGTCCGCTCCCATAACACGCTCACAGATTTCTACCGGATACATAATTAGCTCTTTTTTAATCGGCATTATTATGAGCCTCATATCGCTTGTTGTGGCCGAAATTTATATATTTGCAAACGGCGGCGAATTTCTGGGGCTCCTTTCGCTTATAAAATTGCTGGGAGTAATGCTACTGTCAGTATTTGCCGGCTCTTCAATGGTATTTTTTATGGTTACTTTTTTCAAGAGCTCAAACGCTTTCTCTTCAGTAAGCACAGTTACAGGAACATTAATCGGATTTTTAACCGGAATATATATACCCATTGGCAATCTTCCCTCTACTGTACAAACAGCAATAAAAATTTTCCCCATAAGCCATGCCGCAGCATTATTCAGACAGATTATGATGGAAGAACCAATGGCCGAATCTTTTGCAAATGCTCCGGCGGAGGTTTCTGAATCATTTGAACAGTTTATGGGAGTTACTTTCTACTTCGGTAACCATGAACTCTCACCGCTCATTAATATAACCGTTCTTGCCGCAACCGGCGCAGTATTCCTTTTACTGGGAATAATAAGTATGTCGGTAAAGAAAAAAAGTTAGATTTAAGAATCATTTTTACAGCTTTTTTACCGTTGCTTCAGGAATTAACCTTAATTTTTATCATGCCTATTACTGCAATCCGGCCTCTTTTGACAGAGCCCCGAGAATATGAACCATCCCCAGGGTATCCATCCTGCAGTACTCAATAAGCGATTTTCTGATTCTTTCCACTTCCCCTGCCCCGGGAGGCTCCTTTAAATTATAAAAGTTCCCATAGATATAAAGAAAATAGGCGCTTGCAGCCAGGCCATTGGCTATTTCCATTCCCTCATAACTTAAATCAGTAATAGCCGGCAGCACACTTTTAACCGAAGCGCTTCCCCTCTGGGAAGAGTTGTAATAATAGAAATTCCCAAAAGGCTTATAAAGGTCAACTATCCTCGGAAGTACCCGGTCCACCCACTCACTGTAACCGGGAAATTCCGAAGCAAGTTCTCTGAGAACACCTTTTTCAAACTGCTCATAATAAACAATTACGCTCCCTTCATCTCCCAGGTCCTCTTTTAACCCTGAAAGTAACTCTCTTCTCGGGTCTTCAAGTCCACCTGCCAGAAACTCCCGGTGCTCTGGTTTTTCATTCATAGAATGAAGGACATGTATCGAGTATTGAAAGGGCATTTTCTGGTAGGGCTTTGTCCCGTTAAACAATGGAATAGCAGTGGAAAAAGTCTCAAAGTCAAGAAAATACAATGGAAATCTCAAACTATCCATAAACGCTAAAATTCCTTTTTTGTTAACTGAAGGCTTTTTTGTTTTTTCGCATTCGCGCTGTATCTGCTGTTTTAAACTTAAATTATACCTGTCCGGGATATCCTTAATGGAAAGGATGCCCTCACTGTATAATTGCATTGACCTGGTCTTGTCCCCATAAAGGTTAAAAACGTGATTATCGGGTAAACCCTCCCAGCACTTCTGTTTGAGTGGGCATATATAGGGTTCATAGCACTGCTTTCCAATTGCAACCTCCGGGGGACTGCTTTTTTTCACAGTTTCAAGCATCTCGCTGATTCTATATTCTATGTCTTCCAGCTTATCCTCAACTTCTTCTGTTATATCAACCTTACTAAACAGGCCTTTTGGGTCAATATCCCCGTTCTTTATGTAACTATTATTAATATGAGCTATAAAACAATTTCTTATAGAAATCCCCGCTTTTATAAAACAATATTTTTGAAAAGATACATCATCTATATATTCTTCTTTAAGCTGGGTTGAACTCTTGACTTCAATAATATCCCACCTGTCTGTATTTACCGGTACCAGGATATCCGCCCTGCTATAAACAGGGCCATAACTGCAGCCTGCCTCAAAAACCGGCTTCCTCTCAGATAAAACCTCCCGGGTTTTTATTATTTGCTCTTTTAAATTTCTTATATTCCCAAGGTCAATCCCGGCAGGGTAAAGTTTTTTTGCGCACTCACCCACTCTTATTCCCTGATTAAAAATGAACCGGGTTGCAAAATCCGGTTCCGAAATTTCTTCTCTTGCATTGACCAGATACCATAAATATTTCGGGCACTGGAGTCCCGCAAGATACCTTGATTTTGATAAAATAATTTTTCCAACCATACAATCAATCTAACTAGG
>CAZQQX010000028.1:0-25494 GCA_964595565.1 uncultured Actinomycetota bacterium
CTCATGTAATAATATAAATAATATTTTACCTGCCAAATTTTAACTCATTCCCACTCTATGGTACTTGGAGGCTTTGAACTTATATCATATACTACTCTGTTTACCCCTTCAACCTCGTTTACAATTCTATTGCTTATTCTCTCCAGAACCCTGTTCGGAAGCCTCACCCAATCAGCAGTCATGGCATCGGTACTGTTCACCGCCCTTATTATTATGGGATAGCAGTAAGTTCTTTCGTCACCCATCACTCCGACACTCCTGATACTCGGAAGAACGGCAAAAGACTGCCATATTTTTTCATATAATTTTGCTCTCTTTATTTCCTCAACAACTATCTCGTCTGCATCCTGGAGTATCTTTATTTTTTCCCCGGTAACTTCACCGATTATTCTAATCGCCAGACCGGGGCCCGGGAAAGGCTGCCTCCATATTATCTCATCGGGGAGCCCCAGTTCTATTCCTATCTTCCGTATTTCATCCTTAAATAACAATCTCAAAGGTTCAATCAACTTTAGTTTCATGTCTTCAGGGAGCCCGCCAACATTATGATGTGACTTTATTCTTGCCGCATCCCTGGTACCGCTTTCAATAACATCCGAATACAACGTACCCTGCACCAGATACTTTGCATCTCTTGTTCTTAAAGCTTCCTCTTCAAATACTCTTATAAATTCAGTCCCGATTATTTTCCTCTTCTTTTCCGGGTCTGTAACACCAACCAATTTTTTAAGGAACCTTCCGCTGGCATTTCTATGAATTAAATTGATTTTAAAATTTTCCTTGAATGTTGCCACAACTTTTTCTGCTTCCCCCTTACGCAGAAGACCATGGTCAACAAATATACAGGTAAGTTTATCACCGACAGCCTTGTTTACAAGAACTGCGGCTACAGAAGAATCTACTCCACCACTCAACCCGCATATTACTCTCCCGTCCTTTACCTCATCTTTTATTTTTTTTATCTGATTTTCAATAATGGAGACCATTGTCCAGGTTGGCGAGCACCTGCAGATATCAAACAAAAAGTTTTTAAGTATATCCATACCTGACGGGGTATGAATCACCTCGGGATGGAATTGTATTCCGTATATTCTGTCTTTTTCATTCTCTATGCCGGCGATAGGAAGATTCGCAGTGGAAGCTATAGTATTAAACCCCGGAGGGACTTTCTTTACACTGTCTTTGTGGCTCATCCAGCATACTTCTACTGGCTTTAAATCCTTAAAAAGAGGTGAACCAAGGTTTAATTTTATTCTCATTTTGCCATATTCATTATGGCCGGTAGTTGTAATTTCTCCACCAAATAACCCGGATATCAGCTGCATTCCATAACAAATTCCCAGTATGGGTATGCCCAGCGAAAAAATTCCTTTATCCATTACAGGAATTTTCCCATCTCTGGATAAAATACTGTACGGCGAACCGGATAATATCAAACCACTTGGCTTTTTATCTTTTATTTCTTTTATATCAGCATCATAAGGAACAAGCTCAGAATAAACTCTCAGTTCCCTTAATCTCCTGGTAATTAACTGACTATATTGCCCGCCAAAATCTATGACCAGTACACTATCCATTTTAAAATCCCATTCCTACTTTCTGCTGTTGTTGCTGGAGTTTGCCTTCTGTTTTTATGGAAGGAGCAACCAGCACCTCGGCTTTCTGGAAGTCCTTAATATTTTCATATCCGCAGGTAGCCATTGAGGTCCTTAATGCCCCGAACAGATTTAAGGTTCCATCATTCTCAAATGCAGGGCCCACCAGTATTTCCTTCAGGCTGGCTTTTATTTCCGTTTTTATCCTTGTTCCTCTCGGCAAATCAGGGTGAAAAGTGGCCATACCCCAGTGATAACCTCTCCCCGGAGCTTCCCTGGCACTTGAAAGAGGGGAGCCTATCATAACCAGGTCTGCGCCGCAGGCAATAGCTTTCGCTATATCCCCACCTGTACGCATCCCTCCATCAGCAATAACTAATGAGTAATTTCCAGTTTCTTCAAGATGCCTCATCCTTGCTGCCGAGGCATCTGCGATAGCTGTAGCCTGAGGGGCGCCAATGCCCAGTACCTGCCTGGTGGTACAGGCGGCCCCGGGACCAACTCCTACCAGCACGCCCACAGCACCCGTCCGCATTAGGTGCAGGGAAGTTGAGTATGAGGAACAGCCGCCAACTATTACCGGAATAGAGCATTCTGGAATAAACTTTTTCAAATCCAGTGGTGTCTTTGTTTTACTAACATGTTCTGCACTTACCACAGTTCCCTGCACCACAAGAATATCAAGGCCGGCATCTACAGCTATTTTATAGTACTTCTCAACATTTTTTGGAGTCAGCGAGGCACATGCTATATCGCTCCCATCCTTTATCTGTTTTACTCTTTTGGCTATCAGCTCTTCTTTTACTGGCTCGGTATAAATTTCCTGCATTCTCCTCGTAGCTTCCTCACTGGAAAATTTTGAGATTTTATCCAGAACCTCATCAGCTTCTTCATATCTGCACTGTAAGCCCTCAAGATTGAGTACAGCAAGACCCCCCAATTTTCTCATTTCTATGGCAAATTTCACATCCACAACACCATCCATAGCTGAAGCAAGAACAGGCAAATCAAGTTTGAAATCTCCAATATTCACCGAAATATCAATATCTTCCGGGTCCCTGGTCCTCCTGCTTGGAACTATTGATATTTCATCAAAACCATAGGACCTCCTGCCGGTTTTACCCTTACCAATTTCAATTTCCATTTACACCCCTTATTTCTTAATTTTTTTTTCTTCTTTATTTATTAATCTTTTAATATTTTCCCTGTGAGTGATAAAAGTCAGCAAGCTCCAGCAAACCGCAGCAATTACTATTGGCCACACATATCCGGTAAAGAAAAATGCAGCAGGATTTGCAACAGCACCGCCCAGCGAGGCTACGGATACTATTCTAAAAATAACAAAAACAATAACCCATGTACCCAGAATGATAACAGGCGGCAGTATCTTTATCCATAACGCACTATCTGCAATATTTACAAAGGGAAGCAGTGTAACACCTATAATAACTCCAAATGAAGCTGCTATTCCCTTTCCTCCCTTAAACTTAATGTATAAAGGAAAGTCATGACCCAGAACAACTGCAACAGATACTACTGAAAGAAGTATTAAATCTCCGGGATAAATGAGATAAATCACAAGCACAGGGATAAATCCTTTAATAACGTCAACAATAATAGTAATAACCCCGTAAGCTGCGCCGAGGGTGCGGGTAACATTGGTACCGCCTACATTCCCACTCCCGTAATTTCTTATATCATCACCTTTTTTTATTTTATGGATCACATACGCAGTCGGGAAAGAACCAAAAAGGTAAGCTGCGATTACAAGTAAAATTTTGTAAAATAATTCAACTGCCATATTCGTAGTAGATGTTTAACTTCAGAAATTACAGAAAACTAAAAGATAAAAATTTTTAAGAACTATGTGAACCGGTAATCTTTATCTCAAATCACATAAAATAATAATAAAAGAAATATTACTATAAGTTATTGATTTATTCAATTTATTAACCGTGTATCCGGACTGGCTGCTACTAATCCCGGGTTAATTTTAAAAAATATCATGCATAAAAAAAATTCAATAGTATAATCAACCGGTCTCTTCTTATCACGCTACCCGGCTTTCTCTTCCATTTTTTTAATTAATTCCTCTACACCCGGCATTTTTTTGTCATACTTAATAGGTTCCCCCTTCAACCAGGACATGGAAATTGAATTATCTTCATAAATTGTTCCTGCAGGCTCTATCCCATTTTTTATTAATTTTCTTTTTATATAGCTTTCTACTTCTTTTCCCTTTATCTTGTTCAATAGCACCATAACATCCATGATTTTTGAGTTCAGAAATATTTTATTTGCTATTTTAACAAGTTCAGGATTATCCAGATGCCTGGTAGCAGGCAATTTCCCGGCTTTTATCTGACCCACTATATTTTTCATATCCGCTGCTATATGGATGGAGGCGTTATTGGCATCAACTACAACAATAATTAAGTCCAGGCTGGTAATTACCCCTCTTGCAGGATCTTCCAGTCCTGCTTTCAGGTCTATTAAAGTTACTGGATTATCTCCAAAACCTGATATTCTTAAATCTCTGGTTATTTTAGATATAGGACCATCACACCCTGCTCCCGGCCCCCTGTCTCCTATCTTACCTGCCGTCAGGAAAAATATACCCTCCTGGCTTCGGGCATAATATTTATCGGATAGTTTATTTAAATAAATTTCTGCGCCGGGCAAAGGGGTAGGGTCATC
Source organism: uncultured Actinomycetota bacterium (assembly GCA_964595565.1). Taxonomy (GTDB): domain Bacteria; phylum Actinomycetota; class Humimicrobiia; order Humimicrobiales; family Humimicrobiaceae; genus JAQVEM01. The sequence continues at coordinate 4,293 of CAZQQX010000028.1, forward strand.
AACAGGACAGGTTACCGACCCACCACTAAACGCAGTTCCTCCAAAATAATCTATAAGAGATGCAGGTATTTTTTTTAGCCCCAGCGCCTGGTGAAGCCCTATATTAGTTGAATCAGCGTCCAGCACACAGACTTTATATCCAGAATCTCTAAGCGCTCCTGCAAGTAAAACTGTAACTGTGCTTTTTCCGCTTCCTCCTTTTCCCAGTATACCTATTCTTTTCCCTGTAAGTTTTTTATTTTCTTTTACATTCATTTTACCCGATTCCTATCTTTAAAATTTTTAATTCGCTAATATTATAAAGTTAGCTTTGCCTAACTTTATAATATCTTCTAATTCTTCCCTGTCAAGGAAAAATTATTATTATAATATATTCATAGATTATCTGCCTATTTTAAGTTAAGAATATTTATTTGACTTGCAGGTTCAAAAAAAATCTTTTACGGGCTGGCCGCTGGAAATATTTCCAGCAAAAACACTTAAGATATCAACTCTTATATCAAGTACTTTTCCTGGCGAATTTTAATATTTTATATACAGGAAACCAGTGGATTAACATTATATCCCCATATAATAATAAATGAGGGCCGGTTTTGAAACTAAAACCGGTCCTCATTTTATCTACAAATACCATTGCGGCTGCCAGTATCAGGCAGGTTTAGGACAACTTAATTTAACTTTAGTAATATAGACCTTCCTGAGCCTGACCTGCTCCTACCTTATTACATCGGGGGCATTCCGCCATACCCTCCTCCTGGAGGCATTGCAGGCCCGGGTTTTTCTTTTTCAGGTTTCTCTGCAACAACCACTTCGGTTGTAAGCATGAGCGCTGCTATTGATGCCGCATTCTGCAGCGCGCTCCTGGTTACTTTTGCCGGGTCTATAATACCGGCATCTATCATATTTACATATTTCCCATTTAATGCATCAAGTCCTTCTCCCGGTTCCATCTTCCTTACTTTCTCCACAACAACCGAACCCTCAAGTCCCGCATTGGCTGCAATTTGTCTGAGCGGTTCCTCAAGAGCTCTAGCTACGATAGCCGCACCGGTTTTCATATCACCCTCAAATTTGCCGAGGTCAATCTTTTTAATTGTATTTATAAGAACAACTCCACCGCCTGCAACAATACCCTCTTCAACTGCAGCCTTTGTAGCTGATAGAGCATCTTCTATCCTGTGCTTTTTCTCCTTTAATTCCACTTCAGTTGCAGCTCCAACTTTTATTACTGCTACGCCGCCGGATAGTTTGGCCAGCCTTTCCTGTAATTTTTCCTTATCAAAATCCGAGTCACTCTGTTCTATCTCATTTTTAATCTGCTTTATCCTGCCTTTTATAGAATTTATAGAACCTTTCCCTTCAACAATTGTTGTATTCTCTTTATCTACCTTGACCTGCCTTGCCGAGCCAAGCATCTCAAGGGTAACGTTCTCAAGCTTAACGCCAATCTCTTCACTTATCACTTTACCATCGGTTACAATGGCAATGTCTTCCAGCATAGCTTTTCGTCTGTCGCCAAACCCTGGAGCTTTCACGGCAACAACGGTCAATGTGCCCCGGAGTTTGTTAACCACTATGGTAGCCAGAGCTTCGCCCTCAACATCTTCTGCAATTATTAAAAGCGGTTTTCCTGACTGCTGTATTTTCTCAAGAACCGGGATTAAATCTCCAACTGCTGCTATTTTCTGATTTGCTATAAGGATATAAGGGTCGCTCAGAACCGCTTCCATTCTTTCTGCATCGGTAACCATATAAGGAGATAGATAACCCTTATCAAACTGCAGACCCTCAACCAGCTCTATTTCTATACCAAATTTATTTGATTCCTCAACAGTAATAACTCCATCTTTTCCTACCTTGTCCATAGCATCAGCTATGGTATTACCGATCTTTTCATCTGCAGCCGAAATAGCTGCAACTTCAGCTATTTTCTTTTTGTCAGTTGCAATATCCTGACTCATTTTTCCTATTTCATCTACAACTATATTAACTGCTTCTTCTATACCTTTTTTTAGCAACATTGGATTTGCTCCTGCTGCCACGTTTCTCAGGCCTTCTTTTACCATAGCCTGGGCAAGTATGGTAGCTGTGGTTGTACCATCACCCGCAACATCATTAGTTTTGGTAGCAACTTCTTTTAGCAGCTGGACACCTGCATTTTCAAAAACATCTTCCACTTCAATTTCTCTTGCTATGGTTACGCCATCATTTGTAATGGTAGGAGAACCATATTTCTTATCAAGCACTACATTCCTACCCTTGGGGCCAAGGGTAACTTTGATTGCATCTGCTATGGTATTTACCCCTTTTTCCAGAGATCTTCTTGCGCTCTCATTATACTTTAATTCTTTTGCCATTATTTCTTTACCTCCTTCAAAAAATAAAAACTTTTACTCTACGATTGCCAGAATATCACTCTCTTTTATAATCAGATGTTCCTCTCCATCAATTTTTACTTCAGTCCCTGAATACTTGGAGTAAAGGACAACATCCCCGACCTTTACTTCCATAGGAACTTTGCTGCCTTTCTCATCTCTTGCTCCACTGCCAACTGCAATTACTTTTCCTTCCTGTGGTTTTTCTTTCGCAGAATCCGGAAGAACGATTCCACTCTTAGTTTTCTCCTCGCTGGGGTTTGGTTTTACCAGTAATCTGTCACCAAGCGGTTTGTATCCCATTATTTTTTCCTCCTTTTTAAAATATTGTGCATTTACTTAAATACATTAAATAGAGTTAGCACTCTCATATATAGACTGCTAACCTTTAAAAATAATATTATAACGTAAACAAAAAATCAAGAAAAAATTTAGATAAACTTTAACTCGGAATCAAAAAAATAGCTCTAAGACCGGCCCGGGATAACCCGGAGTTATGTTAAGGCCTTTTACTGCAGATAGCCTTAAATTAGCCATCTTTTTTCTCTTTTTATACAATTTATCAACCAGATAAAATAAATTATAATTAAACATCGCTTCTTGAGTGGACATCAACTTCCAGGCTGTCAAATCTTCTTTTCAAAAACCTGTAATAGCCCACACAGGCCACCATCGCTGCATTATCCATGCACAGGTAAAATGGAGGGACATATATTTTAATACCGCTGGCCTCACCTTTTTTCAGAAACTCTTTCCTGAGCTCGCTATTGGCAGCCACTCCACCGCTCACCAGTATCTTCTCCACTCCTAACTCTTTGGCCGCTCTTATTGTTTTTTCCGTCAGAACCTCCACTATCGCTCTCTGGAAACTGGCAACAAGATGGGGGATATTTTCCCCCAGGAGGAGCTTTTTATCTTTTTTTGTCCTGTAAATAAGAGAAGTCTTGAGCCCGCTGAAACTAAAGTTAAAATCACCACTTTCCAGCATGGGCCTGGGAAAGTCTATAAAAGAGGAATCTCCGCCCTGCGCCAGCCTGTCAATAACAGGGCCGCCGGGGTAACCGAGTCCCAGATATCTCGCTATCTTATCATAAGCTTCCCCTGCTGCATCATCAACAGTATGGCCGATTTCTTTTACGCTCCAGTCCCTATCAACATAATACAGGCTTGAATGCCCCCCTGAAACAACAAGCCCTATAAAACCACCCGTGATATCAGGATTTTCAATTAAGTTTGAGTATATGTGTGCCTCAAGATGATTTACTGCAATAAGAGGAACCTTTTTAGTATAGCTTATAGCTTTGGCCGCACCCATCCCCACCAGGAGTGAACCTATAAGGCCGGGCCTATTTGAAACGCTGACTGCGTCAATATCATCAAAACTTCTGCCTGCCTTCTCCAGCGCCTCCTTTATAACTATGTTTATCACCTCTATATGTTTTCTTGACGCTATCTCGGGAACGATACCCCCATACTCTCTGTGAATCTCTTCCTGGGAAGAAACTACATTGGAAAGTACCGCGGAGCCATTCTTGACCACAGCGGCACAGCTGTCATCACAGGAAGTCTCTATACCCAGTATATTAATTTCTCCTTTTATATCTTCTCTACTCATTATCGTTCCTGATGTTTTTACGCGCATGATATCTGTTAAACTGCCCTTTTATACCCGGCCTCATTGTTGGCTATTACTATTATGTTTATCTTTATCAGCACCCCCAAAGGGAATGAATTCTCTTACATAAACAGGGGTAATATTACCGGGCCCGGCCTTTTTTAACCCATTATAATAAGCGCAGGCATTGACATATCCCGCCCGGGGATATACTGTTTTTTTATCCAGTATATAAACTTTGCCGTGCTTTAGAATATTAGATAAAGTTTCCCTGTAGACTGTACAACAGTTCCCCCCTATAACTACCTCTGGATTTCTATATATGGCAGGGCTACCCGGAACCTTTAAGGTTCTGTTTTTTATCAATCTATCTAAAAACTCTTTTAGCTTATCATAGCCGACCAAAAAGTTTTCACTTTCCTTCTTTATAAAAAAATTGGCCTTCCCGGAATCAATTCTTGCAATATAATTTCCCCCACCACCGGCTTCAGTGGCAGGGACAGAACTGTAGAAAGAAAAATAGACTTCCTTTTTCCTTACGTCAAGGCAGGGCATAACTATGATAGAAACACCTCTGGCCGGCGAACCTGCAATAAGATTGATATTTTTTAGGACCATACCCGCCGCAACAGCATCCAGCGAATTAATCCCAAAAGCAGGCTTTTCTTCCAGGAAGGCTAACATCTTTATGACACTGACCCCGATTCTTGTCCCTGTAAAATCACCGGGGCCACTGTTTACTCCAAACACATCTATATCTTTTAATTCAATTTTTGATTTGCCCAGGGTTCTGTCCAGCATCCCCATTATATTTACCATATGCCCGGTGCCGGCCCTGCTCATTACTTCAGAGATAACCCTGCTGTCACGGCTGACGGCAACACTCAGATATCTGGTACTGCTGTCAACGCTTAAGATATTCATAACTCATCTTTCGTAATACTCTATAATTCTGACCTGATTTACCCGGTAAAATTTATCTTCTGCTCTTAAATGATATTAATTTTTTTACAGTGTACTTTTTATTCCCATTCTTTATTTTTATCCAATACACCCCTGAGTTCTTCAAGCTTCCTATCCCAGTAGCGGTTTGAACTGCTGAACAATATTTTTCTTTTTGATTCTGTATCATCTTCGTCCGTTAGATAATCAAGGTTTATCTCTAAAAAATTCCCTTTTATATATTGTTTTATCTTATCTCCCCATTCTATGCAAACAATTGAATTGCTATTATATATATAATCTCCAATACCAATCTCACTTATTTCCCCTGTGTCTCCCAGCCTGTACAGGTCAATATGCACAAGGTTTTTGAATCTGCCGACCCTGTACTCGTTGACAATAGTAAAACTGGGGCTTGAGGGATTCTCAGTTATACCCAGACCCCCGGCTATACCCGATATAAATGTCGTTTTGCCTCCGCCAAGTTCTCCGGTAAAAAGAATAACATCTTCTACCGAAAGAACCCTGGAGAAAATCTTTCCAAGTTTACAGGTAGAAACACGGGAATTTGAAATTATTTCAATCTGCATGTTAAAAGAGTCCTAACTGTTCACCCTTATTTTCTTCACTTTCGGCTTCTAGACTTAAGATATCTTCCCGGTAGCCGTCCGTCTCTTCACCGGACTCAACAATTTTATTTATTTTCTGGAAATCCTGTCTTAGAACTTCCATTTTTGAAGGGCTATACAGAACAGCGGCAGGATGATTTATGGGCATTATAATACGGTTATTAACTTTATACACCTTTCCCCTGAGACCGGTTATTCCCTTATTAGTATTAAGAAGAAGCTGTGTTGAGTATTTCCCCATGGTGCATATTAACTTCGGGTCAATTATCTCTATCTGCTTGAACAGGTAGCCTTTGCAGGCCTCAATCTCTTCTATCCGGGGGTCCCTGTTCCCGGGGGGCCTGCATTTTAACACATTGGCAATAAAAACTTCACTCCTTACCAGACCGATTGAATCAAGAAGCTCATCAAGAATCTTCCCTGCCTGGCCCACGAAAGGCAGCCCCTGCAGATCTTCATTTTTCCCGGGTGCCTCTCCGACAAGCATAATTTTTGCATAGGCACTCCCTCCACCAAAAACGAACCTGTTCCTGGTCTTTGACAGCTCGCATTTAGTGCAATCCTTAATCTCCAGATAAAATTCTTTTAATTTTTGTCTCCTGTCATATTCTTCCATAGCTTTTTTAAATCTCTCTTATTTTTTATATTTATTTATAACTTATATTATTACATACTTCAACATTTATACATCTTCATTTACAAAAATTTAAAATTCTTTTACTATAAACTTGTATGTTTATAAGCAGAACAATTATACAGAAAAGGACAAACATGAAAACTAAAGCAACTATTTTTTCACTGATTGTAGCACTTACCTTTGCGGCCCTTATCGGAGGTTGCAGCCCCGGTCCCGTTGAGATTGAAGAAGTGGTAACCTGCAAAAACCTGGACAGCGAGTACAAGCCGCTGGATATTACGACTACTTTTCCGTCAGGAACAGAAGTAGTATATATAGCGGTTAAAATTAAAAATATGACCACTGAAGACAGGGTAACCACCACGTGGAATTATCTTGAAACCAAAGAGCAGATTAATACCACAGATTTCACCACAGAAGAACGCGGTTCAGGCTACATTGGCTTTAGCCTGCAAATAGATAACAGCTTCCCTGCAGGTAGATACAATGCAATAGTCTACCTTAATAACGAAGAGGCTAAGACCGTAGAGTTCTCAGTGGAATAGCTTTTGCTCTTTTATAGATACTTTTAATTTAGCTGACCGCTATACAGGTCAGGGTACGGGAAATACCGTCAATTTTCTGAATCTTATCCAGTATTAGATTTGTAAGGGCATCAGCATCGGAAACTTCAACAAAAGCAATAATATCATAAGGCCCAACTGTCGTATGAGCGCTCTTTACATTTTCCAGCCCATTAATAGCAGCCGCTGCCTCCTTTGCTCTTCCAGCTTCAGCTGTAATTAATATATATGCCTGCATCTTATCACCTCCAATTTAGACTAAGTATATCATTGATATCAATTGTAGATAATAATTCCGGATTTTTCTTATCTTTTAAATCTATTATTTGAATATAACTGTTCTTTTTTATTATCACAGAAGCTTTTATAACTTTTTTCTAAGATAACCTGAATCCACCTACAAGCTAACCTGCTTCAATAAGGTCTTTAAGAAAATCCAGATACCTTTCATTTTCTTCATGAAGCAAAAACGGCTTTATCTGCTTCTTATAAAAAGAAATGTTTTTTTCTTCCTTACTGCAAACCTCCTTTAATTTAAGAAAAAATTCTTTTTCTGACCTAATATTAAAAGTTTCCAAAACCTCTAAATCCGGTTTGACTTTTCTAGAAAGCAGCCAGTAGATATCATAAAAGTCCCTGCCTCTTGTCTGCTTCCTTGTTAATAGAGCTCTTATTTTCTGTGAAAGAAGTACCGGTAAAGTGTTGGTTACCACCCTTTCACTCATGCCAAAACCGGAAAGGAGTAAGACTTCAGTCCCAATTCTTTCCTGATTGGTAAAATCAAGCCTTATCATCAATTTTTCCCTGGGGTCAGAACCAACCCCCATCTGGAAAAATAAACCTTCAAAACTTATCCTTCCTCTCCCGCCATTTTTCGTTTTCTTAAAATCAAATTCAAAATTATAATTTTCCCTCCTGAAACTATCAGAAGCTTTTTTAAAAAGATCTTTTACCTTATCCGGGTCCAGACTAAAATTATCAAAATCCAGATCTTCGGAGAACCTGTCCAGACCCCGTAAAAGCTGCAGCGAAGTCCCGCCTATAAACGAAAGATTCTGGCAGGAGGGCAGCCTGTAAAGGGCGGTTAACAACTTTACCTGGAGATATTGCCTTAAAATAGCTCTTTTTTTTGCCGGAGGTATTCCCCGTCTTTCGGCTTCTTTTAAAATATCTTCCCAGAGAAATTTACTAATCATAAGAGCCTTTCCGCCAATCTTTTAAAACTTTTTGTTTTTATTAATTGAATATATCTTCTAAATTCCTGCCAGTTAAAATTCCTGGAAAAAGAAAAACGTTCCTCCAGGGGAAAATTTTTTCCAAAAGAAGCCTTATTTAGGTAAAGAAAATCAAAAAGAGCCTTTTCTGGCCTGGCTACTTTGTAATACTGCTGTTTATCCACTTCAACCTCTTCCCAGCCAAAAAAAAGTTCCAGCTTTAAAGTACGGTAGGTAAAAAGACCGAACTGGTTTTTGAATTTTTGAGTTTTTCTGATTGTAACCGAAGTCACTGCAAAGGGTACATCTGGAATGACACCGTAATAATTAAGAGCTGATTCTAAGCTGATATAAGAAGGTTCATAAAGACGGTTAGCCAATTCAAATTCATCTTTAAACTCTGTTTCCTTTAAGAAGTAAAGATTCTTTTTTAGTCTTATAAGATAGCCCCTGGCTGCCCAGTTTTTTAATTGGTTTTTCACTGTCTGGCGGTTAGATTCAGGAAACCACTTGAAGATATCCTCAAGAGAAAAAATCCCTGTATTTTTTATTTTTAATCTTAATTCTTCAAACTTCACTATTTCTCAAAATAACAAAAAAATATTATTATCAGAAATAAGTATAGAACTAGTTTTTTGTTTGTCAAGCATTGGTACAAAGACGCTCTCAAGACTTACAACTACCTCCACCATAGCTTTTATTAACACAGAAACAGGAAGACCGGACAGGACAGTTCAATGTTATTCAAGGACCATAGCAGTTACATTATCACAGCATTGTTTGTATACCCATGAACCTTTCGTGCAACCTAAACTATTGGAGCATATGTGGTTTTCATCCACTACATTGAGCAGTATTTCTTGCATGCAATAAGATGGCCCTACTTTATCCTTCTCAGCCTGCCATTTGTTCTTGTGTGTATTGTTATATTGTTTATGGAAATTATCTTTAAGAAAAAGCAGCTTACATCTGCCCCGCAGCTTACTTCTATATATTTTGGGTTATCCACACTTTCTATAACATCATAATTTAAATACTTAATTTTACATCCGTCTGCATCTTTATAGTTTCTATAAAAATACTCATAAATTATATCCGGATAATTATTTTCCAGCCTGTTAATACCAAGAACCTGGGCCGCTTCCATGTCAATACATTTTGAAGCCTCTTCTGCTGCTACCATACATGCCTTATTTATTTCTCCCTTATACATAAAAGCCCTGCCTATATCAACAACAAAGCCTGCCAGTAAAATAAAGATGGGCATAAGTATAGCTACCGTAATAAGAATTGAGCCTCTTTTAAGTTTTAAATTAGAATTCAAGTTCTTCATATCTTATCCCACCGAGCCATTTATTTGCGTCCGTGCCGCTACCTTCCGGTTTTAGGTTAATGGACCTGAAGCCGTTAATAGGATTTTTAAAACTTACATGGGCGCTCTCACCATTTTGAGCAAAAAGGTAAATATGAAGGAGGCTTTCCTCGCTCCCGCTGTATTCAAATTTTGTAAGAGTATCTATATTCCCTTCCGCAGATGGAGCCACATCTCCATCAAATATTATTACTCTCTCAACCCCATTATTATTAAATCTACATACATCCTCATAAACATGGACCCTAACAATCTTTTTTTCTTCTTCACCTTCAGATAAATCGCTGTTATCCACTTTCCAGCGTATGTTTAGCTCCATATCACATTCTTCGTTATCCCCGTCTTTATGCCATTTAGTAAAAACATATTCTGGACTCTTTTCAACTATAAGTTCACCATGAAGAGGTGTTGCGTAGAATCCATCCTCAACCCATACCATCTCATATTCATAATAACTTGTATCAACCCATTCCTTTTCGGTATAATTTTCCCAGTAACCCTGACTCACAGTATAAGAAGTATCAACCCATCTTTTACCGGAAACTGTCTCCCAGTGACTGGTATCCACCCAGTAACTAATTGAAAGTGTTTTCCAGTAGCCGCTTTTTATCCAGACTTTATAAGATTCTTTTACTCTTGTAAGCTTTTCATAACACTTATATTTTTTAGCATAAACCCGTCCGCCATAAACCGGACGATAATCAATAATCCACTTTTTCGCATGATATTTATTGCCTTTGTAAATTATTGTATATATGCTAGGCTGCTTCTTTGCAAAACCCGAATAAACTGACCAGCCATAACTATCCGTTCCTACATAAATTGTTAAATTTGCCTTAACCCATTTATCAACATATCTATATCTTGTCTCCCAGTGGCTGGTATCTACCCACACAGTCTTATTGTAGCAGTCATAATAACCACCGCTAACCCATACCTTATCGGTATAATTTTCCCAGTAACCCTGATTCACAGTATAAGAAGTATCAACCCATCTTTTCTTAGTAGTTTTCTGCCAGTAACCATCTTCAACCTTATTTCTCTTTATCTCCCAGTGGCTGGTATCTACCCAGATTTTTTCAGATTCTGCATAACCATTTAAAGGTAATAAAAAAGTTATAGATATAAATACAAATAAAAATAATATTATCAAACGATATATAATTTTATTAGTCATTTATACTCCCTACTTAAGATAAAAAATAAGTTCTTTGCATATTTCACCACTGTGATTATCCTTACCCATAACATACTGAACCCTAAAATATTTCCCTAGCAAAAAATCGAGGTCTCCAGCACTATTAAAATCTTCATAATCAAAAATCAAAGAATCATAAACATTATATCCTACATAAGGGTCGGACTCTAATTCATAAGTATTAATATCAAAAACAACCTGATAATCTTCAACATCTTCACAGAAAGAACTTCCATTCCTGGACTTTTTATCCACAAGGAAATAAATTTTATTATCCTCTATTTTCTCTATAGTGCCTTTGAATATATAATCATATATAATTTCATGTTCAGCTGTATCAACCCAGAATTCAACTTTATTTCCCTCTTCATCCTCTCCAATAATTTTTTCCATTTCAATAACTATTTCATTTCCTTCTTTATCAAGAAATGTTTCATATCTCAATTCCTCCTGACTATCTTCGTATGAAATACCCTTATTCTGTTCCACACTTTTATTTATAGAATCCTTAATTTTTCCAGGCACATCAAACTTAATTACAAAAAATACGCAAACGGCTATAAATACAATAAGAGTTATATTTGTAATTTTCCTTTTGTTTTCCATACCAATCCTTCTTTAAAACTTAAAAAGCATTATAATTAAAATTTCTATAAAAAAATTTTTCTATTAAATACTAACTTTCCTACTCCAAACAGATTTATAAATTTGCTATTTACTCTTTTTCTTCTATCCTCATCACACTACTTCCAGTTACTTCAGCGTGCCCATCTCCAATCATTGAAAAGGGAGGAATTTTTGAAAAAAAAATAGGAACTTTATAAATTACATCAACCCCGACCGAGTCACCGGGGTTCGTACCAGAAATATCTATCCTCAAACTGAGCCTTTCATTAAGGTTCCAGCCCGGCATAGTAGATGAAGCATATTCCAATGCAGCATTTACAGCACCTGATTCCGGATCATTAGATAATGTTGCAGCTCTGGCAGCTTCATAAGATGCAGAATTCACAGCTATCTTCGCATTCAATAAAAACCCAAATTGGATTATCCCCGCAACTAACAAAATTAATACTGGTAATACCAGAGCAAACTCAACAAAAACACTACCTCTTTCCGAGTAAAGTTTTGGTTTACACATGATGCTGTATCTCTTTACTAAAAAATTAATTTTAGACCTAAGCATTATTAATAATCAGTATAAGAATCTTTAACTCTGCACCTAAAGACTATCAACTATAGTTTGAAAAACAGACTGAAGCTTGCCACCAAGTGCAGATACTACTGTAATACTAACAATAACAACAAGGGCTATATAAAGAGCCATTTCTATTAATGTAGCCCCTATTGAGTTAGAAAATACCCTGTTTAAAAAATTCTTTAATAAACTCATACTTACCTCCATTCTTAAATTTAATTTTTTTTAAACTTATTTATTCAAATAAAATAATTACTTCCCATCTAGTCTAACCTGATAGAAATAATACCCTCTAAAATAATAATTTTAGTTGAGGTATAACCGGTAACAAGAATAATATTACTGTTGGAATGAACATAAAAATGAAAATAATAATAACAAGATTGCTCTCCAATCTTTCAGATTTTATCTTCATCAGATCTCTTTGATTATTTCTTATAACCATTGACATATCTTTTAAAACTTTACTAACAGGGTTCCCAATTATTTCAGCCTGCATCAAAATTTTAACTACGGCCTTGAAATCATTACAAAAAGAAAGTTTTGCAACCATATGATAGGCATCAACTTTGTTCCAACCTTCAAATATTTTAACCTGTGCCAGTCTGAAGAGCTTACTAATTTCACACTTATAATTCTCTGAAATATAACTTAACGCTTCATCAAGGCTCAGCCCAGCTTTAATTAAAGAAGATAAAATATCTATTATATCCGGGAGCTCATTCTGCATTTTCTTACTCTTTGAATTAATACTGCCTCTAATAACTTCAGAGGGTATAAAATAAATAATTATTGCTGCAATAAGTGAATGCCAGACAAAATTTTTTTTTAAGAAGAATCCAATCATTAGAATAAATATAAAAAAGCTCAGTGAAAGAACAACCCTTAGTAAGAATAAGCCTTCTAAAGATTTAATTTCAAAACAAAATACTTTTATTCCATTTTGTTCCTTAAGCAATAATTTGAAATCTTCATTTAATTTATTCCTGCTATATTTTTTAACTATTTTTTCGGTCCTGGATTCAATTGTATCAATAACCAATCTGGTATCCTTATAACTAAACTTCATAAGAAATAAAAATATAAAAACTGAAATAAGAACTGGAACTAATACTATTAAAAAATTCACCTTATAACCCTGCTTCCTCCATAATAATTAATAACTCTGTTTATTATGAAAAAACCAATCACGTTACTTAGTACAACATATACAAGAATTAAAATACCGGCTCCTGTAAACAGAATATTCATAACTTCTTTATTAATAAGAACAACAATTATTATTGAAATTATCGGTATTAGAGTTATCAGATAAGAAGTATAGCGCGGCCCCGAGCTTAAAATCTTAACGTACCTTTCCATATTTTTCTTTTCTCTTATATACTCAATCTGATTCTTTAAAAATTCTATTAAATCTACTCCTTTGTCATTAGCAACTATAAAACCTGTAATAACCACTTCAATCAGGGGGCTACTGTTTCTTTGTATCATATTCCTTAATGCTTTATTTAATAATAATCCGCTTCGGGTGTCATTTAGTACCAACTCGAACTCTCTCTTTAATGGATAATCTGAGTCTTCTATAGCTTTCTGTATACAATTTAGAATATTAGGATTCCCATATAGATAACCGACCAGATCCAGTAAAAATTGTTCAAGCTGGTCTTCCTTTTTTATATTATCTCTTCTTTTTCTTATGTTAATAAAAATAAAGAATATAAATATGTTTGTAATCAGTAGAAGAATAGACAAAATCAAACCCAGTTTAAAAAACAATCCCAAAAAAAAGACGAGTGAAAATAACACAAAAATCAAAATAAAAAAATCTTCCACATTTAAATTTAGATTGCTCTTATCAATCCAATTCTTAATTTTGCTTATAAAACTTTGTTTCACATTAGCTTTTCTCGCAAGGTTCGTACTGCTAGACACCCTCAAGATTCTATTAATTATATTTTCCTGTCTATTAACAATAAAAATTGCTATAGAACTAAAAATATAAAATAATCCAAGTCCTATTGAAATTGATATAATTACAGATACTCTAATTTGTAATCTCCCCTTTCATCAAGAGTATTATCCACTAACAAAATTTCTTTTAATTTTCTGTTACATATATTCAAATCTTTATCTTTTTCGTAACTCAAAAATAACACTGAATCAATTACTCTTGAAATCATTTTTCTTACGACATAATCACTTATATTGGTTTTATACTCCATTGCTAATGTTTCCAGTCGTATGAAAGCATCAAAAGCAGAGTCAGCATGAATGGTTGTAAAACTCCCTCTGTGTCCCGTATTCAACGCCTGAAGCATTTGATAAGCGGCCATAGAATCTCTCACCTCACCGACTATGATTCTATCTGCCTTCATTCTCAATGTTTCAAATATTAATTTATCCTGATTAATTTCGTTATCATACTCTCTTGATTTCGTTCTGGTATATAACATTCTCACAAAAGGGTGCCCTGAAAGTTTTATCTCAGGAACATCCTGTATAATATTAATAAACTCACTCTCTGGAATTAATTTCGCCAGCGTGTTCAGCAAAGTAGTTTTCCCGGAACCCATAGAACCTGCAATAAGAATATTATTTTTCCTGCTCACCAGATTCTTCAAAATATCATAATATTTTTTATCAAACATATTTAATCTTAATAAGTCCTCCAGATTAAAATCTATACAGTTAAACACCCTTATTGAAATATATACCCTGTCGGAAACTGGCGGAATTATTATTGAACATCTACTTCCATCATAAAGTTCAGTATTTAAAAAAGGAACCCTCTGATCAACTATCTTGCCGGTATTGCTTTTGATCCTATCAATTATCAAATATACCTCATCAATATTACTAAATACCCTCCCCAGGTATTTCTTAACCCCATTCTTTATTATTATCATTTCCATATCCTGTATAAATATATCTGTTACTTCTTTATCCTGCAGGAATTCCTCTAATATCCCCAACCCAAATATTTCCGATAATGCTTTATTGATTAGTTCATCTCTGATATCAAAAACAAGGGAAGGATATTTCTTTTCAATCTCATCCTTCAAAAAAATATATAATTTGTCCTTAAAATATTCCCTATTTAAATAACTATAATTTAAAAAAGATTTATCATTCTTAACCCTTTTTTTAACCGAACTTATTATCTCTTCTTCATCGCTTCTTCTTAATTTATTCCACTCATAAAGCCTATCCTTTAACATTACTTTTAAACCCCCCACTTTCTACTGTCAGAACCCTGCTGACTTCTCTGAAAAAATTACTTTTTAAAATATTAACTTTATTAAACATCAATTTATTTTTATTGAAGCTTTTATCAAACTTTATAAAAGCATAAACAGGTATTTTAATAATTTTAGTGAGATCAATAATTCTAAAAAAATCTGTAAATTTTTTTTTATTTATAATAAGTTTCATTTTATATTCCTGAATAGAAAATTTATTTACCAGCAAATCTGCTAAATTTGAAATACGTGCAATGCTTGCTAAAGAATAATCACTTATTAAGAGGATTTCATTTGAAAGTTTGAGAACATCTAAAACTGGCCCATTTATAATTGTTTGTGTGTCTACAATAATACAATCATAATCTTTAGAAATAAAATTCATCAATTTATTTATAGAACATTTTTTTATATTCTCAGCCATAAGGGGGCTTGACACTCCCTTTAAAACATCCATATTTTTGTGTATATTCTTAACAAATTCGTTATATTTTTCTGGAAACCTTATTGCAAGTTCTAAAGATTTGTTTTCTTCTATATCAAATAAAACACCAAAATCACCGGGTGAACTATCCAATTCAAGTAATAACGTCTTCTTTTCCATTTTTTGCGACATAAACATTGCGGAAACTATAGCAAATGAGGTCTTGCCGACTCCACCTTTATTGGATACAACTGAAATTACTACACTTTTATCATAAAGATTTCTATTATGGTGAATTTTATTATTTTCATAATCAGCGGAATTCCAACAGACGTCGTTAAAATTTTTATAAGTGATAGTATTTTGAATCTCTAAATTCATAAAAACTTTCAACCTCAATTAAAAACCATTATTAAACTTCTTCTATTACAATTTTATAATTATTATCCTTTGTTAATCTGGCAACTATAGGAGCTTCTTTAATATCACATTTTAGATAAATGCTGGTAATATGATTACTATTATTCAAAAGAATGTTCTTATTAATATCTGAAATATTTTTTTCTATACATATTACCTCTAAATTCCTTACCATAACCTGACCATTAATTAAAATTATATTCTCCGACAAATTAAACATGGTGCTGTCAATATAGTCTCCAGCAGAAAAAAAATTTATGCTTTTATCCTTTATACCCCCGATATGATAAGAGCCATCAGTTTGATTTGAATATTTATTATTACTACTTTCTGAAAATTGAATATAATCCGGATATAATAACTCTTTTTCATATTCAGTTGATACTATAGATATACAATTACCTGTTCTTACCTCTTCTAAAAGAGGTTCCTCGTATTGTACATTTATCGCTATTACGACATCTCCCTCTGCTAATCTGCCAAAGATGCTCTCCTGTGTTTTTTTATCAAACATATCAATAGAGATATAATCACCTTTTCTTCTTTCTACATTAATAATTTTTCCAATTACACTTTCTTTATCCTCTACATAATTTTCAGGGAGTGAATTTTTATAATATTCCTTAAAATCCAAATCTTCCTCATTTATTTTTTTACCGGCTTCAATATTCCTGGAGGTAACCACTATCTCCTTTTTATCAAGGTAATTATTAAGTAATAAGTAAAAAGCCAGTCCGATAATAATCGACCCAATAATTGCCAGCACTAAATATTTTCTATAATTGTTTCTCATCATATTTCCCTTTAGTCATAAGTTAGTAAATTAAATATTTTTTCTGTCAGATAATTAAAACTTTTTAAATTGCTAAAACTAAAATTTAAAAACTCTGATCTATTTCTTAGCATTTTGTTTTCATCCAAAAAAATCAAATTTTTTAAATGGAAAAAATGTTTGATCTGGTTTTTAAAAAAATTTGATCTATCAAGCCTATCGTATTTATTTATTATCAAAACTTTTTCTACGTCAGAACATAAAAATCTATCATTTATTTTTACAAGTCTACCCATACTCCCTGCTGTATTATCAGATACCATTATTAAAAGATCAGCAAGGTCTATTACTCCCAGATATAAGTCGTCCAATTTATTCGGGAGATCAATTATAATCATGTGATACTTTTTTCTCGCAATATCAGCCAGACAATATATATCCTGTAAATCTATTTTCTTTGATAAATCATATGTCGGTGGCGACTGCAAAACATCCAGATTCTCATTAATTTTTATAATTGAATTATCCAGAGAATTTCTATTATATCCATCAACAAAATTTAAAATATTTGGAGAAGCCGGGATGCTCAGATAATAGCTTATATCTCCTCCTCCTTCAGAAAAATTTAAATCAACGAGAAGAGTTTTTATTTTATTAAAAACAAAACTTAGAAAAATAGAAATTGTTGTACTTCCAACCCCACCCTTAGCTTTCAATATAACAATTATCTTTTGTTTCAATGTTTTTATCTTTCTAATTTCTGTAGTTTCATTTTCTTTTGGAATATTACTATCCTGAGATTTTACTTTTTTATCCAACTTAAGGCTCTTTCTATCTTCTTTATCCTTATTCTCTTTTTCTTTCTTGTTTGAACCGTTATTACAATCCTCTTCGCTATATACCCTTTTTTTGTGTTTTTCGCTAACTTCTTTCTCCACTCTATCTTTATTCCTGTCGCTCTCCCCAGAATTTTTGTATTTTTCTTTTAAAATTACTTTTGTGTCCTTATTAAGATTTAAAAAATTACTAAAGTATGCCCTGAGATTAAACCGTTTATTTTTTTTGTTAACTGTTCTTTCCTCAATTTCTTTTAATATCAAATTTTCTATTTCCTTTTCATTTATAGGATATTCAACATCTTTCCCCAGAATGTAGACATTTATCTTTTTCCTATTGGCTCTTTTTATTATATTGGATAGATCAGAAATTTTTTTACTTATAATGACAAGATTAATTTTTTCATACTCCAGAATAAAGTTTACAGCAAAGCAGCTACTGAGATTTATAAAATTAAATTTATTAGTTAAATTCTGAATCCTCCTAAATGTATCATTATCCCTGTCAGCCAGTATGATATTAAAAGAATTAACATTTTTATTTGTCTTATCCTTCGAAATAGTGTTTGTATTCATAAGCGCTTTTAAATAATTGAATAATTTAAAGAAATTTGTTTAAATAGAATAAATTATATTATTAAATATGTCAATACAATTTCTATACACAATTTATACTATATTATTATATAAATATAGTATATAATAATAAATTACATTTAAATTGAAATTTAAATGTACAATCTAAGCAACATTTTAGAAAGGAGTTCTATGGAACATATAGTTGGGATTACAAATGCAAGGAATAATATTAAAGAAATTGTAGATTCCATATCTGATAACAATGAAACTTACATAGTCACCAGAGATTGTATACCCGAAGTTGTAATAATATCCTACAAAAAATACATGGAACATAAGAAGTTATTAGAACAGATGGTAGAGCTCAAATATGAAAGGTCCATAAAACAATCACAGAGTCAGTTTAAAGGATGGCTGGAGGAAAAAGGCTTTGACGTAAGCAGTTTATCAGAGGAAGAAATCGGAGAGATGGTTAGAAACCTGCACATAAACAATATCTGATAATCATAAAATATAAACTTTAAAATTATAGTTTAATATAAAAAAAAGTAATTATATTTATTTAAACTGTAGAATTGTGGTTAATTGTCTGGGGTCGGGGTGAACCTCATGCTTAGACCCGGATAATAACCGGGATGAGGTTTTTATACCATTTTTATTCCTGTATCAAAATAGTTCCTACATCAAAAGACCATTAGCATAAATCTGTAACATTTCCCTGTATCCGCCACGGCTCTCGGTAACTGTCATTTTCCCCGAAGCAACTTTTATAAATTCTTCAAAAAGTGATTCCCCTGCATCTTTTACGGACATCTCTCCACTTATTATACCGCCGGCATATATATCAAAATATTCTCTCTCTTCTATATCTTCGGGATTCCCCAGCACTTTTATTACCGGAAGGACAGGCAGTCCGGGAGGATATGATGGAAGGCCCCTGAAACGCGCCGGCAGCCCCCCTCCATAACTAAATACCTGTATCTGAGCCCCTGCAGTAAACATACCCAGAAAAAGCTGTGAGGCCTGGGTGGTACCGTCCATAAAATAAAGCCCGGAAGATGAAGGCTTTTCCCCATATTCCAGCACGCCAGCCAGTGGTGAATTGCCCCCCTTAATAATTGCCCCCAGTGATTTTTCCTCAATGGTGGTCAACCCTCCAGCTATATTACCTTTTGTCGGCTCGGAACCCAGTATATCTACCCCGTATTCAGCTATTTCCCTTTTCATGCGGTTAACACATCCCAGCAATTTTTCACTTACTTCTTTACTGGCAGCTCTTCTGGCCAGCACATGTTCTGCTCCAATCAATTCTGCTGTTTCCGAAAAGATTACCCTTCCACCTCTTTCAATCAGTAAATCTGATGCCTGCCCCGTAGCAGGGTTACTGGCAATAGCGGACACGGAACCCGACCCCCCGCATTTTATGCCAACTGTAAGGTCAGCTATGTCGCAATTTTCCCTTTCAACCTCTGAAGATTCCCTCACCAGCCTGCGTAATATGGCCACCCCTTTTTCCAGGGCAGAATTATAATTTTTATCCTTTTTAATGGTAACCGCCTCAACTTGCTTATACGGCAATATCTCTTCTGCCAGCTCTTCTGCTGTAATACTTTCGCAGCCAATCCCAACAAGCAGAACTGAATGGATATTGGGATTGGTCCCGATACCGGCCAGGGTCCTTCTGGCTCTTAAAAGGTCCGGCCCCAGCCTGATGCAGGCATGGTTATGTAAAAGCGGGATAGCTCCATCAACCTTTGAAGCAATCTCCGATGCCAGCTCATTAATACAGCCAACAGTTGGCAGGACTACAACATGGTTCCTTATGCCGGCCCGGCTGTTTTTCCTCCGGTACCCTTTAAAATGCATTGTTCCCTCCTTTAATTACTATCATATTTCAGCATACTTCTAACATTGTGAATGTGGACATGCGCGCCCCTGTCAATCAGGCAGGTTGCGGTTCCGATGCCCTCCCCATACTTGGTGACCGTCTCTCCGTCACCAATTGAATCTATGGCTATTTTATGGCCGGATGCAATTTCTTCCCCTGCTTCTATACTTTTAATTACCCTGCTGTCGGTAGAAATAATTGATATCATCTCCCCCTTTTTTACACCTTCTAGAACAGTTGCAACATTGTCATCTTTGTCCATCAAAATCGCCTTTTTCATTGCTTTTCTCCTTTTTATAGATATGGAGTTTATTTATTTCCGGTCACTTCTTCTATTTTTAAATCAATATATCACACATGTTATAATTTTAAAGGCTAATTTAAAAAGTGTCCCGACCTGGTAAGAAGCAGTGCCATACAGCGCGCCCACTTAATCATATAACCACACTCTTATCCTGATAAAAAAATTTAACCGAAATAAAAAGCTGTATTATCTAAAAACTTGTCATATATTTTTTTTGAAACAAATATTATAAATATACTACTAAACTATAAGATTATTAATAGAGAAAAGAGGGGCCATGACTAAAATATCACTTATCGTCCTGGGTATACTGGTAGCTGTAATGGGGGTTCTTGCTGTTATTCCCGGAATCAATATGGGGTCCGAGCCTATGTGGCATGCAGTGGTAAAGATTATAATAGGTCTCGTCGCTGTAATTATTGGATTGATGGCCAAGAAAAAAGCCTAAAATACGAAAATAGCTACAGCCTCAAAACTCTGAGAATCAGCCATTAAAATAATGGCTGATTCTATTTTTTTATTTTAATTTATTTCCTAGCATCGGCCAAAGCATCGGTACCTTCTGGCGGTATTTTATGTAAACAGGCCTTGATAAAACCATATGCTTTTCCATCAATGGTATGCTTATAAAAACAAATAGAAGTGTTACCATCAGAGGCCCGGCCACTGTTATCCAAACATGAGGCGCAACGCTTATCTGCATCAGCCATATTCCCCACCAGAATAAAATTTCTCCAAAATAATTTGGATGGCGGGAGTAGCGCCAGAGGCCCCGGTCAATATATTTATTTTTATTTTCCCGGTCTCTTTTGAACCTGTCCATCTGCCTGTCAGAAATAGATTCAATCAAAACAGCCGCCATACAGACGCTAAAGGATAAAGCCAAAAAGAAATTTAATTCTCCCTGCTGCACCACTCCAAAATATACAGGGATAAGCGCTACAAAAACAATTATCGTTGGCATAAGATTAATACCAACCAGATTGGTAAAAAACCA
>CAZQQX010000028.1:25594-26960 GCA_964595565.1 uncultured Actinomycetota bacterium
GATATATCTGCCAGAAGTGTGGATATCAGTATATGCATGTTTGAGGAAAGAATAAAAACATAAAAACCAACAGCAAACGCAAGAATATATACTGCTGAAACAATTAAAAATGATAGTGTTCTGTTTTTTATCCTGAATCCGGTCATTAAATAACCTGTACAATATTACTTCACAATTTCAATTTATATCTGCCGGGTGACGAATTTTTATAATTATATAATTCCTGCTTATTTTATTCAATTCTAAGTTCATTCCAGGTTAATAAACGAAGTTTAAAAAATGAAATGGCCCATTATTTTTATGCCAGAATCGGCCCCTAAAGTGAGCCCGGTCACTTAATCTTCCTACTGCCCCATTTGGCTTTCCTTTTTTCCAGAACAATATCCAGATAATTTACCTCAAGGGCTCTGGCAATTTTTTCACATTTGGCCTTTAACATAAAAAAGGTATTTGCTTCAACATTATCAAGGCTTTCAAAATTCCCCTGCCCTTTGGAAATTATAAGGTCAGCCTTTTTGAACTCTTTTAGAAACTCATCCGAGGCACTTTCAAAATTTACCCCTATTCTGTCATTTCCCGTTTCAATGACTTTTACTATATTATCAAGGCCGACTTCCTTTATGTCCTCCATTGTAACATCATTGCTTACAGGTGCTGATTTAACAGATAGTACCACTTTCTTTTTTCGCTCAACAAGCTCTTCTACAAAAACTCTGTCAAAAACAATTTCTCCGGCATTATCACTTAAATACAAAATATCCGTAGACTCATCCAGCGATTTCTTAAATTCTTTATAGTCGTCGGCAGCAAAAGGTATATTCTTAATTTCGCTTAAAATATCTTTAAAATCCAGCGTTTTTCCTTTATTCAAATTAATTCCGAGATCAATTATGTTCCCTCCCACTGATATCTTTTCAGCAGCATACAGCCTGTCTTTAGATAACCTGACCATCTGCTTTAACCCCGGGTAGAATTCCAGGGCAAGCCGGTTATACTTTTTCTTTAAATCATAGTAGGGGTCTTTCACCCCGGCAACCTCCCGTGCCACAGCATAGGCAATATCAGTATTATAGGCAGGAGAAAATTCATAATCTACTTCTGACAGATTATTTAATAACCTTTTTATTGCCTCTCTTCTCAACTTTTCACTGCAGCCAATTATATCCAGCGTATTTATGCACTGACCTATAATGCACGGGATACATTCCACATCAGTTTTCATATCAAACCCTTCCTTCTTATAGCTTTCTTTAACTTCCCTTCCAATTTAGCACCGGACAGATTATATACAAAACAATTAAAAACTTAAATAACAAAAGACAATTATCTCTATTCTCAGAAAAGACAAATAAAATATTCCATCAGA
>CAZQQX010000029.1:0-25022 GCA_964595565.1 uncultured Actinomycetota bacterium
GCCCGGGTAATTCATCCGGGCTATTTTATTTTGCGCTTAAAATTGCGGTATAATTGATAGCAAATAAATTAAGGTTTAGAGAGAGTAAGCATGAGTAAAAAAATCCATTTTCCTTTTACTGTCGCTATATCAGTATTTTTAATTACGCTTATCTTATGCGGGTGCAGCCAGGCGGGTGCCGGAACCATTGAAGAAACAGGCGGAACCGATGCTGTTTCCGGTGATGATGAAGACAGAAAAGAAGAGGTGTATTACAGCATATTAACTGCTGAAGACTTTTTTCCTCTAATGATTAGAATCCCAAAAATAGGGCTTAAGCTGATTGTAAATGAAGGGGCCGATACGAAGACTTTAAAGCAGGGGCCCGGTCATATACCTGAGACTCCCCTTCCGGGAGACACCGGAAGATGTACCATATCGGGGCACAGGACAACTTACGGGTCACCCTTTAGAAGAATCGGCGAGCTTGAGGATGGAGATTTTATCTATCTTGAAACGTTTAAAGATAGGAAACTTATTTATGTGGTTACGGGGCAGGAGATAGTTGGTCCGGAAGATGTATATATCCTTGCCGGCACTGATAAGAAAGAGCTTCTTCTTACCTCCTGCCACCCCGAATATTCAGCAGCTGAAAGACTTATTATAATATCGGAGCTTATAAAGATATATTCGCTGGAAGCTGCGTCTGGAGCCTGCAGGTAAAACTTGCAATAATTTAAAAATGGATAGATTAACCAGAAAATTAAAAAGCCAGTTAGTATTTATTGTAGTCCTGGCCGTAATTATGGCTTTGCTTGCAGGCTACAACATATGCCTTATCCTGATTAACAGGCAGTCGGCTATGGAAATGGCAGGTAAGCAGGCAGAGCTTGAAGAGGAAAAAGCTAAGCTTGAGGAACTAAAAAAAGAAATAGCAGCAGAGCTCGCAGAATATTATCCGGGCTACAGGGCTATAAAAGAAGAATTTATAGAAGAAGCAGCCGGATTTTCAGAAGAGTTAAAGAATGATATTATAAATATGGCAAAGCTAAATGAAATTACTTCAGCCCGGCTTGATTTGGCTTTAGATTACCGGGATAAATTTGTCGCTCTTGATACTCCCGCGCCGCTTAAAACTTTTTCCAGTTATGAGCTTGAATATATCGAAAGTGATATCCAAACCATCAGAGAGGCTCTTTTATATTACGGAAGCGGAAGCTACTCAACCTATGATGACAGCAACTTAAATGAGCTTTACATAAAAACAGATTTGCTTTACCGTAAAGCTCAAGAAGAGTTGCACAGCGTCTACATTCAGTACGGGCTGGAATTCCTTTTTGAGTAACTTAAATGTCTGTTGCGAATATTACCTTAAAAAAATAAATATAAGAGTAGGATAATTTATAATTAAGATACTAAATGCCAGATATTAAACGAGATTTTTTCTATTTCTCAGGTATTCCTTATAATAATTATCAACATAAATGTTAATAAAATCAGGGTTGCTAATAAGCGGGACAAGGTCAGATTTAAGCAATGACTTATGTTTCCTGAAGGTTTCTTCTACTTTTAAATCCAGTTGCTTTACGAGAGAATTCATACTAAAATTGGTACCCAGCATTTCTGAAAGTCTTTTTAGGTTGGGTCTGATAGAATTTTTTAAGAACCACAGGAGATCAAAATAATCCCTGTCCTTTACAACCCCGGTGTTATCAGCTCCTTTAAATCTTTTTCTTACCAGGATAGCGTGTATTTTACCGGCCATGAGTGAAGGCAGGTCATAATGAATTGCTGCAAAATTAAAACCGTAAATGGATTTAGATGTAGTCTCAAGGTTAAAGTGTTTTGATGGGTTTACTAAAAAATCAAGCTTTACAAATAGCAGATTGCTTTTATCTTCTTCTGCCAGACCCAGTTTGTGTAAAACTGGAAACTTTAACAATATCTGTTCTCCACGCTGTTTTAAAGTCAGCTTTATTTCATTATACCTATATCGTTTTTTAAAATACTCTTCAAGGTCACTAAGCAAAATATCTAGGCTAAAATTATTCTTAAAATCAAAATCTATATCTTCTGAAAGCCTGGGCAGATTATAAAAATGCCTCAGGCAGGTGCCGCCGGTAAAAATAAGATTTTTATTATATTTAGAATTTGTATAGATAAAGTAGAGTACATATACCTGAAGATATTCCTTTAACAGGTTAAGGATATAGGCATCATTCGAGCCTCTGGCTCTTTCTTCTATTAATATTTTTTCAAGTTCCTTATAAATCATTTTATTATACCTATATTTTTTTAATTATTTCTGCCAGTTTTAAATATTTTTTCATACCTGCAAGCTCACAGTATTTTTTGAATTCCCTGAAATCTTTTTTTTTAAAGTTATCAAGATTTAGCCTGAATGATTCCAGCATAGCCGGGTCAAATTCTTTTAATCTTAGCAGTCTTAAGTACAGCCAGTCAAAAAGAGCCTTTGCTTTTGTAGATTCCTTAATTGAAAAGCCATTTTTCTCCGTGATATTAAATCCTGTAAAAAGCTCATCTTTTATATTCCTGTATATAAAAAGGCCAAGATTATTTTTATACATTCTGCCTGATTTAATAGTTATGGAATTAATAGAGTAGATTGATTCCGTTAATATCCCGTATTTTTGCAAAATATATTCCATACTTAGATATGACGGTTCCCTCAATTTGTTTGATATAAATTCAAGGTATGGAGTTTTATTCCCGAGTCTTTCATAATAGCTTGAGGTAACATAAAGCCCCTTTTTTAGCTGTATTAAAGTACCATTTTGAATCCATCTCTTAACATCTTGCGAAAGAGCGTTTTTATTAATATCAACGAACTGTGATATGGTAGCTTTATTAAAATAGCTTAGATTTTCCAATTTTTTAATTTTTTTAACTTGATTCATAACTAGTACATATTATATACTAATTATGAAATAAGTCAATCTCTTCTTTTTGTGATTCTTTTCTCTAATTTGGACGCTTGAGAAAAGAGAATAAAGCAGCGAAACTGACAGAGTCCTATTAATAAACCTTCTTATTCATACATGTTTTTAAATATTATGTAAATATCTTTACCATATTTAAATATCTGTTGCGGGGATAAAACCATCGGCAGGGGAAAAATTCTTGGTGATAATATAATATTTTTTAATTCCAATATTTTTACAGGTTCTTTCAAGTGATTTTAAATCAGAAATATTTGCTGTTACCCTGGATTCCAATGCTATCAACTCTTTTAAAAGTATAAAATCTATTTCCGAACCACTGTATTTCTGGTAGTAATTAAGGCGCCCATATTTTTTGAGATTGTGAAAAACTGCATTTTCAAATAAACTTCCTTCGTCTGTCTGGCCGAATTGAGTTATAAATCCGTTGTCACATATATAAACTTTTTTCAGGCTGCTAATTTCCCTGTCAACACTTTTTGTAAATGGAGGCAGGAGAAATAAGAAGTATGTTCCATTAAGGAAATAAATATAGGAGTAAATGGTCTCCCTTGAAACTCCTATTTCTGATGCCAGTTTTGAAATCTCAACTTTGTTTCCTGCTCTCTTTAGAAGCAGAAGTATTGTATCCCTGAAAAGGTTTATTTCCCTGAAATCAGCAAGTGACCTTACGTCCTTCTCAAAATAAGACTTGAATATATCCTCAAGCCACATTCTTTTCCTGTCCAGATCTTCTTCAATTACAACCTGCGGGAAACCGCCATAATAAAGGTATTCATCATAAAGTTTTTTTAATCTTTCAAACTCAATGGAGTTTTTATTTTTTTGCTTAAGATTAAAATCCTGGTGAAAATTTCTACTGTTATCTTTAAAAATAAGAAATTCTTCAAAATCCAGTGGAAACAGTTCAAAAATAACCTTTCTTCCGGACAGACTTTCAGGAAAAAGGTTTTTAAGATAGAAGCTGCTTGAACCTGTTAAAAAAAACTTTATCTTGTAATGGTCATACAGATATTTAACTGCTTTTACTGTATCCGGTGCATCCTGAATTTCATCAAGGAATATATATACGTTACCCTTGCTTTTAATTCCAAATGTTTTAAGGTTTGACCATATATTGTTATAATCAGTCTCTTCAAATATTCTTTGATTTAATGGATTTGAAAGATCAAGGAATACTTTGTTGGAACTCTTTATGTCTTCAAAAAGCATTGACAGGAGTGTTGTTTTCCCAACTCTTCTCATTCCGGTTAAAACAACAATCTCCGGAGAATCCAGCTGTTTTTTTAAATGACCCAGTATTTTTCTTGAATAATTCATATGGCAATAGCTTACAATTATGGTACTAAATTGTCAAGTAGTAACCGACAAATTATACATTTTAGTTAGCCTCTGTACTGCCTGCAGAGGATTGTGTGCGGTGCGTGCCCGGATCAGGTATCAGGTATTTTTTTATCTGCCATATAATTTTTCTAATTTAAGTAATTCTTCTAACGTTCTCATGCCATCTATAGAATTTTCATGGGAGAGGCTGGCTGCAGCCGAAGCAGAAGCTATTCTTAATGAATATTCAGGGTCAAAACCCTTAAAAATACCGTAAAGCATACCTGCACAGAAAGCATCGCCCGCGCCGACTGTTCCCTTTATAAAATTATCCGGTAAATTTAAAGAGGCAACTTTTATAAATTTGCCGGACCTATCCATGTACCACCCCGCCTCGGGAGAATGTATAGCAGTTATTTCTTTAACTCCTCTGTCAAACATCCCGGAACAGATTCTTTTCATGTTATCGGTTATTATCTCTCCATTATCACCTCTTGCAGGTATTCCTGATATACGTGAAGCTTCTAATTCATTTATTATTAAGTAATCGCAGTATTTCAAAGCTGGTGTTACTATTCTTACAAATCTTTTGCTGTTTTCGCTGACCACGTCCATGGATGTCTTAAGTCCATTTTTTTTGGCCTCTGCAAGTGTCCTTGCCATAACTGTTCCGTATTCGCTGTCTTCGGCATCAAAGGAGTCCAGAAGTAATGCGTAGCCAATATGAAAAATATCTGCAGATATTTTTTTAAAATCTATATGTTTATATATCAGGCCGGCATTGGCTCCGCGTGCATG
Organism: uncultured Actinomycetota bacterium; assembly: GCA_964595565.1. Classification (GTDB taxonomy): domain Bacteria; phylum Actinomycetota; class Humimicrobiia; order Humimicrobiales; family Humimicrobiaceae; genus JAQVEM01. The sequence goes on from CAZQQX010000029.1 coordinate 5,061, forward strand.
GAAAAAAGTCCGTTCACCGGTATTTTTGACTGTCATTACATCAGTAAAAGAAGTGGGCAATAAGTCACTCTTAATAATACCCTTAACATCAATATTGTTATTTCTGAGCACGGATAATATATATTCTCCGTTTTCATCGTCACCAACCATGCCAATGACCTTAACCGGAACGGAGCTATCTATCTTTGAAATGTCAACAGATGTATTTGCCGCACATCCGCCAATGCATCTTCTTGAAGAATAAATATTTGAAAGCATTCCAGTGGTGGGATACTTATCTATTATTTTAATATAATCTATTATCAGATTACCGGCAAACAGTATGCCTTTATTCATAATAATATCTTCCTAGATTAGTTGATTTATAGTATGTCTTAAAAAATGCAATATATCAATAATTTATTCAAATAGAATATGGATTTGAAGGAACCCATTTTACAATTAAAGGTTTGATGGAAGTAGAAAAATCTTATGTATAAGATTTTATAATTTTTTTCTTTTTCTATTTTTAATTCTGGAAAGAAAGGACAGGGCATATACTGCATATCCGGTTTTTAGGACAATAGACTCGCATCTTTTTATGGCTATGTTTTTGCCTGTTGCTTTTCCTCCTATGGTAAGGGAAGAAATAAATCCGGTAACGGCAGCGCTCAGCAGGGCACTTTCAAGAGTCGGGTTAATAATTAAAATTCTAAAAACCAGGATTGCTCCTATGGCGCCGCTTACAATCCCGCAGATGTCCCCGATTACGTCATTGCAGAAATTGCTGACTTTATCCGCATTTTTTAGGAGCCTTATTGCTTCTTTTGCCCCTTTTATTTTTCTGGCTGCCATACTGTTCAGGGGAACCTCAGAGCATGCAGTTACCGCAACCCCTATTGTGTCAAATAAAACCCCGATTGAAATTATTATTACGAGAATTATTAATGTAACAATTAGATTGGTTTTTATAATAAGTGTTTCGGAAATGAAGCTTACCGCGATTGCCAGAAAAAAGCTCCATAAAATGATTGCTATGATCCAGTTTCTTATATTGCCCCTGGATTTTTTTAATTTAACCAAATACGGCTCCTAAGTAGAAAAGATGGCGATGCGACAGGTAAACTTTGCAGTTTAAGGTCCAGTAGGATTTCCCAAACGGTGCTGAGTGTTACCACATCAGCGGTTTCCCTTTAAACCGTTTCTATAGCGTTGCCGCTTATAGGACTGGATTGCCTTTAAAAACTACACTATAATCCCCATCACACCTCTCATAAAGAGAACAGCCTAGGAGCTTTCCCCGGCAGTCTTGTGTTCACTAGCCTCTTTAGCAATAACAGGTTTCAGGTCTTATATATATGATGCCTTAAACCGGCATCTAAATTATACCGGACCTTCCCCCTGTATCACGCAAGGCAGGCTACACCGCAATGCCTGTTAAACAGTTGCGGGTTACCTCCAAATGTTTTTTAATACATTTGAAGTCTCCACGGAAAATGGGTCCACGCCCATATGCCATTATGGATCGCCCACTTTCCTTAACCTCCAGGATCAACCCCCGACTGGGCGTCAGCAGCCAATCCCAGAGACTTCACATGTACGCCCTTGACGGATTTTTAGCCCCGTCTTCATGGACACAGGTACTGACTAGGATACTGCGCCATCTCTTAAATTGTCAAAATAACAGCGGTTATATAACAACGGTGTTATCAGTAAAAGCAATTGACTATATTATATCATAAATTTTTTATGTCAATGGCTGGCAAAAGATATCATATAGGCCCGGAGAAAGGTAAGCATGCTATGGCGGAGAGAGGGAGTTATATCCGGAGACGCTAAAAAAAATATATGCCGTACCTTTTAAAAAGATTAAATCCTTTAAGATATGCCAGACTCTGAGGATAATCTGTTAGAAATAATTAGCCAAAAATAGTATTATTATGATAAAAGAAAGCAGGTGTTTTATGAAAAACAATACTGAATTAAAAGACACAGGAAAAATTTTACCTAAAGAATTAAAAGCTATGCTGTGGTCAAAAGATATTAAAGATATAGACCCGGAGGCCGATAAGGTCTATATAATTCACCAGGTTTTATCTTATGGAGATATTGATGAAATAGAATCGCTTTTGAAATTTTACTCTCCTGAAAAAGTCAAAAATATTTTTATAAATCTTCCAAAGGCAGTTTATACAAAACCTGTTTTTCTGTTTGTTAAGAATTATCTGCTTAGAGTAAGTAAAGAACTTGAGGAAAAATACTATGTCAAAAATTTATATAAATCTGTTGAGTAAAACAGAAACAAATATTCTTTTTAGATTAAAAAATTTCTTTAAAACCGGCGGTACATTATCTGGTGGTACAGCACTTATGCTTCAGATTCCATTTAGAAGGTCTTACGATTTTGATTTGTTTTTCCCCTACCAGATTCCTGATAATTTCTCACGGAAAGCTTCGGAGATTTTTAATTCAAATATAAAAATTTTAATTGATAATATTGACGAGCTTACATTTATCGTTAGAGATAAAATGAAGGTTTCATTTATATATTTTCCTTTTAAAAGGAATTATGAGCCTGAAGTGATAGATAAGGTTGTATTATCTTCATTTAGGGATATTGCTTCAGATAAAGCTTATGCTATAGGAAGAAGACCCGAGTTTAGAGATTATGTGGATTTATTTATTATTTTAAAGAACGGTTTTGGGCTTGAGAGAATAATTGATGATGCAAAAGAAAAATTTAGGGGAGAGTTTTCTAAAAAATTGTTCTTATCCCAGCTTGTTTATTTTGCGGATTTAAAAGATTTTACTGTAGAGTTTATAAAAGAAAAGTATAATTTTGATGAGATAAAAGATTTTCTCAGGCAAGAGGTAAATAAATTAACACATAAATAATACTGGATATTTTTAGTGTAATTTTGTGTTTATGGATAAAAAAGGAAATAAAAGCAACTACAATAAAAAAACAGCCAGTAAAAAAGCTTCCGGTTCTAGTAATAAACTGGAAGATCTTGTTAATATTGATATTGAAGAAGTAAAGAACCCGGAGGAAATTATAACTGCCCTCCGCGATGAGATAGCAAAACATAATTATTACTACTACATCAAGGATAATCCCATAATAAGCGACGCCCAGTATGACAGGCTGATGCGAAACCTTGAGGAGCTGGAGAAAAAATACCCGGAACTGGTTACCGATGACTCCCCCACGCAGAGAATAGGCGCCCCTCTTGAGGGAGGTTTTTCCACTGTGGAGCACGGGGAAAAGATGCTGAGCCTCCAGGATGTTTTCAGCTATGACGAGCTTGAGGATTTTATAACCCGGGTGTATAAGGACCTGGGAAAAGGTGGAAAAGATAATGATAGGGTGGAGTTTGTCTGCGAATTAAAAATAGATGGCTCGGCTGTGTCCCTGGTCTATGAGGATGGGAAGTTTGCAAGGGGTGCAACCAGGGGAGACGGCAGGTTGGGAGAAGATATAACCTCAAACTTAAAGACCATAAATTCCATTCCATTGAAGCTATTTGCGGAAAACGGGGTTAAAATACCCCCGCGGCTGGAAGTCCGGGGTGAAGTTTACCTTGCAAAAGATGAATTTAAAAAAATCAATACCCGGAGGGAAGAGGAAGGTCTTTCGCCGTTTGCCAACCCCAGAAATGCAGCTGCCGGCTCGCTGCGGCAGATTGACCCTGGAAATACGGCGCAGAGGAAACTTGATATATTCATTTACGGGGCGGCAAATACAGCAGAATTTGATATTCCAACCCATTTTGAAATGCTCCGTTATCTGGCCGGGGCGGGGCTCAAAATAAATCCGAACATAAAAAAAGCATCCGGTTTTGACGAAATTAAAAGTTATCTTGAAAAGTGGGAAAATAAACGGAAGGACCTGTCCTATGAGACAGACGGCGTGGTTATAAAGGTGGATAGCTTCCAGTTACAGAGGAAGCTGGGCCAGACCTCAAGAAACCCGCGCTGGGCAATCGCATTTAAGTTTCCTCCCGAAGAAGAGGTAACAAAAATTACCGGCATAGAGGTAAGCGTGGGAAGGACCGGAGCGCTTACCCCGGTTGCGGTTCTGGAGCCGGTAAAGGTGGCCGGTTCCACAGTATCCCATGCTACTCTGCACAATGAGGATGAAATAAAAAGAAAAGGGGTTATGATAGGCGACTGGGTGATAATACACAAGGCAGGAGATGTAATACCCGAAATCGTAAAGGTGATAAAGGAAAGAAGAGACGGGACCCAGAAGGAATTCAGCATGCCGGACAGGTGCCCGGTGTGCGGGTCTGAGGTTGTAAGGCCTGAAGGCGAGGTGGCGCTAAGGTGCACCTCCATGGCCTGTCCCGCCCAGCAGTATGAAAGGATCGTGCATTTTGCCTCAAAAGGCGCCATGGATATAGATGGGCTGGGCCCCGCTATTGTTGAAAAGCTGATACGGAACAAATTAGTCAGTGACCCTGCGGATATTTATTACTTAAAATATGATGATATATTCTCGCTGGAAAATTTTAAGGAGAAGTCAACAGAAAACCTTCTTAAAGCCATAGATGAAAGCAAAGGAAGACCGCTTTCCAGGCTGCTTTTTGCTCTTGGGATAAGATATGTGGGCTCGCACACCGCTGAGATCCTATCCGGAGAATTTTTAAATCTTGAGAGGCTAATGGATGCCAGATATGAAAGAATTGAGAAAATAAAAGAGATAGGACCCAGGATAGCAGATAGCATAGTTACCTTTTTCAGGCAGGAGCAGAATCTAAAAGTAATAGAGAAACTAAAAAGAGCCGGGATTAACTTCAGCGCGGAGCAAAAAAAGGTAACCGAGAAAAAGGCTTTCAGCGGAAAGACATTTGTTCTTACCGGGAAGCTTGAAGGTTTTTCAAGAGACGAGGCGACCGGGGTTATAGAGAGTTCTGGCGGGAGGGTAGTCTCCAGCGTGAGCAAATCTACCGACGCGGTTATTGCCGGTGAAAACCCGGGGAGCAAGCTTGATGATGCCAGAAAATATGATATCAGGGTTATAAGTGAAGAGGATTTTAAAAAGATGATAGAGGAGTAGTCCTGTGGCATGGCTGGCTTAATAAACGCGATTGCCATTATTTGTCCGGTACCGGTCTGGTTCTTAAAGCTTTTGGTTCTAAAGAAAATATTATAAAAGATTTATAAAACTCTGACATTTTTTTATGCCTTATATGAGATTTAAAGAAAATAATACCGGTGGGAACAATAAGCGCGCTCTTAATATAAAGTGGAACGCCCGGGATGGCGTAATCTCCCTTGTTTTTTTAACCGTGGTTCTTGTTGCGGTATATTACGGCTCGGCACAGCTATTAAAAGTTTTCGGGGAAAGAGAATTTTTTAACTCTTCAAATATAGGCAACATGAGTTTTATTGTTCTTTACAGTATCCAGGTTGTTCTTATGCTGGGAGTGGTCTGGTATTTTGCACTATTCAGGAGAAAGTCCGGGTTAAGGGACCTCGGTCTTCGCTACTACAGCATTTTTAAGACTATCTGGTATTCATTTATCTCGCTTATAGCCATTTTTCTGGTAAGCTTTTTATATGTTTTTTTTATGAACTCTACGTTCGGGATTGAGGCTCCTTCCAGTAAAATTGAGGTTCTGGTAAGAAACGGGAGCTTATCAAGCAACATCCTTCTTATTGTGGTGACGGTAATTGCCCCCCTGAGCGAGGAGGTTTTTTTCAGGGGTTTTCTCTACTCTGCTTTTAAGAAAAGCTGGGGAGTAAACGTGGCGCTGTTTTTATCCTCCTTTTTATTTGCCGCGGTGCACCTGGAGATATACAGTTTCATACCCATAATGATTATAGGCTGGCTGCTCGCCTATCTTTTTGAAAAGACAAAATCACTCATGCCTGCAATTTTCCTTCACGGTGTCTACAACCTGGTACTTATACTGATACTGCTGGGAGAGCTGGAAATTATAAAGTTGTATTAATAGGATGAAATATTTGTTAAAATGTTATACTTAAATCAACCTTTTTTATGTTTTCTGTGCGGTATTGATTTTGAAATTTTTACGCAATGAGCTTAAAATAAGATAGTTTTTAGGAGAGTATAATTTATGGGGAAAATTTCTAAAGAAGAAGTAAAACACGTGGCAAAGCTTGCGGAGCTTGAGATAAGCGCCGGGGAAATTGAGAAAATTACCTCCAAGCTGGATAAGATTCTTGATTACGTGGCAGAGGTAAGCAGTGTGGATACTAAAGATATAACCCCGGTATCGCATGTGATAGACATAAAAAATGTCCTGAGGGATGATGTGGTAAAAGAATCACTAAGCCAGGAATCAGCGCTTAAGAATGCCCCCGAAGAAGAGGATTCCGGATTTAAGGTTCCCAGGATAGATTAAAAATATACCGAAAGGAATTAGCGTATAGTGGAAACTTATTACCTTACAGCTCACCGGCTAAAGGATAAGCTTATAAAAAAAGAGATAAGCTCGGTAGAAATAACCGAAAGTATATACGGCCGGATTGAAGAAGTTGAAGAGAAGTTAAACTCCTTTATAAGGCTTAAAAAAGAGGATGCCCTTGCCCGGGCAGAGAAAGCCGACAGCCTTATAGCATCAGGCGCTGCTGTGAAAGACTTTACGGGAATACCCGTGGCCATAAAGGATAATATCTGTACAAAAAAAGTTACCACCACCTGCGCCTCAAAAATTCTGGAAAACTATGTTCCGGTATACAATGCCACAGTGGTTGATAGGCTTGAGAAATATAATTATATTATGGTGGGCAAGGCAAACATGGATGAGTTTGCCATGGGCTCTTCAAATGAAAACTCTTATTTCGGCCCGGTTAAAAACCCCTGGGATATTACCAGGGTGCCGGGAGGCTCAAGCGGCGGGCCCGCGGCATCTGTGGCAGCGGGAGAAGCGGTATGCGCACTTGGCTCCGATACCGGCGGCTCCATAAGGCAGCCGGCGTCTCTGTGCGGCGTGGTGGGTTTTAAACCCACATACGGGTTGGTATCAAGATACGGATTGGTTGCGTTTGCTTCCAGCCTTGACCAGATAGGGCCCCTTACCAGGGATGTTGAGGACTGTGCGGCCATGCTTAATGTAATCTGCGGGCACGATGAAAATGATTCCACATCCATAAAAACGGAAGTTCCGGATTATAAGAAGTTTCTGGTGCCCGATATAAAAGGTTTAAAGATAGGTGTGCCGGAAGAACTTATGGTGGAGGGAATTGACAGTGAGGTAAAGGATAAAGTTCTTGAAGTCATTAAACTGGCGCAGGATATGGGAGCGAAAGTTGAAGAAATATCAATTCCCAGCCTAAAATATGCCCTGAGCGTTTATTATATTATTGCGCCCTCAGAGGCAAGCTCAAACCTCTCAAGGTTTGACGGGGTAAGATACGGATACCGCAACATGGAGGCAAAGACTTTGAGGCAGATGTACAGGAAAAGCAGGGCGGAGGGTTTTGGCGAAGAGGTTAAGAGGAGGATAATGATAGGAACCTACTGCCTTTCGGCGGGATATTATGATGCTTATTACGAGAAAGCCCGCAGGGTAAGGACCCTTATTATAAATGATTTCAGGAAGGCTTTCAGCAAGTTTGACGTATTGCTTTCCCCCACATCGCCTACCACTGCTTTTAAAATAGGGGAAAAGATAGATGACCCCCTGACCATGTACCTGTCAGATATCTGTACCATACCGGTCAACCTGGCGGGGCTTCCGGCGGTTTCAATTCCGGCAGGCCTTTCCAGTGGCAGGCTTCCGGTGGGGGTACAGATTATTGGAAATATATTAAGAGAAGATAATGTCCTGAGAGCGGCCTACAGTCTGGAGAAGGCAATAGGCTTTAAAGAAAAGCCCGGAATATAAGAAAGATTATAAAAAATTATGGAAAAAGAAAATAAATACCGGACAGTTATAGGGCTGGAAACTCATGTGGAGCTTTCCACTGCCACAAAAATGTTTTGCGGCTGCAGGCTTTCATTTGGCGATGAGAAAAATATAAATACCTGTCCTGTCTGCCTGGGCCATCCCGGCTCACTTCCGGTTACCAACAAAAAAGCGGTGGAATATGCCTTAAAAATTGCACTGGCGCTTAACTGCAGGATTAATAAATATACCATCTTTCACCGGAAAAACTATTTTTATCCTGATATGCCCAAAAACTACCAGATTTCCCAGTACGATATACCCCTGGGTGTGGAGGGGTATCTGGATGTTGATATGGAAACCTATGTCAGGAGAGTTGGCATAACCAGGGTGCACATGGAAGAAGATACCGGGAAGCTGCTCCATACAGGAACGACAGGCAGGATAAGCGAGTCTTCTTCAAGCATAGTTGATTTTAACCGTGCAGGAACTCCCCTGATAGAGATTGTGAGCGAGCCGGATATAACCTCTCCCGAAGAGGCAAGGGAATATTTGATAAAGCTGAGAAACTTAATCCTGTTTCTGGATGTGAGCGACTGCAGTATGGAAGAAGGCAGCCTTCGCTGTGATGCCAATGTTTCTGTAACCGGTAAAAAGGGGAATAAAATCGGGACAAAGACCGAAATTAAGAACCTGAATTCTTTTAAGTTTTTACAGAAAGGCCTGGAATACGAGGTAAAAAGGCAGATTAAAGTGCTGGAATCAAACGAAAGGGTGGTCCAGCAGACCAGGCATTACGATAGTAAGACAGGAACCACAAAAGCCCTGCGATCCAAGGAAGAGGCCCATGACTACAGGTACTTTCCGGAGCCTGACCTGGTCCCAATTTGCCTGGAAGACGGGGTAATAGAGGAGGTAAGAAAAACAATTCCCGAGCTGCCGTCCAGAAAGGCTGAAAGATTTAAAGCCGAGTACGGCCTTTCGGGGGATGACTGCATGTTTATAGCCAATGACAGGGATATGGCGGATTATTTTGAGGAGTGCTGTAAGTGTTACCAAAACCCCGCAAAAATTGCCAACTGGTTGATGGGAGATTACAGCGCGCTTTTAAATAAAGAGAAAATAACCATAAAGAAAAGCAGGATAACTCCTGCCAGCCTCTGTGATATGCTCAGGATAATGGATGAGGGTAAAATCAGTTCCAGAATAGCAAAATCGGTGTTTGAGGAAATGTTTAACACGGGAAAGGACCCGGCCAGCATCATTGAAAACAGGGGGCTGGAACAAATAAGTGACGGAGCGGTCCTGGAGCCCATAATTGATGAAGTGATTGGTGAAAATCCAGAGCCGGTTGAAGAGTTCCGGAGCGGAAAGGAAAAGGCGCTGGGGTTTTTGATAGGAAAGGTTATGGCAAAAACCGGGGGTAAGGCGAATCCGCAGCTGGCAAATGAAATTATAAGAAAAAAAATAAGTTGATACAGGGGCCAGAACTATTGTAATTTTATATCCGGCGTGTTTTTAAAATTCAACAGGTTCCATTTTTAATTTGATGTTCTGTACATAAGATAAATTTTGTCGGGGATAAGCAGAGGCAATGATTAAAAGCGCAGGCAGAGTTCAGAGGCAATATGATTTTTATATATTGAATTAAAAAAATAATTTTAAGAGTAGAAAGGGATAAGTATGATAAAAAAAATAGGTGTTCTGACCGGTGGAGGAGATTCTTCGGCAATAAATGCGGCCACCAAAGCCATTCTGGCAAAAGCGCAGCAGTACGGGTATAAGGTTCTGGGAATAAAGGATGGATGGGATGGCCTGATAAAGGGCAGAGCAGAGGAACTTGACAGGCAATCGGTTTCGGGAATACTGGCTGAAGGCGGAACAATACTCGGCACATCCAGAACCAATCCCTTTAAGATAGAAAACGGGGTTGAAAAAGTTAAGGAGAATATAAAGAAACTGGAGCTTGACGCAATAATAACCATGGGCGGGGATGACACCAACGGAGTCATAACCAGGTTGACCCAGTATGGTATAAAGGGTGTTGGCATACCCCAGACCATAGATAATGATATTGCCCACTCTGAGTATTCCATTGGTTATGGAACGGCGCTGGAAGTTGTTACCGACTGCATTGATAAGCTTCACACCACCTCATATTCTCATCACAGAATAATGATAGTGGAGGTTATGGGAAGGGATTCCGGATGCCTGGCACTGGATGGCGGAATTGCCGGAGGGGCCGATGTTATTTTAGTTCCGGAAGTACCTTTTGAATATGATGAGATAATAGATACCATTGAGAGGAGAAAGAAAAGGGGTGCGGATTTTACCATTATAGTAGTTGCCGAGGGAGCAAAACCTGCCGAGGTTGAGGGCCAGGTATCTTCTACCGGTGAGGTTGACAGTTTTGGACATGTGAGACTCGGCGGCGTAGGAAATATTATTGCAAAGGAAATCGAGAAAAGAACCGGCTACGGAACCAGGGTAACAATTCTCGGTCATCTTCAGAGAGGTGGAAGAGCTTCAGCTTTTGACAGGCTGGTTGCTATAAAGCTGGGAGTAAAGGCAGTGGAGCTTGTCCATGAAGGAAAATTCGGAGAGATGGCAGTAATAGAGAACGGAAGGGTTACTTCTGTATCGCTGGCAAAGGCAATAGAGGAAGAAAAGCCGCTGGATATGGAGCTCTACGAGATATCAAAGATTTTTAATTAAGCAGGTTTAGTGCTATCTATCTGATGGGTTAAAAAAAAAGAATAAAAGATAAAAATATAAAAATCTTTTTTATTGCTGGCATATACATGCCAGCAATTTTTATTGTGGGTTAAAGTAATATTATTTTTTTAATGTTATTTGGTGATTTTATATTCTAAGATAGTAGTTGGTATTTATCCTGGATAAGATACGAGAACTTATATCACTGACAAATAAAAAAATAATAAATAAATTAATAAATCGACCTTGACATTCAAAAACTGTTGTGATAATTTAAGGTTAATCGTTTAACGTACCATAAAAAAATATAATCTTTAGCGAAGTCCTAAGGGAAAAATATCAAATCTAAACAATAAGAATTCTCAAAAAATAAATAATTATCTATAAAAAGAGGAGGTGATAATAAAAAATAAATGAGATTTGTCTGAGATGACTAATATAATAAAATATTAGAGGCACACCCAAACAAATCTCAAATGAAAGTTATCAAAAAAAATCATAAAAGTAAAGAAAAAGGAGGTAGCCTATAAAAAAATATATTTATATTAAGAATGTCAGTTTTTTATAAAGAAAGGATTTTAAAATGAAAAAATCATTATTATGGATATTGATTTTATCGTTGAGCATATCAATGATTGGTGCTTTTTCACTTGCTGGTTGTAAGGCAGAAGCAGAGGAAGAACCTGCAGCAGAGGTAGAAGAGGAAGAAACTGTGGAGGAAGAACCTGCAGAAGTAGCAGAAGAAGAGGTTGAAAAAGAACAAGTAACGCTCAAGTTTACTGGATGGGAAGCAAGCCCGCTGGAAACTGAAAGTGTTGAAAAAGGTCTTGAAATCTTTATGTCACAGAATCCAAATATTACTGTTGAGTATAATCCAATACCAGGAACGGATTACACCTCTAAAATTCTTACTATGATGATGGCTGATACTGCTCCCGATGTTTTCTTTTGTTATTCATACGATTATCGTTCATTTGCAGAAGACGGGAGTCTGCTGGATTTAACAGATAAATTTAATGAGGTTTATAGTATTGATGATTTTATACCTTCATCTGCAACCATAATGGACACAGATTGGGGTATATATGGTATAAGCAGTTGTACGGTTTCGCCTGTCCTGTATTATAATAAGGCTGTTTTTGATGAAGCCGGTGTAGAGTACCCACCAAGCGACCCTGCGGAAGCGTGGACATGGGATGAATTTGCTGATGCTGCAAAGAAGCTAACCAAAGTTGAAAATGGCAAGACCACACGATATGGTGTTTACGGGCTTGAGAATACCTATCAATACGAAGCACTTTTAATGTCTAATGGTGTTAGTTTTTGGGACGATAATAATAATATAGCTAAAATCATGATTAATACTCCGGAAACAGAAGAAGTTATGCAGGCAATTTATGATCTCGGTTGGGTGGATGAAGCAACTACTTTTTTACCTGATCAGATGGAATTAGTTGGTGGCGGGCAAGCTGCAACCAATCTTCTTGCAGCTGGAAATATCGCAATGCTGGTAGATGGTTCCTGGTCTTTGCAGGAACTTGCAAAAATGGACTTTGAGCTTGGAGTTGGAGTATTGCCGAAATTTAAAGAAGTTCTTACTCATGGCCAGGCACATGTACATGCTGCATGGGCAAATACAGAGCATCCCGATGAGGCATGGAAGTTACTAAACTTCCTTTCCGGCGATGATTATCTGCTTCAAAATATTCGAGCCGGGTTATGGATGCCTCACAGGACAGAGTATTATACAGAAGAGGGTATAGCAAAATGGTATGATCCTGAAGTTCATCCAGAAGGATTTACCGACATGGCTCCTTATTTCGAGGATGCATTGGTGGAACCATGGGCAATAAACTCAAATCTAAAAGCCAAGGATATTTATCTTGAAGAAATGAGTAATTTCTTTACCGCTAATCAGCCTATAGGTGAAACACTTTCAATTATTGAAGAAAGAGTAAATGAAGAATTAGCCAAGTAAATATAGGTGTATGTGTATATACTATATGCAGCCCTTCGACCACCTCAGGGCTGCATATAGTATAGTATAGCTAAAAGGGAAATTAAATGGGGTATAAAAAACTTTTATATAGAGATAGTACATGGAGTTTTATTCTGTTGCTGCCAAATATTTTAGTCTTTTTGGCATTTTCATTGGTTCCTTTGATTGCTTCTTTCTTCATCAGCTTTACCGAATGGGATCTGCTGACGCCAATGCAATGGGTGGGGTTTGCGAATTATAAAGAGCTATTAGGTGATGAAATATTTTTAAAATCGTTATGGAATACAGTTTATTTTACTATTGGCTCGGTTCCATTAGGAATTATAATTTCGCTTTTTTTAGCTGTTGTTATAAACCAGCGTATAAAAGGAATAAAGATATTCAGGGCTGCATTTTTTCTTCCGGTAGTAGCATCCTGGATAGCTGTGGGACTGATCTGGATGTGGCTATTTGACAAGGAATTTGGCCTTATCAACTATTTTTTACATTTGTTTGGAATACAGGGACCAGGATGGTTAAGCACTAAGGAATGGTCAATGCCTTCTATTATCATAGTCGCAATATGGAAAGGACTTGGGTTTAATATGCTGCTCTTTTTAGCTGGTTTACAGGGGATACCGGAAAGTTATTATGAAGCAGCAGACATAGATGGAGCAAAATGGTTTGGTAAATTTTTACATATTACAATTCCAGGTCTTTCAAATACCACACTTTTTGTTGTTATAATAAGTGTTATAAATTCTTTTCAGGCATTTGATTTAATATATTTAATGACATTCGGGGGGCCGGCCAGGTCAACCTCTGTTCTGGTTTTTTATTTATATCAAAATGCCTTCAGGTATTTTAGGATGGGGTATGCAAGTGCTATAGCTTATGTAATATTTTTCATAATGTTAATTTTCTCTGTTGTTCAATTCTGGCTTCAGAAAAAAAGGATAATGTCTTAATGAAGAGGGAGTGAATAGTGAATAAAAAGAGTCCTTTAAAGATTATGATACTTTATATATTCCTAAGTCTGGGTGCATTAATTATAATAATTCCTTTTGTATGGATGGTTAGCACATCTCTTAAGTCGATAAATGAAGTATTTTCCTACCCACCTACTTTATTCGGGGATACTATTAGATGGGACAATTATTTAAGAATTGCCGACAGATTCCCATTTGGACGCTTTTTTTTAAATAGCACAATAGTGACTTCTGTTGTAGTAGTTGTTCAGCTATTTACAAGTTCACTGGCAGGTTATGTTTTTGCAAGGCTCAGGTTCAGATTTAGAGATATATTATTCTTAGTGTATTTAGCAACTATGATGATTCCAATTCATGTAACCCTGATACCAGTTTTTATAATTATGCGAAGCCTGGGTTTAATTGATAAGCTTCCTGCTCTAATGTTAACAGAACTTGCAACAGCATTTGGTACATTCCTGATGCGTCAATTTTATCTGAGTATACCGGATTCATTAGAAGATGCCGCAAAAATTGATGGTTGCAACCCATTTACAACCTATTGGAGAATATTTCTTCCATTATCAAAACCCGCTCTGGCAACTTTAGGAGTATTTATTTTTATGGGCATGTGGAATGATTTTATCAGGCCACTTATATTTATAAACAGCGTAGAGAATATGACTCTTACTCTAGGATTAGCAAATATGCAGGGTCTGTACTCGACTGACTGGCCAGTTTTGATGGCAGGTGCATTTATTAGCATGATTCCCATACTGGTTGTTTTCTTATTTGCCCAGGACTATTTTGTAAGGAGTATAACTTTAACAGGACTAAAAGAATAAAATATGAATAGCAATATATTGTGATTAATTATGTGAAGGAAGGATATTTTTATGGAATCAAAGAATCTTTTTAAAGCAAATGTGTCCCCAAAAAAGGTAATAGTAAATGATGGTTTTTTTGGTAAATACATTGAACTGATTAAGAAAGTAGCACTCCCATACCAGTGGGATGTATTGAATGACCGTATTAATAACGCAGAGCCAAGCCATGCTGTAAGAAACTTTAAAATTGCAGCAGGTTTATTAAAAGGGGATTTTTACGGGGTGGTTTTTCAGGATACAGATGTTTTTAAATGGCTGGAAGCCGTAGCATATATATTGATGGCTGGACCTGACGCTGAATTAGAGAATAAGGCTGACGAGGTAATTAATATTATTGAAAAAGCCCAGCAGGGTGATGGATATTTAAATACATATTTTACGATTAAGGAACCTGATAAAAGGTGGACAAATATTCGTGATGGCCATGAGCTTTATTGTGCGGGACATATGATAGAAGCTTCAGTGGCTTATTTTGAAGCTACAGGGAAAAGAAAGTTTCTTGATGTGGCATGCAGGTTTGCAGATTATATTGATACAGTATTTGGTGAAGGACCAGATAAAAAAAGAGGTTATCCCGGTCACCCCGGGATCGAGCTTGCTTTAGTTAGGCTATATAAGGCTACTGGTGAAAAAAAGTATCTCTATTTAAGCAAGTATTTTATTGATGAGCGAGGCAAGACCCCAAATTATTTTGAATTGGAAGTAGAAGCTGATCGAGAGGATAAAAATGAAATATGGAAAAAGTTAGGATTGAGATATTATCAGGCTCATTTGCCAGTGCGAAGCCAGACCACGGCTGAGGGACACAGTGTTAGAGCCATATATTTGTATTCAGGTATGGCAGATATTGCGATAGAAACAGGTGATAAATCGTTAATTGAATCGTGTAAAAAATTATGGAGAAATATTATAACAAAAAAGATGTACATCACTGGTGGAATAGGTTCTACTTCATTCGGAGAGTCATTTACATTTAACTATGATTTACCCAATGATACCATATATTCAGAAACCTGTGCATCGGTAGGTCTGATATTTTTTGCGCACAGGATGCTCCAGATAGACCCGAACAGTAATTATTCGGATATAATGGAAAAAGTATTGTATAATTCAGCTATAAGTGGAATATCTCTTGATGGAAAGAAATTTTTCTATGTAAATCCGCTTGAGGTCTGGCCCGAAGCAAGTGAAAAAATTAAGATCAGGGAACATGTAAAAATAACCAGACAATCCTGGCTCAGGTGCGCCTGCTGTCCAACGAATATCGCCAGGTTACTGGCATCCATTGGTAAGTATATATATTCAATAAGTGAAGATGAAATTTATACTCATCTATATATTGATAGTGAAACGGAATTAGATTTATCAGGGAGCAAAGTAAAGATAAAGCAGGAAACGAAATACCCCTGGAGTGAAAGAATAAATATAAGTGTTTATATTGATAAGGAGAAAGAGTTTTCACTTTTACTGCGCATTCCGGGATGGTGCGATAACGCAAAAATTTTTATTAACAACGAGGAAATTAATCTTTGTGATATCAAGGTAAAAGGTTATGCAAGATTAAAACGAATATGGAAAAATGGGGATGTAGTCGAGGTGGTTTTACCAATGGTGGTACAGCGTGTCAGGGCTCATCCTGGTGTTAGGGCAGATATAGGTAAAGTGGCGATTCAGCGGGGGCCAATTGTTTATTGTCTTGAAGAGGTTGACAATGGTCCTAATTTACATGAGATTATGTTACCTGTAAAATCTGAATTAAACGCAGATTTTGATAAAAACCTTCTTGGTGGTGTGATGGTTGTAAGCGTACAGGCAGAAAGATATAATTCTAAATGGACAGATGACGAGCTTTATAAATTTGAGGAAGAGTCAGAATACAGACCTGTAACCGTAAAATTTATACCATATTATGCCTGGGCAAACCGTGAACCCGGTGAAATGGTAGTATGGATTAATGAAAGATAGAACACAGGCATTTTAATAGCAGGTGGGTTAATTATTCGGGAGAATATTTAGGGTAAATATCATAATTAAAAAGAATGGGCAAAAGAGATTGACTGGTAGAGATGACTACTATTAAAGATATTGCGGAAAAAGCTGGAGTTTCGACAGCTACAATATCATATGTTTTAAATAATAAAGGGAAAATAAGCGAGGAGACCCGCGGTAGAGTTCTTAAGATTGTCAATGAAATGAACTATAGGAGAAATAGCATTGCCAAGAGCTTAAGGACAAGTAAAACAAATACTATCGGCATAATTGCAGAAGATATAACAGTTTTTAACACTTCAAGCATAATAGATGGGATTAATAAATTTGTTGAGGAAAAGGGCTTTCATCTTATATTAACAAACCTGAGACTTAATCAAAGACTCGGTCTAAACTATTCTGATATTAAAAGCTGTATTTCGGAGATATCGGAGAGTATAGAGGTTTTGTTAAGCAGACAGATCGAAGGAATAATATATATCGGGGTTCATCCCAGGGATGTAACCGGTATAATTAGGAAAATAAATAAGCCGGTGGTGTATACATATTGTTATACTTCAAGGGATGATTATTGTGTTAGTTATGATGATAAACTTGCTGCTTACGAGATTACTGATTATTTTTTAAAAATGGGCCATAAAAAAATAGCTGTTATAAGTGGACCAGTTGATTCTCTTGCTACTTCTGAAAGAATTCAGGGCTATAAAGAAGCTCTCAGGAATAGTAATCTATCATATAAACATGATTATATAGTGAGCGGAGAATGGGATTTTGAATCAGGGGTTAGAGCGTTTAAAAAAATCTTATCAAAACACAAGACTCCCCCAACAGCAATATTTGCCATGAACGATTTAATGGCAGCCGGGGCAATTGAAGCTGCGTTCAGTTTTGATTATTCAATTCCTGACGATTTTTCAATTATAGGTTTTGACAACAGGGAATTCAGCGGTTTTTATAGACCCAGGATTACTACTATGAGCTTACCGTTAAATGAGATGGGAAGAAAGTCTGCTGAGATATTGACTGATGTAATAAATGGGAAAAAGGTTAGCAAGAAATCATATAAGATTAAGTGTCGATTAATTAAAAGAGATTCAGTAAAAAAAATAAAAAGTAGGTAAAAATACTTAATTCCAATCTTATTCTTAGCTGATTTTCTTATTTTTTATATAGGATTGAATTCTCTATATTTTATAGTATGGGTATAACTATAAGGAGAATATTAGCATAAATGTGATATTATTAAAGAGATATATTCATCAGGTAATAATATTCTAAAATTTAGGCTGAAATAAAATCAAGTATAATGGAGGCAATATGCGATTTATTACTCTGGGCAAGACAGATATAAAAGTTTCGGCTATCGGTCTGGGCACCTGGGCCATAGGCGGATGGATGTGGGGAGGCACCGATGAGGAAAAGTCGGTCCATGCAATAGAGGCGGCAATAGATTCAGGAATAAATCTTATTGATACCGCACCTGCTTATGGACAGGGTCTTTCGGAAAGAATAGTTGGCAGGGCAATTAAAGGCAAAAGGGACAGGGTTGTTATTGCTACCAAATGCGGACTTGTATGGCATACTAAAAAAGGGGAACATTTTTTTGATTACCCTTCTGGCCAGCAGGTGCATAAATATTTAGCTCCTGAATCCATAAGGTATGAGGTGGAGGAAAGCTTAAAAAGGCTGGATATTGATTATATAGATATCTACCAGACTCACTGGCAGGATATTACCACTCCTATCGAAGATACCATGGGGGTGTTAATGGATTTAAAAAAAGAGGGCAAAATAAGGACTATTGGCGCCAGTAATGCTACTCTTGAACAGCTAAAACAATATGAGAAGTTCGGGCAATTGGACGTTGACCAGGAAAAGTATAGTCTTATAGATACAGAAGTAGAAGATGAAATACTGCCCTGGTGTAAAGAGAATAAGGTGACTATGCTGGCTTATAGCTCAATGGCCAAGGGTCTTTTAACGGGTAAGCTTGGGCCGGAAAGAGAATTTAAGGGTGATGATTTAAGAAAAAATAACCCCAGGTTTAGTGTGGCTAACAGGAAGCTTATGCAATCCATTTTAGAAAAGGATTTCAAACCTGTTGCGGAAAAATACGGGGTTTCTATTTTACAGCTTTCCGTAGCAGCATTGATTTCTAAAGGTGGAGTGGTGGCGTTGTGCGGCGCAAGAGATGCGTTGCAGGCAAAAGAAAACGCTAAAGCAGGAGACATTGCTCTGGATGAAGAGGATGTAGAGAAAATAAGGAAGTCTCTGCCTTCAGTTAATTTATAATTTTAATTAAGGTAATTTTTTATTTCCTAATTTTCTATCCTCGGGTTTACCCATACCGCCCAGTCCTGGCCAGAAGAAATACCTGACGTGACAATTATACGGATTTTTCCTGACAGGCCTTCAAGAGAACTTAAGTCAAGATTTAATTTATTCAGGGCTCCATCATAATTAGCATTAAAAATATAAAGATCATGATAAGTTGTTGATGAATCTATAAAATAAACGTAAATTCTTACACCGTCAGTTCCGGTAGCACCTTTAATAAAACCGACATCTGCTATAAATCTTGCTCCTTCAGGTATTTCTATTGTTTCACTATAATCACCTGTAATCCAGCCATTAGATATCCATTCAGGATGTGTTTGAAGGACTTTGGGATAAGTGTTACCATCCTCTAATTTTATGTTAGTTCTATAGCAGGCAAATCCACGGGAATCATCTAATCCCACATTCCATAAGCCGTGGTCGTCTCCATCTTTATTATACCAATCAGCACCCGGTGCTTTTTCAAGTAAGTCATAAAGAAAGTGAACGTATATATCTTCGGACCTGATGTCCTGCCCTCCTTTTCCGTCAGATACTGTAACTGAAACTTTATAGCTTCCACATGTTGAAGGAGTGGTCCAGTTAATATTCTGTGCATGGGCATTATCTATTGCTCCACCGGTAACGGTCCAGTTATAGGTAAGGCTGTCTCCATCCGGGTCGGAGGCGCTTACTCCCAGACCGTATGTTTTATTTATGTATTTAGTTCCCATTACAGTTATTTCAGAGATTTCAGGCGGGTTATTTGGTATGGGGCATCCCCATGGTATTACTATATAATCGGTTGCAGTCCCTTCGGTATTGGTAGCAGTGGCGGTAAGCTTGTAGGTCTCATCGGGGCTTGCAATATTGACCTGGGCTTTTTTAGTGCCCCAGGCTCCGCCGCTGTCATCCCTGCTCCAGTCAACTGCAGGGGAAGGATTTCCTGTAACGGTTGCCTTAATCCTGTAAAAGCAAATATTATCTGATGGCGAATAAGTGGGTCCTTCGTATATTTCAATGCTAATGGTGGGGGCTGTCTTTTCTTCTTCCTCTTCCTTTACTTCTTCCTCTGTAGCTTTATCCTCTTCTTCAGCAGTAGAAGCTTCTTCTTACTCCTCTGCCTCTTTAGTTTCTTCTTCTTCGGTTTCCTCTTCGGCTTTATCTGTATCTACTTCTTCTGTGGTTTCTTTTTCTTCCTCCTCCTCTTCTTCTTCTGCTACTTCTTCGGATTCTTTTTCTTCTGCAGCTTTCTTTTCAAAAAAGTTTGTTAT
>CAZQQX010000030.1:0-24576 GCA_964595565.1 uncultured Actinomycetota bacterium
TCATCTTTAGAATAATCCTTTAGTGTTAAAAAATCTTTCTTCATTCATAACTCCTTTATCTCTTTATTTAACCAGCTTATAAGTGTATCTATATTCCTTCTGGTTATTATCAGTGATGGAAGAAACCTTAAAGTACTGGCTGATACTCTATTTATAATCAGCTTTTCATCCAGGGCGCCTAAAACCAGTTTTTCTGCTACCGGCTCGTTAAATTCCATCCCGATCATTAGGCCCATGCCTCTTATTTCTTTTACAACTGAGTATTTTTTCTTTATCCCTATCAATTCTTCTGTAAGATATTTACCCAATTTTTTAGCCCTCTCGCTTAGTTTATTATCAACTATGTAATTAATTACCGCCAGTCCAGCTGCGCAGGATGCGGCATTTCCACCAAATGTGGAGCCATGAGTACCGGGTCCAAAACTTTCTGCTATTTTATCAACAGTTATTATTGCCCCGATAGGCATTCCGCCGCCAAGGCTTTTTGCAACTACCAGAATATCGGGATAAATGCCGGCATTTTTATAGGCAAACATATCCCCTGTTCTTCCAAATCCTGTCTGTATCTCATCCAGAATAAGTAACAGGTTTTTTTCAATACACATTTTCCTTAAATTTATTAAAAAATCTTTATCTGCCGGATAAACGCCGCCCTCGCCCTGAACGGGCTCGAGCATAATGGCACAGGTATTTTTATTTATTAAACCTTCTACAGATTCAATATTGTTTAGTTCTGCATATTTAAATCCGGCAAGTAACGGCTCATACAATTTTTGTTTCTCTTCCTGCCCCGTAGCAGCAAGCGCTCCCAGGGTCCTTCCGTGAAAAGCCCTCTTAAAAGTAATTATTTCGTATCTTGACTGCTCATAATTATCTGTAGAATATTTTCTTGCCAGTTTGATGGCACCCTCAATTGATTCCGTTCCACTGTTCGCAAAAAAAACTTTCTCGCCAAATCCAGATACCTCACATAATTTTTTAGCCAGCAAAACCTGCGGTTTATTATAATAAAGGTTTGAGGACTGTATTATTTTACCTATCTGTTTTTTTAACTCATTTATAACATATTTATTGGTGTGCCCCACATTCAAACACCCATAACCTGCTATAAAGTCCAGATACTTGTTCCCCTCAACATCCCAGAGATACTGCATCCTGGCTCTTTCAAACACTACAGGAAGCCTGCTATATGTTTGCATTAAATACTCTTTTCCCTGACTGAATATTTCATCACTCTTTTCGATAATCATCATACCTCCCTGACTTCTTTACCTGTTATCATTGTACCAATACCTCTATCAGTAAATATTTCTATAAGTACAGAATGCTTTCTGGTGCCGTTTAATATATGAGTTCTTTCTGCACCATTTTCCAGCGCATCTACACAGGCCTTTACTTTCGGGATCATCCCCGAACTAATCTTACCGGATTTTATAAGAGCAAGGCTCTGTGCTATAGTTAATTTTGATATTAAATGCCTCCCTGCATAACTGTCTTTCATTATCCCATCAACGTCAGTAAGCAATATCATTTTTCTTGCACTTAGCGAGATGGCAATTCTGGCAGCACAGGTATCAGCATTTATATTATATATATTGCCCTCCCGGTCAGAACCCATGGTAGCGATTACAGGAATATAACCATTACTTAAAATATTATTTAAAAATTCAGAATTAATACTCACAATTTCACCCACAAACCCCAGGTCAATATCCCTGCCATCTTTTTTATATTCTTTCCTTGTGCATCTTATAAAACCGGCATCGTTACCCGATACCCCTACAGCTATATCTCCGTGTTTATTGAGAAAAGACACTATTTTTGTGTTTATATCACCAATTAATACCATCTTCACAACATCAATAGAATCTTTTCCTGTTACTCTCAGGCCATCCACAAACTCCGGTTTTATTCCCCTTTGCTCTGACATATCACTGATCTGTTTACCGCCACCGTGAATTATTACCACTTTTATTCCTACATATTTCATAAGAATTAAATCATTTAGGGCACTTTCCAGTGTTTTATTATCCTCCATCATGCTCCCGCCTATTTTTATCACCACTACTTTATCAAAATATTCTTTAATATAGGGCAGCGACTCCAGCAGTACCTCTGCTTTCTCTGAATAATATATATTCTCTTTTTTACTCATGATATTCATGTCTGTGCCTCCATTATTTTTCATTTTCTGCCTTCTTTTAAAATCCACCATTAAAAATTTTTCAGGTTAGAGATTATGTATGATATAAACCATTTATCTTTATATAATTAAACGAAAGATCTGCGGTCAATACTTCAAAACCCTTATCTCCGTAATTTAAATTAATAGTAAAATTTATTTCTTTTTCTTTCATAATCCTTTTAGTTTTAACTTTATCAAAATCTATACCCATACCATTTCTTACAATCAGGACGTCTTCAATATATATATCAACTTTATCGGTATCAAAAATACAATCTGCTGAATCTGCTGACCCGAGGGCTGCATTTATTCTTCCCCAGTTAAGGTCCTGCCCGAACATTGCAGATTTGAATAGATTTGAGTTCGCAACTTTTAGCGCCAACTTTTTTGCACTGATTATGTTCTTTGAATTTATAATTTTTATTTTTATAAGCTTGGTTGCCCCCTCACCATCCAAAACTATTTTTTTTGCAAGGTCCTTCATTACAAAAGAAAAAGCATCTCTAAATTTTTTATAATACTTATTTTTCTTATCTTTTATAAAAATCCCGCTCCGGGAGTTTGCTATGACTACCACCATATCATTTGTACTCTGGCAGCCGTCAATAGTTATGCTATTGAAACTGCTCTCGGCTCCCTCATGCAGGAGTTCACCAAGTAAGTCTTCCGAAACCCCGGCATCGGTAGCTATAAAAGTTAGAAGTGTGGCCATATTGGGTTCTATCATTCCCGAACCCTTCGCTATGCCCCCGATTATTATTTTTTTATCTCCTTTAATTCCAGTAGATACCGCTATTTCTTTTGTTACTGTATCAGTAGTGAGTATCGCTTCCGCAGCACTATGGCCATCACCAGTGCTCAGCCCGGGAACGCACTGCTTTATACCATGTTCTATCCTGTCCATTGGCAACTGTTTTCCAATAACTCCTGTTGACGCCACAATTATATTCTCGCTGCTGATGTTTAGATAACTGGCTGCAATATCAATCGTCCTCTTTGAATTAATATAGCCTTCTTTCCCGGTACATGCGTTGGCAATTCCGCTGTTAATGACAATTGCTTTTATATTCCTGTTTTTCGCAAGTTGTTCTTTTGTAACTATTACAGGCGCTGCAAGAAATTTGTTGGTAGTAAAGATGCCACTGCAGTTACCGCCCCCGGGGATATAAATTATGCATATATCCGGTTTTTTTGAATTCTTTATTCCGCAGTGTGAGGCAGAAGCATGTACACCCGGTACCGTAGTTATGGTTCCTTTTTTAATTATATTAAAATCTTCATTTTTACTATCTTTACTTTTGCTCATATCCTGAACCCACCTTTGAAGCATTTAAGATGATATCCCGTTAAAATCCAATCCTTCTTTTTCATTAAGCCCCATCATTATATTCATATTTTGCACAGCCTGCCCTGCTGCCCCTTTTAGAAGATTATCTATCGCACTAAAAATTTTAAGAGTATTTGTCCTTTTATCAAAATTAAAGCTTATCAGGCACATGTTAGTTCCTATCACATCTTTAAGCCGGGGTATTTCTCTGCCTGTGAATTTAACAAAAGGAAGCCCGTCACAGAATTTTTCAAACAGACTGAATATTTTCTCCTCTGTGCTGCTACTCTCGGGCAATTCTTTTATCTTACAGTATATTGATGTGAATATCCCCCTGATTAATGGAAGGAGATGCGGAGTAAAACTTACTTTCAGCTCCTTACCCAGAATATTTTTAATTTCCTGCTCAATTTCTCCTGTATGCCTGTGCCCACTTGCAGAATAAGCATAAAAATTATTTTCAATGTTAGTAAAAAGAAATTTTTCTGCATTTTTTCTTCCTGCACCGCTCACTCCGGATTTTGAGTCAATATATACATCCTCTATATTTATTCCGCCCATTATAACCGGAGCAATACCCAGCAAAACAGATGTGGGGTAACACCCAGGATTGGCAATGTAATTACTTTTTTCTATCTTCTCCCTGTTTATTTCGGGTAAACCATATACGAATTCAGACAGCTTATCTTTCATAATATGTCCGGTTCCATACCAGAAACTGTAATCTACCGGGTCCTTTAGCCTGAAATCAGAACCCACATCTATAACTTTAAAATTAAGATGAGAAGATATTCCCTTTAAATATTCCATAGATTTATGGGGCGGCAGACATAAAAATACTAAATCAATATCATTAAGGATACTTTCATCCGCCTGCTCAATAAATACAAGCTTTCCGGTATCATTGTCCTGATATGATGGGAAAACTTCACTGACAGCCTGGTTTTTATATGTCCTGGAGGTCGCAAAACTTAATTTTACATAATTATGCCTGCTCAATATTTTAACCAGTTCAAGACCCGTAAAACCCGAGCCGCCCACTATTCCTGCTTTAATTATTTTTTTCATTTAGTACCCTCCATTTTATTTTGCATATTATACATAAATTACAAATAATATGCAACAATAAATTTATTTTTACCTAAGCTGTCCGTAACCTGTGAATTTTCTGGCCGATACTTATGATTTAATACTTGAGTATAGATTTCTTATTTTGCATCGGACGATGGCTCTAAAGGCAGTAGAATCCTGAAATTTACTTTCTTATTATTTTTATTATAATTAACTTCTATCTTTCCATTATGGTTTTCAACTATTTTTTTACTTATAGAGAGGCCCAGACCAAAACTTCTTTTACCCTTTTCGGTTGAAGTCTTATAAAAGCGGTCAAATATATGCGGTATATCTTTTTCCTTAATGGCATCACTTTTATTTATAATGGTACAGATTAAAAACTTTTTATCCATGTCATTTTCAGCACTGATTCTTAGATCTCCTACAGAGACACTGTACTTTATGGCATTATCTATAAGATTGAAGAAAAGCTGCTCTATCTGAGCTTCATTACCCGCAATAAAGAAATTGCCCTTAAAATCTGTTCTTAGCTTAAGATTTCTTGATATAAGCTGGTTATCAAAAAGCTTTATTATCTTTTCAATAATCTTTCTGACATTAATCTTTTTGAATTTATCCCTGCACTCATTTTCTTCAATTTCGGATAAAGTTAGCAGTTCCTCAGTTATTTTAGAAAGCCTCATAATTTCACTGTCAATTATATCTATGGTTTCCCTGTACTCTTTCCCGGTAATATTTTTTTTCTGTCTCATCACATCAATCCCTGTTTTCATTACAGTCAGCGGGGTATTTAACTCATGGGAGGCATTTTGAAAAAATTGTTTCTGTTTATTAAATGAACTTTCTATTTTATCCAGCATGCTGTCAAATACTCTTGCCATATTTGAAATAGCGTCTTTTCCTTTCAGGTTCAATCTCAGGTGTAATTTCTTTTCATCTATTTCTCTTACATTTTCTGTTATCAGATTAACCTGATGCAGCATTCTTCTCAGCACCAGGAAACCCCCTGACACGGCTATAATTATTATTACCAGTACCCCTCCGGTTATGGTATAAACTACTCTTGAAAATAGCCCCGGCGGGAGTATTTTTAAATGGGACGGAACCCCGAAGGGTTCAAACCTGCTACCTTCTCTTAATTTTTCAATTATTATAAGGTCAACCCCTTTTAGATGATCCCTTATACTGATAATGTATCTTTCTCCTCTTAAATTATAACTGTAAACGAAGTATATTAATAAGCCATAGAGTATGAAAGAAATAAGAATTATTACCACAAACCACAGCAGTATTTTTTTTTGGAGTGTTAATTTCATAACCTTAACTTTGTCTTATTTTTTAATCATCATCTATCATTCTGTAACCCGAACCATATACGGTTTTTATAAGCCTTCCCGATTTTCCCAGCTTTTTTCTTATGTTCTTTATATGCGTATCAATTATATTGGTGAAAATATCTACATTCCTATCCCATGCATGCTCCAGAATCTGGTTCCTGCTTATCAGCTGGCCCCTGTGCCTTAATAAGTATTCTAAAATCATAAACTCTTTTTTGGTAAATTTTATTTCACTATTTACTTTAAATACCTGTTCCCTATCCATATCAACTTTTACGTCAGAGATTTCTAATATGTTTTCTTTATTCCCCGATGTTCTTCTTAATAGCGCGCGTAATCTTGCAAGTAATTCAGAGAACTCAAATGGCTTGGTAAGATAATCATCAGCACCACAATTTAGCCCCTCTACAATATTTTCCACCTGTTTTTTGGCGGTCAGCATAATTATAAAACTATTTACTCTCTCTTTTCTTATCTTTCTGCACAAATCCTCTCCCCGCATATCAGGTAACATTAAGTCCAGAATTATTATGTCATAATCATAATTTTTTATCATATCGTAGCCTTCCTGACCGCTATAAGTCACCTCAGCTATAAACCTGTGCTGTTCCAATCCTACTTTAAGATTATCCGCTACAGCTTTTTCATCTTCAATTATAAGTATCTTCATTCTATCTTCCCTTTTACAATCATGTTACGCTTTTTTTGTTAAAGAGTATAAACTAATTTAATTCTTAAAACTGTTCATGCTCTGATAAATCCTTTATTTTTTAATGTGATTATAATACAGGAAAATGAAGAAATTCTGTAGCAATTACAACCACGCAATTATTGGAGCTATTGTTTAAAAATTCTCCATAAAATCTCCATTATCCCCTGTTAAAATAAACAGAGAAAGTGGCCAGTCTGACCGAAGTCCGTAAACCTGGAACACAGTTATTAAAACTATAGCTTTTACCTGATTCGAGGGGGTGGTGCCAGAAGAAAAATAATTTTAAAAATAAAGTAATGCAGCGTAAAAAACGGGTAAGAAAATCTTACCCGTTTTAATTTTCAACCATTTATTACTAAAGGTTCAATTTCCAGTTATCGCAGGCAACTTTTACTTCTACTTTTCCTTCTGAGTATTCTATAATCTTTTTTTCCAATTCATGCTTGTCCATGGTAACCACCTGCTTACCACAGTGAGTGATAATTAATTGATTTATGCCATATTTTTTGCACCATCCAATAGTTGTCCTTATTCTGGTATGACCAAAGAGTTTATCGTCTTTCCTTCTCACCATATTAACATTAAGGCTGGACCCATCGGCTATGAGCAGGTCAATTCCCTCAAAAATGATATCCTTATCTTTTTCAAAATCAACAATATCCGGAGCATAAACTATACTCCTGTCACCTTTGATTTTATATGCCACCGCAGGGCATCTGAGCGAATGGATGACCCTGTAAGCAGTTACCCTCAAATCCCCTGGCCTGATTTCTGTATCAGGTTCAATAATCCTGTAATTTTCCGGTTTATATTTACCGTAGTCAAAAGTAACTTTAGTAATATATACAGGTATTTTTATCCTTTCCTCATTCTCTAATGTCCATATATAGTGGTCGGGATGAGCATGGGTGATCAGTATAAAATTAAAATCATTAATTTCACTCATTAATACAGGGTTATATTTTATTCCCAGATCAATGAGCGCTCTGGTGTTTTTATAATCTAGAGTTAGAGAAGAGTGATATTTGTGTCTGGTGCTGCTTTCCTCAATTTCTCCCTTTGTGCCCGGAAATCCTATTATCATATCTATTTATCCCTGATTCTTGCATTAAACTTCCTTCTCAGGTTTTCAAGTATTCTATTTATTATTATATCTACTTCAGTATCTTTTAAAGTTCTTGAGTCATCCCTGAAGCTTAAAGAATATGCCATGCTTTTTTTGTCTTTATCTATTTGTTCCCCCCTGTATATATCAAAAAGATGCACATCCTTTAATAATTCAGTGCCACTTTCCCTTATTTCATTTACGATATCTTCATTCTTTATTTTTTCGTCAACCACAATCGCCAGGTCAATTTCTATTGAAGGGAACGCGGGTACAATTTTATATTTCTTTATTTCTTCCATATTATTTATAAAATCATCCAGGTTTAACTCCATATAATAAACATCCTGTTTTATCTCCATCTCTTCTATTATCAAAGGATGTACCCTTCCTATTACGCCTATAACTTTTCCATTAATACTTATGCTGCCACTTATTCCCGGGTGAAAAAATTTATATTTATCTTCTATTATTCTCAATTTCCCGTAAGGAAAATATAACCCGGCCATAAACTCCAGGATACCTTTCAGGTCGTAAGGATCCATGTCTCTCTCTGCCTCGTTCCAGCTCTTCCGAAGTGCTTTACCGGTTAAAATAATCCCGAGCTTATTTATCTCATAAGGCAATAAATCATCATTATTTCTTTTTTTAAAAATTTTTGAAATCTCAAATATTCTTATATTTTTTATATTATGATTTATATTATCTTTTATATTTTTCATAAACGCAGGCAAAAGAGATGTCCTTAAATATTTAAAATCTTCATTAATGGGATTTAATATTTCTACTGCACCCCTGTATTCATTTTCAAGATTTAATCTAAATTTCTTTATTTCCCTGGCATTTATAAATGAATAATTTATAACCTCGCATAAACCTATATCGGACAGATGCTGCCTTATTTCTCTTACTTTCTTCTGGTAATATGTATATTTACCCCTTCTATCGCTCACAGGAGTTGGCATAGAATCCAGTTTATCATACCCATAGATTCTGGCTATTTCTTCAACAAGGTCTACTTCCCTTTCCAGATCCTCATACCTAAAAGAAGGAATAACTACTTCTATAACATTATTTTTAATCTTATTCTCAATCTTTAAACCAATAAGTATTTCTGATATCAGGTTTTTGTTAATTCTTTTTCCCAGAATTTTGCTAACATTTTCTACTCTCAAATTTATCTTTCTCTGCCTTTTAATACCATTATGGTAGTTATCATATAAACGTGCATTAATGTCAAAACCGGTAATTTCACTTAAAATATTTTCAAACCTTCCGATTGCAAATAAAGTGAGATGGGGGTCAATTTTTTTCTCAAATCTATTGGAAGCTTCCGACCGTAGCCCCATTTTTTTAGATGTCCTCATAATAGAAGGCCCATAAAAGTTTGCAGATTCAAGCAGAACATTTCTTGTACCGGGGTTTATTTCAGTATTTTTACCTCCCATAATTCCCGCTATGCCCACTGGCTTACTTTCATCTGTAATTACCAGTGAATCATCATCAAGAATCCTTAAGGAACCGTCAATAGTTTTTATTTTTTCACCTTTTTTAGCTTTCCTTACCGTGATTTTATTTGAGTGCAGAAGATCCCTGTCAAATGCATGCATCGGCTGCCCGGTCTCAAGCATAACATAATTTGTGAGGTCGACAACTATGCTCACCGGTCTTATGTCACACATTATCAATCTATTTTTAAGCCACCAGGGAGATTCTATATCAGGAATATTATTAAAAATCCCCGCAGAGTACCTTGAACAGAGGGCAGAATCCTTTATCTCAATAATAAAATTCGTATCTATATTCAATCTTTTTTTAAAGTTATAAGCAGAAACCCTAAAATTCAAACCCGTAAGAGCGCTTATCTCTCTTGCAATACCTATTACACTCAGGCAATCAGGCCTGTTAGGTGTAATCTCAAATTCATAAACAAAATCATTCAGACCTGCTGATTCTGCAAAGCTCTCTCCTACCCTGAAACTATTATCCAGAATCATTATTCCCTCTGACTCCGAAGAAAGTCCCAGTTCCATTTCAGAACACATCATTCCTTCAGAAACCTGGCCCCTTATTCTGCTTTTTTTTATTGTTAAATCTTTTATTATTGCTCCCGGTAGGGCAACGGCTACCCTGTCTCCGATTTTAAAGTTTTTAGCACCACATACTATATTAAGTTTTTTTGAACCCGTATCAACAATGCATACGGATAATTTATCAGCATCCGGGTGCTGATGGGATTCTAAAATTTTTCCTGTGATTATATTCTTATACTTTATGCCTACATTCTCTATTTTTTTAACTTCGGTTCCGCTCATAGTAAGCATACTGGCTATTTTTTCTGGATCAAGCCTGTCTGTGTCCAAAAACTCCTTTATCCAGTTAAGGGGTGCTTTCAATTATTCTTCACTTTCCTCTCATTTATTAATTAATATGAACTATTAAAAAAATTTTGGTTATAATTTTGATAATTAATTAAATAAAAACATCATTAATATCATAGATTTTAATTATATTTAGAGTTAAAACTGATTTATGAATCTTAAATCATTCTCAAAAAATAGCCTTAAGTCATCAATTCCGTACTTTAGCATGCAAATTCTTTCTATGCCAATACCAAATGCAAAACCGCTAACTTCCTCCGGGTCATAACCTACAAATGAATACAAACTGGGGTCTACCATTCCGGCGCCAAGTATTTCCAGCCATCCGCTTCCAGAGCATACCCGGCACCCCTTCCCTCCACATATATTGCAGGATACATCAACTTCAGCGCTTGGCTCTGTAAATGGGAAATAATGGGGCCTGAATCTAACCTTCCTGTCCTTCCCAAAAATTTCGTGTGAAAATGTTTCAAGTGTCCATTTAAGGTTCCCGAAATTTATTCCTTTATCTATCACCAGACCCTCTATCTGGGTAAACATCGGGGTATGTGATACATCATAATCTCTCCTGTATACTTTTCCCGGAGATATTATCAGTATCGGAGGCTTATTTTTCTCCATATATCTTATTTGAACCGGTGAAGTCTGGGTTCTGAGTAAAATATTCTCAGAAACAAAAAATGTGTCATGCAGTGACCTTGCCGGATGGTCCCGGGGGGTATTCAATGCTTCAAAATTATAATAATCCGTTTCAACCTCCGGACCTTCAGCAATGTTAAAACCCATTCCAATAAATATCTCTTCAATTTCCTCAATAACCCTGGATATTATATTCTTTTTCCCTGTAACCACTTCTCTTCCGGGCAATGATAGGTCAATACCTTCATTTTTAAGTTTCTTTTCATACTCAATATTTTTTAGAAACTTTTCCTTTTTCAGAATCTCTAATTCAATTTTACTCCGGGCAGTATTTAACTCTCTGCCAATAACTGGTTTCAGGTCCCTGGGCAGGCTCCCTATATCTTTTAAAGATTTTATGATAAAACTTTTTTTGCCCGTATACTCTGTTCTTATATCTTCAAGTCCGCCTAAATCTTTTATTGAAACCAGTTTATTGTAAAAACTATCAATTTCCTTTTTTATTTCTATTTCTAACTCACTTATTTCTTTATTTTTATTATTCATAACATTATGAAAGCTCTTTCTTTGCAATTTCGGCAAGATCCTTAAAGGCATCCGGGTCTCTTACCGCTATCTCCGAGAGCATCTTTCTGTTAATATCAATGCTTGCTTTCTTAAGACCAAAAATAAACTCATTATACGACACTCCATTTATCCTTGCTGCAGCATTTATTCGTGTTATCCACAACCTTCTGAAATTTCTCTTATTATTCTTCCTGTCTCTGTATGCATAACTCATGGATTTAAGAAGCTGCTCTCTGGCAATTCTGTAACTTCTGCTTTTTGAACCGTAATATCCTTTTGCTTCTTTCAGCACTTTCTTATGCTTTTTTCTCTTACTCTGTCCTCTCTTAACCCTGGTCATTTGAACCACACCTTTCTTTATCTACATAGTAACCTTCTTACTTTTTTCCTATCAGATGAAGACACTTCCTGTGTCTTCCCGAGGCGCCTCTTCCTCTCAGCATTTTTCTTCGTCAGTATATGACCTTTATACGCCTTTACCCTTAAAATTTTTCCGCTTCCTGTTATCTTAAATCTTTTAGCAGCGCCTTTATGTGTCTTAACCTTTGGCATAATAAACATCCTTCCTTTATCTCTCAGCTAAAATTTTCAGTTAAACTATATAATATTTTTATTTTATAATCGGGGCCAGAACTGTAATTATATTATAGCCATCCATCTTTGGTTCTAATTCCAGACTATATCTGTCTCTTAAATCATCCATTAATTTTTCCAGTATGCTCATCCCAATTTCCTTATGAACAATTTCTCTTCCCCTGAACATAATTGTTATCTTTACCTTATATCCGTTATTCAAAAATTTCTCTATCTGTCTCCTTTTAATATTAAGGTCATTCTTATCTATCTTGGGCCTTAATTTCACTTCTTTCAGAATAATCTGAGACTGCTTCTTCTTCTTTAGCTTTTCTGATATTTCCAGCTTATATTTATATTTTCCATAATCCATTATTTTGCAAACAGGAGGCCTGCTCTCCGGCGAAATTTCAACAAGGTCCAGTCCTCTTTTTTGCGCAGTTTCCAGTGCTTCGCTTATCGGAACTATGCCAATCTGTTTACCTTCTTCCGATATCAATCTTACCTCAGGTATCCTGATTTGTTCGTTTATACGAATTCTTTTCTTATATTCGAATGTACACCTCCTTAATTATATTTTTAAAAAAAATAGGCAGATAAACCATCTACCTATTTATTTAAATTTAATTATTAACAACCAGGTTAACAGGTTTACAAACCGCTGCCTGGTGAGAAATAGATGATTTCTACTTATATTTTTTATTTTCTTTATTTTTTCAATAATTTTACATTATTAATTCGGGAATTATACTAGTTATTACCTATTTTGTCCACTATACTGCAACATCCCCTTCTTCTTCCGGAACATATTCCTCTTTCCAGGCTTTATCAGCTATTACTTTATATTCAGCCGCATACTTATCTAAATCTCTGGCCAGTGATGTTATAAGCGTCTCCGCTCCTTCATGTGTTGGATAAGCACCGGTTTCAGCAACTATATCTCTGAGCACCCACGGGTTATCAAGAAAACTACAGGGTCTCAGGTGATTTTCAGTATATGGCTGCCTCTTTCTGAATCCCATAAAGAAATCAGATGTCAGGACTTCTGTTAGACTTTTTTCCTTTATATTATCAGCTGCAAAGTGTACAAAGACGCAGGGCTCAACATCTCCATTTACATTTATATGCAGGTAATTTTTCCCGCCGGCCATGCAGCCGTTCACCAGTGGACCATCATTCCAGAAATCGGCAACTATAATGTCTTTGGTTCTTCTAATTTCCAGAATTTTTCTCCTTCTATAATCCCTCTGTTCCGGTGTGGGCATGAGCTCTAAATCAGGTTCTCTTCCTATAGGAACATAATTAAAGTACCATCCAATAAACGCTCCCTTTTCTACAAACAAATCAATAAATTCGTCACTTACTACAAGCTCATTATTATATCTTGTAGCAGTTACAGAAAAACCAAAAAGAACACCGTTTTCCCTTAAAACATCCATTGCTCTCATTACTTTTTTCCAGACTCCTTTTCCCCTTCTTGCATCGGTTTCTTTTTCAAAACCCTCTACACTTATACAGGGAATAGCATTACCAAGTTCTGCCAATCTTTTTGCAAATTTATCATCAATCAATGTTCCATTGGTATAAATCTGGAAGAAAGAATCATTATGCCTTTCCAAAAAATCAAAAAGATGCGGCCATATGGTTGGCTCACCTCCTGTAATTACAAAAAAGTAAAGCCCTATATCATTAGCTTCATCTATTATCCTGTTACATACATCGTATGGAAGGTCATCTTTTTTTGAATACTGCCAGGCATAACAGCCAGTACATCTTAAATTGCATTTCATAGTAGGGCTGATTACCAGATGGTTCGGAGGATTAATGCCATATTTTTTAGCGAATGCAAGTCTTTTTGGCTGCCCCTGTATCATAGCATTATTAATCAAATTCATTACTACTTTATTTCTGACACCCGGTGATACTCTTGTTGATGCCTTCTTTAAACTTATAAGAAGGTTTTCCATAAAATCTCTTTCTTCCTTCTTTTTCAGTCTATAAACCCTGCCCTTGACCAGTGAAAGCCACCGTTCATCAGAAATCTTTGGGAGTATCTTCAGTGCACTCTGTATAGCAGTCTTTGTGGTATACAATTTTACTCTTTCCTTTAAAGTCATTTCGCATACTCCTTGATAGATTTATAATAAAAGTTATTTGAATATTAAATCTTAATTTTAAAAAGTTGTTACAATATTATAAGATATTTTTATTAAAAATAAAGCATTAAAAATTTTACTTAATAGTTTTTTTCTTTGTTATCTATAATATCCTTAAATTCCCCCGTAAATTTTTCCAGCTTTATCTCTTTTATATCGTCGCCGATTTTCTTTCTTACAGTAATGGTTTCGGTCTTTTCTTCTTTTTCACCGATTATAATCATACAGGGTATTTTTTTAATTTCAGCCTGCTTTATTTTTTTACTTAACGACTCTACTCTCTTATCTATTTCTACCCTGAAATTATCCTTTTTAAAATAATTATACACTTTCTCCGCATACAGATGGTGCTTTTCTGATATAGGAAGCACTATAATCTGTACCGGAGCCAGCCATGGCGGTAAATTTCCGCTGTAGTGCTCCAGAAGTATGCCCAAGAACCTTTCAATACTTCCAAGGACGGTCCTGTGAATCATTACAGGTCTGTGTCTCTTATTATCTTCTCCCATGTATTCAATGTCAAACTTTTCCGGCATTGCAAAATCAAGTTGTATGGTCCCGCACTGCCACGTTCTATCCAGGCAATCCCTTACATGAAAATCTATTTTTGGCCCATAAAAAGCGCCTTCACCCTCGTTTATTATATATTCCAGCCCCCTGCTATCCATCGCTTTCTTTAAAATATCTTCTGCCTTATCCCACATTTCGTCTGTTCCTATTCGTTTTTCCGGTCTTGTTGAAAGCTCGACTTTGTATCTGTCAAAACCAAAAACCCTGTACATGCGGCAGACCAGGTCTATCACCCTGCCTATTTCTTCTTCAGCCTGTTCTTCTGTACAGAATATATGCGCGTCATCCTGGGTAAAGCTCCTTACTCTGAATAATCCATGCAAAACCCCTGACTTCTCGTGTCTGTGAACAAGCCCCAGCTCGGCGATCCTTACGGGCAATTCTCTGTATGAATGCTGGTTCGATTTATATATTATAATGTTTCCCGGGCAGTTCATGGGTTTGATTGCATAATCATCTTCATCAATTTTAACGAAATACATATTCTCACGGTAATTGTCCCAGTGACCGGATGTTTTCCATAACTGGTTGCTGAGTATAATAGGAGTACTCACTTCCATATAATTTTCCTTTAAATGCTCCTCTTTCCAGTAATCCAGTATTATATTTATAAGCTTCCTGCCCCTGTCATGAAAAAACGGAAATCCGGGTGCTTCATCATGAAAACTAAATAAATCCAGGTCCCTGCCTATTTTTCTATGGTCACTTCTTTTTGCTATTTCCAGTTTTTGAAGATATTTTTTCAAATCCTCTTTACTGAAGAAGGAAGTCCCGTAAATCCTTACCAGCATCCTGTTCTTTTCGTCACCTCTCCAGTAAGCTCCTGCAACACTTAACAACTTAAACGCTCTTACCCTTCCTGTTGAAGGTATATGGGGCCCCCTGCACAGGTCAACAAAATCTCCACAGGTATAGATACTTACTACTTCGTCTTCAATCTCATTTATAAGTTCAATTTTATATTCATTATCTCTGAATAACTTTCTTGCTTCTTCTCTGGTTATTTCTTTTCTCTCAAATTTAAAATCTTCTTTTATAATCTTTTTCATCTCTTCTTCAATCAGTGGAAGGTCTTCAGCTGACACATCTTTTGAAGTCTCAAAATCATAATAAAATCCATTCTTTATCGCCGGGCCGATGGCAAACTTTACATCAGGAAATATTTTTCTTATGGCTGCCGCCATAACATGCGAAGTACTGTGATTTAACACATTGCTGGCCTTTTCGCTGCCATCAGGATAAATAATGTTAAAAACAGAATCTTTTTTTACCTTATAATCCAGATCAACCAGTTTACTCTTAACGTCCACTCCATTTTCTTTTATTAATTCAGCTACAACCGCACCGGCCACAGCGTTTCCGTTAACTCTGACCAGAGCTTCCAGAACGGTTGTATTTTCCTCTATTTTAGTTTTTCCTTTATTTACAAAATAAATTTCAATCATTTTTTTATAATTACAATTTCTAAAATTACCTGACTTTTTTAAATATTTACATTATATATTGTTCAATATATAGAACAAATTAAATTCCCTTAAAAAAATGGAGCGGAAGACGGGACTCGGACCCGCGACCCCCACCTTGGCAAGGTGATGCTCTACCAGCTGAGCTACTTCCGCTTAACATTATTCCAGATTTAAGTATTATATTACCATTTTTTTGCAAAACAAATAATAGCCAGCCGTAAAATAAAAGTCAATAAAGTAATTATATTATACCAGAGATTATCAAAATGCCTTAAATTAACAACAACAATTTATTCTTTAAACCATAAAACTTCTGTATTCTTAATATCCTCCCCATACCGGAGGAAACTCTTTTTTTATTAATCATTATCTTATATAATTACAGTTAATTTTTTTCAATCTCATTTATAATAAAATATAAAAAAACCTATAAGAGACTTCAAATGAATAAAATTTTTGAATTTGATGAAGAGTCACAGAATAAAGGGTACTTCCCGTTTATGGGACCGGATGAGAAAACTGTTTTTACCGCACGTGGCAACCTTGAAAATATAATTGACGGTTATCTTGTCCTGACCAGTAAAAAAATATTCTTTTACTTTTACTCCAATATAAACCGGGATAAAAAATTTATAGCCACTTATCCCTATATTCTTTTCGTACATATAAAGAAAGGGCTCTTCCACTCAACTTTAACCATAGATAGTAAAAAAGAAAGCATCAAAATATACAAACTAAGAAATAGAGATGCACTGGAATTCTATAAAATCTTAAGCAATATAATCAAAAATAATAAAAAAGATTCCTGATTACCGGGTAACACTCCCATCCCCATAAAAAATCTAATGCCCATATCCATATACAGATAAACTTTATTTTAGAAGCTTCTCCCATAAAGCGGCACATCCCCATATAAATCACTGAGTTCCAGGCTGACACTGCTGTTTATTATTCTGATCCACACACCTTTTCTACCAAAATCTTCTGCCTCTTCTTTTGAATTAAAATAAATATCTACTCTGTTACCCTTAATCTTTCCCCCGGTATCTTCCGCTATAAAAACTCCCATGTCTTTTATTTCTACCTTCGTGCCCAGGGGGATTATGTCAGGGTCTACCGCAATAATTCCTTTTCTTACTTCCTCTCCGGTTGCAGTTCTATCACTGGTGCCCTGCTCGGGATCATTGGCGCTATATCCCGAGGCAACAAAATAAAACCAGTCGACCTCCTTTTTAACTTCCTTCACTTCTCTTACTATTATTTTTTCTTCCTCAGAAAGTTCGGCACCCTCTAAAAAAGGCAGGTTAAAACCTAATTTATTATTTTCAGAAAATAAAATTAGCACTACCACAGATAATATAAACACCACCATAGCCCAGAATAAAATATTAATAGCTATATTATATCTTTTCATATCCTTACCTCTTTTACATCACACTTAAAAAAATAATAATAATTTAATTAAAACATCTCTTAATAACCCTATACAAAGCTCTTTATTATATACGAATACTTTAGAAAATCAACCCCGGAATTATTATAAAAAATTTATTAAGCTCTCTTGACCGAACATATGTTTGGTAGTAATATAAAACCAGTGAGTTTTATTTGCAATAAATTTTACCAATCTGGCAGGTGGCAATGACTTTTTTTTCTCACCTTAACGTACATAGTGAGTTCAGTCTGTTGGAATCAACAGTAAAAATAAAAGATTTAATCAGCACCGTCACCAGAAAAGGTATGGATGCAGTAGCTCTCACTGATAAATATGTAATGAGCAGAGCCATTGAGTTTTATAAAGAAGCAATCAGTAACAACCTGAAACCATTGGTTGGCTGCGAAGTATGTGTCAGTGGCATATATGCCCTTTCCCACCTGATTATCCTGATAAGGAATAAAGGTGGATATGAAAACCTGTGCCAGTTAGTAAGCAAATCTCACCTGGAAAGAAAGGGCCCTTTACCGGTGGTTGGACTATCCGACCTTCGGAAGATGAATGAAGGATTAATAGGAATTAATTGCTTTAAGACAGGTGAAATTTCCATACTATTGAAAGCAGGAAGACAGGATGAGGCATTGCGATCTGCATCACTCTACGGAGAAATATTCAGGGATAACTTCTTTCTTGAAATCCAGAGACATCCAGGAGAGAGTCCCCCTGAGTCATATTTTTTAATAAAAATGGTAAATTTTGCCACAAAATATAATTTACCTCTGGTCGCAACTAATAATGTTCATTATTTAAACAAACAGGATTATAAAACATACACCTACCTCTTTAAAATAAAAACCATGGGAACAAAAAGTTACATACATGCAGGGCCGGTTGATAGCGATGAGTACTACCTTAAATCCCCGGCAGAGATGTCGGCCATGTTTCACGATATACCCGGAGCGATTTCTAACACCAGACTTATAACAGACAGATGCAACCTGAAAATTCCTCTGAGCAGCACAAAACTTTCATACCGCAGAAACACTAATAGAAACAGAGAAGAAGAAAAGCAGCTTACAAAATTATGCCTTACCGGGTTAAAATGGCGGTATAAAAAAAATTTTTCCCGGGAAGCTTACGAAAGACTTAAAATGGAGCTCGGGGTAGTAACACAGATGAGGCTCTGCGGATACTTTCTCATAGCGGCCGGAATAGTCAGATTCGCCCGTAAAAACAATATTCCCATCTGTGGCAAGGGTTCCTCTGCAGGAAGCATAATATCCTATGTGCTTGGCATTTCTGACATTGACCCGATAAAAAACAATCTCTATTTTGAGAGGTTCCTTAACATAAAAAGAGAAGAAATTCCTGATATAGACATTGACATCTCCAGCAAAAGAAGAAATGAAATAATAAAATATCTGGCTTCTCTGTATAGTAAAACCGGCATCTCCAGAACATGCACCTTTTCTACTTTAAAACCGGTAGCCGCAGTAAGAGAAGCCAGGAGAATCATGGGATACGGTAAAGAAAATATAACCGGGGCAACAGAGTTCCGGCTTCATCCTGACCTGTATCCGTATAGACCATATGCTAAAAATCTTACCGGTACCTCGCATTATCAGGATATAAAAAATAACTGTGATGAAAAAATGGTTCGTATTTCCAGAAAAATTGAAGGCTACCCGAGACATATCTCTGTACATCCTTCTGCATTTATAGTATCCAACGGCAGTCTGGAGAAAAAGATACCCCTTACCCTGTCAAAGACCGGGGAAATAGTAAGCCAGTACGATGTTAATAGCATAAAAAAACTGGGGCTTTTTAAGATAGACCTTATAAGTTCTCTGACCCTGAGTTTAATAGATGACGTGGCAGGGATATTAAAAAATAAAAGAAATATAAATTTCAATATTCATAAAATTAAATATGATGACCCGGAAACACTTAATCTAATAAAAGATGGTAAAACACTCGGAGTTTTTCAACTGGAGAGTTCCGGTATCAGAAAACTGGCAGGCAAAATAAAAGTGTCCTCTGCGGGTGACTTAACCCATCTTATCTCTCTCTACAGACCCGGGCCGGGAGCTACAGGAATGGTAAAGAATTTTATTGAGAGAAAATCAGGAAGAGAAAAAATTACATACCTCCATCATGAACTTAAACCAATCCTGACTGAAACTTACGGTATAATACTGTATCAGGAACAGGTCATGAAAATAGCAGTAAAAATAGCAGGATATTCACTGAGTGAGGCAGATAATTTAAGAAAAGTCATGACCGGTTCCTCCGGAGAAAAGATGGCGGGTCATAAAGGAAAATT
The DNA here is from genome assembly GCA_964595565.1 of uncultured Actinomycetota bacterium. Lineage (GTDB taxonomy): Bacteria > Actinomycetota > Humimicrobiia > Humimicrobiales > Humimicrobiaceae > JAQVEM01. Next base: position 19,851 of record CAZQQX010000030.1, read on the forward strand.
TATAAAAGGAGCAATAAGTAAAGGATATCCCGCAGACATAGCAGAGAAAATTTTTAGGCTAATATCCGGATTTTCAAACTACAGCTTCGTAAAAGCCCATGCTTCCGCCTATGCAGGATTATGTTATAAAACATGCTATATAAAAGCACACTATCCCGCAGAACTTTTATCAGTGATACTGACCAATGACTCGGGGTATTACGCCAGAGCCCGGTATATTGAAGAAGCCAGACGGCTCGGTATAAAAATCAAACTTCCCCATATAAATAAGAGTAATTTCGGATTCTCTGTTGAAGATTGGGGCAAATCCATAAGAATACCCCTTCTCACAGTAAAAGAGCTCGGACAGGTAAGTGTGGAATTCATATTAAATGAAAAAATCAGGAATGGAAACTTTAAGAACTTTACCGACTTTTATTATAGAACTTCAGGAATCTCTAAAATAACAAAAAAAGCGATTGGGAATCTTATAAAAGCAGGGGCATTTGATTTCACTGGAATTAAAAGAAAGCAGTTGCTTCTGTATTATCATTATCTAAGAAATTCAAAAACCACTAAAAACAACAGTGAAGCCGGCAGAATTTTTTTCTCACATCAGCTAACCTGCCCTGAAGATTTTAATTTAGAGGAAAAGCTTATTATAGAAGAAAGTATCCTGGGATTTTGTGCCAGCCGCTCCCCCCTTTATTATTTCAGGGACGAGCTGTCGGGGTATTCTATTATAAAAAGCGGAAATTTTCCACATTTCCTGCAGTTTGAAAAAGTTATATTCACGGCAGGAATTACTATCAATAAAAAAATTAAAAAAGCAAGGGACAACAGAGAAACGCTCATGTGTACAATGGAAGATGAAGATGGTATGTACACAGCGGTATTTTTCTCCGATGTCCTTAAAAAAAATTTAAAAGTAATAATGAACAGTTCTGCTTTAATAATTGAAGGCAGATTATCTTCCGGTGAAGGAGATACATACGTAATTGGCAAAAAAGCCGTCAGTCTTACAGATTTAAAAAAAGCTAAAATCAGGACACGAAAAGATATTATAAAAAATAATTTGATAATAAAACAAAATCATTATGGATAATCTAACAAAAATAATACATATAGATATGGACGCTTTCTTTGCCCAGATAGAACAGAGAGATAATCCTGAATACAAAAATAAGCCTCTGGTGGTGGGAGGGCCATTAAACAGAGGGGTAGTTTCAACTGCTTCTTATGAAGCAAGAAAATATGGGCTGCATTCCGGGATGCCTTTGAGCCGGGCGAAAAAACTATGCCCCGGTGGAATCTATGTCCCTGTCGACATGGAAAAATACCTGAAGGAATCCACGAAAATAAAAAAGATATTTCTTCAATTCACCCCACGGGTGGAATTTATAGGCTGCGATGAAGCGTTTCTTGATGTAAATGGCTGCAAAAAACTCTTCGGGGATGAAATAGAAATAGCCAAAAAAATAAAGGGCAGGATATATGAACAGACAAACCTGACCTCCTCTGCCGGTATAGGGACTAATAAATTTTTAGCCAAACTGGCTTCGGGTATAGGAAAACCAGGTGGCCTTACTGTTCTTGACAACACCAGAGAAGTTATGGATAAAATTAAGCTTCTTCCGGTGTCTTACCTGTGGGGTGTGGGGAGAGTTACTGAAAAAGAACTTAAATCAATGGGAATTGAAACTATAGGGGACCTTGCCAGGGCTCCCCTGGTAATAATCAAAAACAGGTTTGGTGAACCCGGTGAAATTATACACAGAATGGCAAACGGAGTAGACAATAGAATAGTTATACCAGACCGGGAACCCAAATCAATAGGAAGAGAAATAACTTTCAGCAAAGATGTCGGGGATTACGAAACACTTGAGATGACACTTTTTGTCCTCTCGCAAAAAATATCAAGAAACATGCGCCAGAAAAAGTATATGGGAAAGGTTGTCACTCTTAAAATAAGATTTTCCGACTTTAAAACGATCACCATGAGGACAACTTTGAAAGACTATACCTCTGCTATATTTGACATCCACCGGTCTTCCGTTGCTATACTTAAAAATTTAAGCTTTAAGGAAAAGAAAATCAGGTTAATAGGAGTTTATGTAAGTAATCTCAAGCCGTATTCAATGCTGCTAAATTTATTTTCTACAGACGGCTCCGGGAGTGGGAACCTGTCCCGTGCTGTTGATAAAATAACAGATAAATTTGGCGACAGTAAGTTAACTATAGCACAGATGGCCGGCAAAAATATTTTAAAGAGTTAATCTTTACCTTAATATTTCTGGCTGATTTATAATCTTCGATTATTTAAAACCCTGAATATTAACTTTAAATTTTAATTAAACGCTTTTTGTTTTGAATTATTCTCTTGAAGTATTTTAACTATCTCTTTTAATAAAATTCCGTCCATCGGAGCTGTCATTCTTCTTTTAACATTTTTACAAATTTATCGACCAGTTCCGGGTCAAATTGAGTACCCCTGGATTTTTTCAATTCTTCAATAGCTTCTTCCTTACTTAATGTCCTTTTATAAAACCTGCCACTCCTCATTACATCATAAGCATCTGCAATGGCTGTAATTCTTGAAAGTAAAGGAATATCTTCTCCCTTTAGTCCCTGTGGATAGCCTTTTCCATCCCACCTTTCGTGATGGGTAAGAATGTATTCTGCAATGCTGGAAAATTTTTTTGATGATAGTGCAATATTGTAACCAATCTCAGGATAACTCCTTAAAACCTGCCAGTCCCTGTCGCTCAGTTTATCTTTCTTGGTTGCAATATCATCCGGTATAGCTATCTTACCCAGGTCGTGAAGATCAGCAAGGATCGATAACTCATCTATTTTACTCTTTGGTAATCCCATAATTTTCCCCATTTTTAGAACCATCTTTCTAACCCTTTTCCCGTGCTCCCGCGTTTCAAAACTTGTCTGAAGCAGTGAATCAATAAGTGATGAAATGACCGAATCAGGTAAACTTTTAAACTCAAACAATTTATTTTTATACATTTCATCTTTAGCTTCTTTTATGATATCCTTTATGTCACGTTCTGGTTTTTCTTTCGCAGAAGTGCCAATTGCAAAATCAAATTTCGCTCTGACTTCCTTTGTCTCAAGACATTTTTGCTTAATCCTGTCCACTATTTTTCTCGCCTGCTCTTCGGCGGTTTTAGGCAGGAGTATTGAGAATTCATCCTCTCCCCAGCGGGATATTATGTCTTCTTTTCTGCAACATTCTTTTAAAGTTAGTGCTATGGTTTTTAGTACTTTATCCCCTTCATCATTGCCATAAGTATCATTTATTATCTTTAAACCATTCACATCGCCAATAATAAAACTTACAGGTATCTGCCTGTCAGCATCAAGCCTTTTTATTTCTTCTTCAAAGTAAGCCCTGTTGTAAAGACCCGTTAGATCATCGTGAAACCTTAAATAACTTAATTTTTTCTCGGCCTTTTTCCTTCTGCTTATATCAGTTATTAATATCTGAATTGATTTAACTCTATCATTTTTTTTTATTAGACCATAATGAACCTCTCCAAAAAAATCATTCCCATCTTTATCCTTACCCGAAATCTCAAAGGGCACGCCTTCTCTCCCACTGAGGGCAAAAGCAAATATTTTAAGGTAATGTGGAATATCTTCTGTGTTTAAAAATTTATTTTTACTAAAGTGGCTTCCAACTATATCATCTTCAGTTTGACCGAGAAAATTTAACACTTTATTATTGCAGGATGTTATTATTCCTTTTTCATTAATAGTGAGAACGCCAAAAGGTGCAGAATTTATCAAAGTTTCGTATCGTATTCTGCTTTCTTCCAGTGCCTCTTCCATCCCTTTTAAATCAGGCTGTGGTTGTTCATACTCATCTATAATGCTGCGTAATTTTTCTAATTCAGACAGTAATTGTTCTTTAATTTTCCTGTTGTCTTCCATCTTTAAATTAATTGATTTATTATCTTTATACTATAATCTTCAAATTCTTCTCAATGTCACCGAGTTCCTTTGAAAAATTCTCATCCGCTAAATTAGATTCCTTATTAATTTCTTCCAATTCCCCGGGGTCTGCCAGCAATGAGAACTTACTGAAAAACAATTTTTCCTTATTTAAATTATCAAGCTTATAGTTAAAAGCATCTCTTAAGAATGCCGGTACCTTTATTTTTGAAAATTTCTTTATATATCCATCATATTTTTCTGAAATTTCTATAGCATAATTAATTTTGGCCTCTATGCTCCCCCTTTCACTATCAAAACTCTTAACCATACCATTTATATCTCCAGAATATTCGTTTCTGAGTTTAAAACACTCTCTTCTAAAATCATTTAATTGTTCTATCATTTTTTTATCTCTTGATTTATCAGTCTTTATAAGTATAAGTGCACTTACAGCGAGCGCGATAATAATTAAACTTGTCACACCATATAAAACGCTTGCAGTCATAAGATCAAAATCAATAATATCTTCATTATTAAATATGTATATTATCAGTGTAACTATTTCCAGCAACATTGCTGTAACTATCAATATGAAATATTTTAATTTTATAACCCTGTAACTAAAATCCTTGAATAATTTAAGGGTTCGCCTTTTGTTAATGCTTTTTAATTCCAATACCATCCCATTCATCCAATTTTATTAATATTATCATAAATACTTTTATGATTACATTATTACATTATACCAAAAAAATAATATTTTATACTATTGTAATTATAATATTTATACTTATATGAA
>CAZQQX010000031.1:0-21591 GCA_964595565.1 uncultured Actinomycetota bacterium
AGCACCCGGAAATAATAAGAATTTTATAAATGCATCTGGCAGAAACTGGAAAAAAGTGCCTGAAAGAGTTATTATATCTGCGCTAATTATTTTATAATCATAAAAAATAAAATATTTTTTGAGGTGGTTTTTAGGTGGCGAATAAAAGAGATTATTATGAAATCCTCGGATTATCCCGGGGCTGTACCAGAGAGGATATAAAAAGAGAATACAGAAAGCTTGCCCGCAGGTATCACCCTGATGTAAATAACGGCAATCCAGAGTCAGAGGAAAAGTTCAAGGAAATTTCTGAAGCGTATGCGGTTCTGAGCAATGATGAGAAAAGGAAACAGTATGACCGGTTTGGTTTCAGCAGAAATCTATTTGAAGACTTTGATTTTGGAAGTGTATTTTCAGAGTTCGGGTTTGGTGATTTCTTTGATAACATATTTGGAACCGGATTTGGGAGCCCTTTCTCAGGCAGGAGGGAAGCAGGGCAGAGGAAAAGAGGTTCTGACGTCAGAGCCGGGGTAAAAATAGAATTAAAAGAAGCTGCTTATGGTGTGAAAAAAGAAATAGAATACGCGGTAGATGATATTTGCGATAAATGTAACGGAAAAGGCAGCGCGAAGGATAGTGGAATAGAGACCTGCCCGGAATGCAGGGGTACAGGCAGGGTCAGAACTGCAAGGCAATCTTTTCTGGGTAGTATAATAACCACCTCAACCTGCAGCAGGTGCGGAGGGACTGGCAGGATAATAAAGGAACCCTGCCCGAAATGTAAGGGGAGGGGTTATTACCGCAAAAAGAAAAAAATAAAGGTAGATATTCCTGCCGGGATACATGACGGGGATAGCCTGAGGTTAAGTGGAAAAGGAAATTCGCTGGGCAGGGATTCTGTAAACGGAGACCTGTACGTAGTGGTAGAGGTTAATACCAGACCCGGCTTTACCAGGTCCGGAAATAATATTATTTCAGATATTAATATTTCTTTTGCCCAGGCAGCTCTCGGGTGCAGGATGAAGGTAGAAACTATTGATGGAGAAGAGGAAATATACATAAAGCCCGGAACGCAGCCCGGGGAGAAGATCATACTTAAATCAAGGGGTATGGTCGAGCTTAACGGATACCGGAGGGGCGACCATATAATAAATATAAAAGTTAAAATTCCCACCAGGCTTTCGAAGGAAGAGCTGGAACTTCTAAAAGAGTATGCGAGAGGCAGGAATGAAGAAGCGGGAGAGGGAAATAAGAGTGCTTTTTCTAACATTAAGGATGCCTTTAGAAAGTAGTTATAGCTAAAAAGCGGCAAAATATTGTTTTTTAATTACCTTATATATTGTGTTAATCTATATTTTGTTTATCTAATTATAATTATTCTTTTAGTATATCTTTTTATGATTATTAAATAAATAAAATGAGCCACCCATATTTTTTTATAAATTCCGATTATATTAAAGGAAATGAAATAAAAATAATAGGATATGACTTAAACCACCTTAAAAACGTGTTGAGGTGCGCTGCCGGGGATGTCGTGTATATATCGGATAATGACCGGTATAAATATAAAACTGAAATTATAAATATTGGTAAAAAAGAGGTTGTGCTGTCCATAAAAGATAAAAAGGAAATTCAAAGGAAATTTCCTGAGCTTGTATTGTTTCAGTGCGTGCTTAAAAAAAATTCAATGGAGTTTGTGATACAGAAATCAACTGAGATAGGTGTGGACAGGATAATTCCGGTTACAAGCAGCAGGACTATTATGGATACCAGAAAAGTTTCTTCCAGGATAGAGAGATGGCAGAAGATTTCTGACGGGGCGTCCATGCAGTGCAGGAGGGATTTCAAATGCATGATAGAACCGCCCAGGGATATTTACCGCATCAGGGTTCCGGAGTACGGTCATTTTTTTATACCTTACGAAAAGAGCACAAATTGCAATAAAGGCATTTTTAATAAATCAGATGCTCTATCCGGTGTTTCGGCTATTGGATTTATAATAGGGCCGGAAGGGGGTTTTGAGGAAGGCGAGCTCAATTTTCTTAAAAAAAATGGAGCTGCAGAAATAAGACTCGGTAAAAATATTTACCGCTCCGAGACAGCGGCCATTTACTTTTTATCGGTTCTGGACTATCTGATTGGAAACAAGAGATGGGTAAAATAAGGTTTTCTATCAATACTCTCGGTTGCAAGGTGAATCAGAGTGAATCTGATTATATTGCCGGGGAGTTGCAAAAAAAGGGGATGCTGCTGGTTCCCCATGACAAAAACCCTGATTATTGCCTGGTTAATACCTGCACGGTAACTTCCAGGAGTGACAGGAAAGTAAGGCAGCTGGTAAGGAGGTTAAAATCAGAAAATAAAGGCAGCAAAATAATAGTTACAGGCTGTTTTGTGGTATTCAATAAAAAGTTTTTAAGGGACTCCGGCGTTAACTTCATAGTAAGTAACAAAGGTAAGGGAAAAATACCGGATTTAATTTTGGAAGAGGCGCTGAAAGAGAAAGACAGGAATAATTTTAAACCGGGTGGTTTACCGGTAAGTAGAATGCTTCACTCCAGGGCTCTGGTGAAAATACAGGACGGGTGTGAGCAGAACTGCAATTACTGTATAATCCCGAAAGTAAGAGGGCGGTATAAAAGTGCTCCCCCCGGAGAAGTCCTTCGAAAAATATCGGAGCTGCAGGAAAATGGCTTTGAAGAAATTGTCCTTACTGGAATTAATATCGGGAAATATGGGATTGATTTTAATAAAAATGTTCCGGGTTACGGTGATGGAACTTCTAATTTTACAGATTTAATGGATAAGGTTTTTAAAGGTACCGAGGTAAAAAGAATAAGGATAAGTTCTATCGAGGTAAATGATATTACTACCGGGCTTCTGGATATTTTAAAAAGAAATCGGGAGCGTTTTGCTCCCCATCTCCACATTCCTCTTCAGAGTGGAAGCGGTAAGGTCCTGAGGCTTATGGCAAGACCATATGGTGCCGGGTATTATTTAAAGAAGATAAAACTTATCATGGATTTTTTTCCTGAAATAGCACTGACCACAGATGTTATGGTTGGCTTTCCGGGTGAGGAAGATGATGATTTTAAATGCACCGTGGATTTTGTAAAAAAAGTTGGCTTTAGCAAAATCCATGTATTCAAATTTTCCAAAAGAGAACATACGCCCGCCTTCAGGATGGCAGGTCAGGTAGATGAAACAGTCAAATCCCTGAGAAGTAAAATCTTAAGAGACTCAGGAAATGAATTGAGAGAAAGATACATTACAACCAGTATCGGTAAAAAATTAAAGGTTATCTGTGAAAAAATAAATGATGGTAATATTGTAAGCGGGACCTCGGGAAATTATATTAAGGTCTATTTAAAAATGGATGAGGCTAAATTTTTAAATCTTGCGGGGAAGATAGCAGAAGTTAGAATAAATTCAGTTTATAAAAACGGACTGATGGGGAAATTATTGCAGTCCTGAATAAAAAAGTTATTACTATAAGAAAAAAGGAATCACTATTTAGATAACTTATGGGAAAAATTTGGTTTTATTACAACCCTATCTGTCATATGATATAATTTCCCCTGCGCCGTCGGATAAAATTTCCCTTAATCAGGCAAGAATTACACCTAAATGAACAGTGGCGGCTTAAATTTGTAAAAGTTGTAAAAATTTAAAAAAATAGTATAATCACGCACTTAGGATTGGATTGGTTATAAAAAGTGTAAAAATATTTTATAATTATTGCTATATTTAAATATATAAAAATATTGACTGATTTTGTAATAAGGGTATTTTATAACTGTAAAAGTTAATAAGGAAAATGGAAGATTGTCTTTTTTGTAAAATTATAAACAGGGAAATTAAAAGTAACATAGTATTTGAAGGTGAAAATGTTTTAATATTTGAAGATATATCGCCGCAGGCACCGGTGCATCTAATTGCTATACCGAAAAAGCACATTAGTTCTATTATGGAGATTGGTAAACTTGATAATGATGAATTAAAGGAATTAATGGAAGCGATAAGCAAGGTAGTAAAAGATACGGGCATTGATAAAGACGGATTCAGGATAGTGACTAATACTGGTAGCAATGCGGGGCAGTTTGTTAATCACCTGCATTTTCACATACTGGGAAAAAGAAAATTTGGTTGGCCTCCGGGCTAGAATTTTATGTTTTTATATTTCTTTCTATATCAGTTGCCTGTTATGTAACTTCTTGTATACTTAAAATATTACAAAAGAAATCTTCAAAAGGAGGTTGTTTTGTCTCCGGTAAAACAAAAATTAAACATTGATTTTAAAGGTACGCATTCAATGGCAGAGTTAATTGGAAGCAGGGACGAGCTGCTGCTTTTGATTGAGAGAAAATACAATGTGGAGATTTTTGTTCTTGGTAATGATATAGAAATATCGGGTAAAAGTAAGAATGTAAAAGAAGTGTCAAGATTGATAGAAGAGCTGGCACTGCAGATAAATCTGGGACAAAAGTTAAATTCGCAGAAAGTGAGTGATTCAATAAAAATTATGGAAGGTAAATCAAATATAGAGCCCCACGAGGTTTTTAAGAGCAGCATAGTGGTAAATAGCGGGAAAAAAATCAAGCCCCGTACAATCGGACAAAAAAAGTATATAGAATCGATAAAGGAAAATATAATTGTTTTTGGGATAGGGCCGGCTGGAACAGGGAAGACCTATCTTGCTCTGGCACTGGCTGTAGAGGCGTTGAAGGAAAATAAAGTAGGGCGTATTATTTTAATAAAGCCGGTGGTTGAAGCAGGGGAAAAGCTGGGATTCCTGCCGGGAGATATGTATGATAAAGTAAATCCCTACCTCAGACCCCTTTATGATGCGTTGTATGAAATGCTGGATGTAGAAAAATTTCAACAATACAGGGATATGGGGATTATTGAGGTGGTGCCTCTTGCTTATATGAGGGGCAGGACTCTTAATGATTCTTTTATTATCCTTGACGAGGCCCAGAATACTTCTCCGGAGCAGATGAAAATGTTTCTTACCAGGCTGGGTTTTGGCTCAAAGATAGTTGTGACCGGGGATATTACTCAGATTGACCTGCCCTATGATAGGGAATCGGGGCTGATTATAGTGGAAAAGATTTTGAGAGGAATAAAGGGAATTGAATTTGTATATCTCAGCTCAAAAGATGTTGTAAGGCATGAATTGGTGCAGAGGATTGTTGATGCATACAAAGAATTCGGTGATAAAAGGAAAAAGTAAAATAATTAATGGGAAAAGCATTTTTGCATCTGTAATTTATATGTGATTAAGATGATAGAAAGAAATAATAAGAAAAAAGAATTTCAAAAAGGTAAACAAAGCAGGCTGGAGAAAATAAGCAGTTTTGCTGTTAGATATTTTTCATTTAGAAGTAAAGTTGCTCAGAGAATATATATATTTATTTTAACTCTTGCGCTGGTAGTAGCTATTCTTTCCTATAGCTATTCTCCTGATATAGGGGTAGAGCTGGGACAGCCCAGCCCCAGGACTATTAAAGCAAACAAAAGCATGGAATTTGAGGATGAAATAAAGACAGAAGAAGATAAAAATAAGAATGAAGCAGAAGTGGAAGATATTTATGTTTATGATATAAATATTCTGAATGGTGAGGATGGAGCCCTTTACCGTATAAAATATTTTTACCTCTTGACAGGAATAGTCCAGAATAAAGAAGATAAAACCTTTGAAGAGAAGGTTGACTATATGAATAATCTTCTTGGAAGTCAATACACAGGTTCTGTTATTTCTCTTACCCTTAATCTTTCAGCGGATGAACTTAATTTGCTTATGAATAAGACCCAGGATATAGCAAGAGAGATAATGAAGGAGGAAATAAAGCCCACCGAGGTAGATATTGCCAAAAACAGAGCTATGGAGCTTGCCAGGGTGGATGATGAGATAAAATCAGAGTACGTTCCCATAATAACCAGTGTGTTGGAGAATAATATTGAGCCTACGGCTGTTTTTGATCCGGAAGCAACTGAAAAAGCAAGGCAGGAGGCCAGGTTAAATACTCCGCCACATATGGTTTCCGTTCTTGAGGGTCAGACCATCGTTTTTGAGGGTGAGATTGTTGAAGATAACGATATCATTATATTGACAGAGCTGGGTTTGCTCCAGACGGGCTTTAACTGGAAAACATTTCTATATATATTTTTTATTTCTTCAACAGCATTGCTGCTGTTCGGGTTTTATATATTTAAATTTAATTTAAGTATTTTCAATAATACAAAGAAACTGATAATTAATGCATTCCTGGTAGTAATCTTTACCGCATCAATGAGAGCACTCACTATTCTTTCATCCATACATCTAAATTTCTGGAATTATTTATTTCCTGTAATTGCAGCGTCTCTTATCTCAACGATTTTGTTTAACACCCGTATGGGAATGATGCTGGCCGTCTGCCTGGGAATATTTGCAGGTATTGTAACTGATTTTGATTTCAGTCTGGCAATTGCTTACATACTGGGGGGCATTTTATCTACGTATATGGTATCAAAAGTATCCCAGCGTTCAGCGTTAATGCGGGCAGGGTTTTTAAGCTCTCTGGTTCTGGCTTTCTTATTTTTAGTCATTAATCTTATTGGTGGTGAGCTGGAAACAATAATACTGTATACTGCGATGGGACTGCTTAATGGAATAATCTGTGCAGTTATAGCCATAGGGCTGCTTCCTTTTATTGAATCCACCTTTAATATTGTAACTGCGATGGGGTTACTGGAGCTTTCAAACACCGACCAGCCCTTACTAAAGCAGCTTCTTATGTCGGCGCCGGGCACCTATAATCACAGTATACTGGTAGCGCACCTTGCCGAAAATGCGGCAAAATCTATTGGAGCAGATTCGCTGTTGGTAAAAGTAGCGGCACTTTACCATGATGTAGGAAAGATGAAAAGGCCTGAATATTTTTATGAGAATCAATCCAATATTGAAAATATCCATGACCGTCTGAACCCTTCAATGAGCAGGCATATAATATCAAATCATATAAAGGATGGCCTTGAGCTGGCAGCAAAAAATAAAATTCCAAAGAAGGTTTTGAATATTATTTCCCAGCATCACGGGAATTCAATAATAACTTATTTTTATGAAAAGCAGAAAGATAGGGAAATAGCTGCCAATGGTGTATCAAATGGGCTAAAAGAACATTTCCGCTATCCGGCAAAGAAGCCGCAGAGCAAAGAAGCGGCTATTCTTATGCTCGCTGATTCAACCGAAGCAGCAGTGAGGTCAATTGAGAAGGTAACCCCTAAAAAAATTGAACAGATGGTAAATGATATTTTTGGCGATAAGCTAAAAGATGGTCAGCTGAATGAGACCAATATGACCCTAAAAGAGACCAATATAGTGAAAAATACCATGATAGATGGGCTGATATCAATATATCACTCTAGAATTTCATATGATGAGGATGGATCCAGGGAGAAAAAGGAGCTGGAATCAAAAGCGGAGGCAAATTGAAAGTAGAAGTAATTAATGACCAGGATAAAATAAAGATAGAAATGGATTTAATGAAAAAGGTCTCCGGATACATTACAAATAAATTCGATAAAGACCCCAAAAGCCAGTTAAATATTATTTTTTCTGATATCAAAAAAATAAGGGAATTAAATAAAAAATACAGAAAAGTAGATAGAGAAACCGATGTTTTATCTTTTTCATATATTAACGATAAAGAAAACATAACTCCCGGAGTCGGTGAATTCACTGTAACCATAGGGGAAATATATATATGTCCTGAAGTCGCCAGTTCCAATGTTTTGTTATTTAAGAAAAGTAACTGGAATCTTAATCTGGAAATAATACTGCTTATAATACACGGCATGCTGCACGTATATAATTATGACCATGCCGAAGAAAGAGACAGGATGGATATGGAAAAAATCCAGGATAGTTTGATTTCTGATATAAGAACAAATTTTAGCCTATAATTTCTGTCTATAGGTTAATTAAATACACCTTTAAAAGTTATGGCATAGCTCCTCCCGGTTTTGATGGGAGCCAGCCAGCCGGTCAGGTGGTGGATGGAGTTGTTTATATGTACAGAGCAGAGGAATTTAAACCAGGACCAACAGGCGTAGATGAGGTTATTAATTATAAAATAGGTCTCCTGCATGAGATAAGCCATGCCTACTATTTCGTGGTGTATCCGAATGCATTTATAAAAAATGACTGGCTAAACGAGGTGCTTGCAGATAAATCAATAACGGGTTAGAATATTGACCCTCATTCAATAAGCAATGATGGGTTAAAAGAACTTATTCTGCGCGGGGATTTTATAACTCTTTCAGAGCTTGAGAGCAGGCAGGAGCGTAAACACGAGCCAGATGATAACAATATATTTGATGAGTATATATCATTTGTTAATTTTATATCTTTGAATTTTGGCTTTGATGTTCTGCATCTATTTCTTGGCGAATATGACAGCTCCAGGGACCTTACTACTTCCCTTGAGGCTGCAACAAAATTGGAACCGGCCACTTTTGAAGAGCAATGGCTGGATGCGATTGAAAAGGGCCCTTCATTTTAAAAGGCATCTAATTATAAAAGACATCTGTATAAAATAAAGTAAAAGAATAGCTCTGCTGTTTTAAAATTATCCCTGCATGTTATTAATTTGCTATTGACAGGTAGTGTTAAAATTGAGATAGACATGTTTTTTTAAATTGTTCGATTAAATATTAGCTTATAGTATGGAAAATATTATTTTCCAGGAAATAAAAGATTTTGACTGGAGATTGGTTGATAGAATAGCAAGGCTGGAAGAAAGAAATCTTGGAAGAGATGCCTCAATAAACCAGTGGGGCATACCGGTAATAATAAGATATGGAAAATTTATCGCAGCCAGGTTAAGTAATAATGATTCTGATATTATCGGGGTTTGCGAAATTATTAAAACCTGGGAAGAAAATAACACTGCTTTTATACACTCCTTCTATATAGATAAAAAATACAGAAATAAAAGTATAGGTAAAGAGCTTCTGCAAAAGGTAATTGATATATTAAAAGATGAGGGTTTTAAGTCGGTGGAATTAACTGTTAGCCCGGGCAATGAGGCAGCCAGATGTTTATATAAAAAATTTGGTTTTAAGAAAATTGGCTTTAGGAAAAATGAATATGGCAGGGGAGTGGACCGGAATTTAATGAGATTAGAGCTCTAATGGATAAAAGTAATTTCAAATCAGGGTTTGTTGGTCTCATAGGGAGGACAAATGTAGGAAAATCTACACTGGTTAATAAGATAATTGACAAAAAAATAGTTATAACTTCGACCAGGCCGCAGACAACCCGGAATAAAATTAATTGTATTCTAAATACCAGAAATTCTCAGATAATATTTGTCGACTGCCCGGGTTTTTTTAAACCCGGGAATATGCTGGGGAAGAGAATGTATAATAGTGTTATGGGTGTAATTGATGATTCAGACATAATTGTGGTAGTGGTAGATGTAGCAGGGGGTATAGGCAGCGGTGATTTTTTTGTTATTGACCATATAAAAAACAGGCCAAAACCAAAGTTTCTTCTTCTAAATAAGATAGATATGGTTTCAGTAGATAAGATAAAAAAGGAGAAAGAAAAAATAAAGAATTTTGATTTTTTTGACTATACAGGTGAAATTTCTGCCAGAACCGGGGAGAATGTTGATAAGTTTTTATCATTTTTAACCATGAAGCTGCCTGAGGGTCCCAGATATTTTGATAAAAATATTAACACTAACCAGCCTCTGGAGAAAATAATATCCGAGATAGTCAGGGAAAAGTTGTTTGAAAATTTATCACAGGAGATTCCCCATAGCATAGATGTAAATGTTGATAGACTTGAGGAAACTAAAAATAAAAAGGGGGAGAATCTAACTATCATAGAATGTAGCATATATGCTGAAAGATTGTCACAAAAAGCTATAATAATTGGAAAGTCAGGCAATATGCTTAAGAAAGCAGGAAGAAAAGCAAGACTGGAACTTGAAACCTTTCTAAAAAGCAGGGTCTTTTTGAAATTATGGGTTAAAGTTGAAAAGAACTGGACAAAAAATGAACTTATTCTTAACAGGTTCGGTTACTGATTATACAGGGTGTCAGAAGTGTTATTTTAATAAGAAAATGATTAAAATAATAGCAGGATAATAAAATTTAAAATAAATATATAAAAAAGTTTATGCGATGAAAGGCTGGTGGTAAAAACGTTAACCAAAGAACAACTGGCAAAGACTATTGACCAGACATTGCTTAACCCGGTTGTGACCTCAAAAGAAGTAGAGCAGTTGTGCTTAAATGCGAAGAAGTATCATTTTGCTGCAGTGTGCATCAATCCAACCTTTGTGGCCCAGGCAAAAAGGATACTGGGCGGGAGTGATGTAAAAATCTGTTCCGTGGTAGGTTATCCGCTGGGGGCAAATACCACAGAGACAAAGGTGTTTGAAGCAAGAGATAATGTAAGAAAAGGCGCGGATGAGCTGGACATGGTTATTAATCTGGGGGCAGTCAAAGGCGGTAATTATGAGTATGTTGAAAGAGAAATAAAAATAGTGGTAAATGTAATAAGGCGTGAACAGATAGCAGAGTACAACAAACATATTAATATTAAAGTTATAATAGAAACTGCTATCCTGACCAGGGATGAAATAAAGAAAGTCTGCTCTATTATTGAAAGGTCCGGTGCGGATTTTATAAAGACTTCCACTGGCTTTGGCGTGAAAGGTGTTGAGCTTGATGATATAAGACTGATTCGGGAAGTAGTGACCAGAAATATAGGCGTGAAAGCATCTGGTGGAATAAGGACTTTTGGGGATGCGCAGGCTCTTATAGATGCCGGTGCTACGAGACTGGGGACGAGCAGCGGGGTCAGTATATTAAAAGAGTACAGTGCTATTTTTGATAAATAATAAAATGCCATCCTACAAAGCAAAAGCTATTATTTTAAGAACATACAAACTGGGTGAGTCGGATAAGATATTAAAAATGTACTCCCTGGATAGTGGCATAATAAGTGCGGTGGCGAAGGGCTCCAGAAAAGTACGCAGCAGGTTTGGGGGCAGGCTGGAGCTTTTTAATGTGGTAGAACTTGAACTTGCCAGAGGAAGGAACCTTGATATTATAAACCAGGTAGAAATAGTAAAAAGTTTCAAAAACATTTCATCTGATTTTTATAAATTCGTTTTTTGCGAAATATTGAGTAATATTATTTTAAAAACCCAGGCTTCGGGCGGTGAGGCATCTCCGGTTATATTTAAATTAATTTATGTTTGTTTTAATGAAATAAATAATGCCGAACCGGAGGATATTGCATCATTAAAAAAGATTATGTGCTTTTTCGGTATTAAATTTTTGAGAGTGGCTGGGTACACACCTTTGCTTGAAAGCTGCAGTAAATGTAACAGGCCACTAAAAAATCTATATTCTTTTACCGGGGATAAAATTTATTTTTCAGTAAGATACGGGGGGATTCTCTGCAGTAAATGTGCGTCTTCTCTGCCGGACGCGGAAACACTGGGTGCTTCTGATTACAGGTTTTTATATGATTTATTTAACCTCAAAGTAGAAGATTTCAGGGATATGGAAGTAAACCCATTTACTTTAAAAAAAGTATATAAGTTGATTGAGGATTATATAATTTATCATACCGAATGTAATGTGGACAGCTTTAAATATCTTAAAAAAATAGGAATATAAGCATTTTAATAATTTATTTTTTGCTATAATATCCATTAATTTAACCTCCCGGTTTAATTGACTATTAAAATTAATGTTATTAAAATAAGAAAACTATGAATTTTCAGGATATTATTTTTAACCTTCAGAAGTACTGGGCAGATAATAACTGTGTTATAAAACAGCCTCTGGATATTGAAAAAGGCGCGGGAACTTTTAATCCCGATACTTTCCTCAGGTGCCTTGGCCCCGAGCCCTGGAATGTGGCCTATGTCGAGCCAAGCAGGAGGCCTACGGACGGGAGATACGGAGAGAATCCGTTCAGGACCCAGTTTTATTATCAATTCCAGATTTTAATGAAACCCTCTCCGGACAATATAATAGAACTTTACCTTGGTTCACTTAAAAATCTGGGAATTGACCTGAAGCTGCATGACGTACGTTTTGTTGAAGATGACTGGCAATCTCCAACCATTGGAGCCGCAGGCCTGGGATGGGAAGTATGGGCAGATGGGATGGAAATAACTCAGTTTACATATTTTCAGCAGATGGGCGGCCTGGCAGTTAAACCCGTATCTGCGGAAATAACTTATGGCCTGGAGCGTATTGCGATGTACCTGCAGGATAAAGATAGCTTCTGGGAGCTCGGATGGTCCGATGATATAAGCTATGGGGACATTCACCTTGAATCTGAGAAACAATGGTCAGTTTACAACTTTGAAGTAGCATCCGTTGATATGCTTCTTGATTTATTTGAAAAATATGAGAGGGAATTTCATAAGGTTTTAAAAAAAGGGCTAATCTTCGTGGGGTGTGAATACGTACTTAAGTGCTCCCATGTTTTTAACTTACTTGACGCGAGGGAAGCTATAAGTGTAGCTGAGAGGACATCGTATGTCGGCAGGGTGAGAAATCTTGCCAAAATATTATGTTCTGCTTATCTCAAGCAGAGAAAAGAACTTGGCTATCCACTTCTAAAGAAGAAATAAAATTAAAATAACAGGTAATTACGAGCAGAAAGTTATGAATATTAAAGATAAGGGGAAACAATTACTTTTTGAAATTGGGACAGAAGAGATGCCCCCGTCCTGTGTGGGGGAAGGAGTAAGCGGGCTAAAAAGGGTTCTTGAGGCTAAATTTACCAAGAACAGATTAGAATTCGGAAGTATTAATACCTTCAGCTCTCCCAGGAGGCTGGTATCTATAGTGGACAATTTAAGTGAGATGCAGGATCCAGAGGAGAAGATAATCACAGGTCCTCCGGTAGGAATTGCTTTTGACGACAGTGGAGTCCCCACAGAAGCTGCAAAGGGTTTTGCGCGGAGCCTGCACCTTAAAGTAGATGAACTTGAAAAGATAAAAATAGAAGGTAAAGGCATATATCTCGGGAAGAAAATTATAGAAGAGGGCAGAAAAACCAGAGTATTGCTTGCGGACATACTCAGGGACACAATACTTTCATTAAATTTTAGCAAACAGATGACCTGGGCCGATTACAATATAAGATTTGTCAGGCCCATAAGATGGATAGTTGCTCTTTACGATAATGAAATAATAAAATTTAATATTGCGAATTTAAGTTCATCAAATGTTACTTTTGGCCATCGCACCATTAGCCCCGGACCTATAGTGATCAGGGACAGTAAAAATTATTTAAAGCTTCTGGGTGAAAAAGGAAAGGTAATAGCTGTTTCAGAAGAGAGAAGAAAATTAATATTGAACCAGATAAAGCGGCTGGAAGAAGAAGCATGGAAGAATAAATTTAAGGTCGTTATAAGTGAGGATCTGCTGAATGATGTTGTGAACCTAGTTGAGATACCCAATGTCATTGTGGGAAGCTTTCCGGAAGAGTATCTGTACATTCCAAAGGAACTGCTGATAGAAGCGATACAATATCACCAGAAGTATTTTGCAGTTCTGGATAATGAAGGGAATGTCAGCACCAGTTTTTTAATCGTCCAGAATGGGGTAAGGGATGAAGGCGGCATAGCTAAAGGAAATGAGAGAGTTCTTAAAGCAAGATTAAGCGATGCAGCATTTTTTTACGAGGAAGATAGGAAGCATGATTTCAATTACTGGACCGAGAAACTAAAAGGGGTTATTTTCTTTTCGGGGCTCGGCAGCATGTATGATAAGGCTGAAAGACTAAAAAAAATAACAGCCTTTATTACAGGTTTATTGAAAAAAGATGCCGGGGTTAAAGATTCTAATTTACTGGATGACCTCGCAAGGGCAAGTATGCTCTGTAAGTGTGACCTTGTTACAAATATGGTAGTGGAATTCCCCTCCCTCCAGGGCGTTGTGGGCCGGCAGTATTCGGTGGAAAGAAATGAAAAAGATGAAGTTTCAGATGCTGTATTTGAGCATTACCTTCCGAGATTTGCCGGTGACCTGTTGCCATCGCAGGATGTGGGGCTGATACTATCCATTGCTGATAAAATTGATACCATAACTGGTATATTTATGGCGGGAGAAATACCTACTGGTTCCCAGGACCCCTTTGCCCTAAGGAGAAAAGCATCCGGTATTGTCCTTTCGGTACTCAGAGGCCAATATGACTTTGAACTGAGCGATTTAATAAAATATAATCTTGACTTATATTCAGGATATGCAGGTTCCGGGGGACGGGATGGATTAAAGTTAATTGAAGAGATAAAAGATTTTATAATAGCAAGATTCAGATTCATGCTGGAGAAAGAAAATAAAAGCCCGGACATACTGGAGTCAATTCTGGGTTCGGGCTGTAGTTCAATTCTGGATATAAATTTAAGATATAATGCGATTGAAGAATTTATTAAAGAGGATGATATTAAAAAATTATATTTTCCAATGGTAAGGTGTAAAAATATAATAAAAAGTGGCAGGTCTGGCGAGATAGATGTTGATTTGTTTGCAGAAGAATACGAAAAAAAACTTTATTTATCTATAGTTGAAAAGACAGATTTAATAAACAAACTTGCCGTAGACAGGGAATATAAAAAAATTCTTAAACAGCTTTATGATTTCGGGGAGGTTGTAGATATATTTTTTGACAGAGTTCTAGTCATGGATAATAATGAGAAAGTAAGGTATAATCGTATGAATTTAATAAAAAAAGCAGTTGACCTGTACCTTACAGTAGCAGATTTTTCAAAATTAGTGATTAATAGTAATTAATAATAAATATTCCTCTTAATTTTTTTTTGTTTTTCTGTTATCATATTTCAATTTGGCTTTTCCAGTATTGGAAATAAATTAGTATTTAAAGATAAGAAAGGTTTGATAAAAATGGCTTCAAAAAAGTATGTATATTTTTTTGGCGAGGGTAAGAAAGAAATGAAAAAGCTCCTCGGAGGAAAGGGGGCTAACCTATCAGAGATGACAAACATCGGGCTGACGGTGCCCTATGGGTTTACCATAACAACAGAAGTCTGCAATCTGTTTTATGAACTGGGCAAAAGATATCCGGAAGGTCTGGACGAGCAGATTGATAAAAATTTAAAAAAACTGGAAGAAAAGATGGGCATGGGCTTTGGAGATGAAAATAATCCGCTTCTTGTTTCTGTGAGGTCGGGTGCAGCTATCTCTATGCCCGGCATGATGGACACGGTACTGAACCTTGGTTTAAATGACAGAACAATAAAAGGTTTGATTAAAAAGACAGACAATGAAAGATTCAGCTGGGACTCATACAGAAGATTTATACAGATGTTTGGTGATGTGGTAATGGGTGTTGAACATGATAAGTTTGAGGAGGCACTGCAGGCCAGAAAGGATAAAAAAAAGGTAAAATATGACACTGAGCTGGATGCGGATGACCTAAAAGAGCTGATAGATGATTACAAAAAAATCATAAAAGAAGCAAGAGGCAGAAGTTTCCCCCAGGACCCGAGAAAACAGCTTAAAATGTCCATTGATGCAGTATTTGGTTCATGGAACAATAAGAGAGCTATATCCTACAGGAATCTCCATGATATCCCGCATAATATCGGTACTGCTGTAAATGTACAGGCTATGGTTTTTGGTAATATGGGAAATAATTCAGCGACCGGCGTGGCCTTTACCAGAAATCCGGCGACAGGGGAGGATAAGTTTTATGGAGAGTATCTGCTCAATGCACAGGGAGAAGATGTCGTTGCAGGTATAAGGACTCCCCAGCCAATATCTAAATTAAAAGAAGAAATGTCTGACATATATGAACAGCTAATGGATGTAAGAAAAAAACTTGAGGATCATTACAGAGATATGCAGGACTTAGAATTTACCATCCAGGAGGGGAAATTATATATTCTTCAGACAAGGACCGGTAAGAGGACTGCAGCTGCGGCGTTAAGAATTGCTGTTGATATGGTTAATAAGAAATATATTGATAAGAAGACTGCTGTAACAAGAGTTGAGCCACAAATGCTTGACCAGTTACTTCACAAGCAGCTAGACAATAAGGCAAAGGAGAAAGCAGAACTGCTCTCAAAAGGGCTTCCTGCATCTCCCGGAGCAGCACTGGGCAGGGTTGTTTTTGATGCTGATGAAGCAGTAAAAGAGGCAAAGGATGATAATGTAATTCTGGTAAGAACAGAAACATCTCCGGAAGATATTCAGGGAATGGCAGTGGCCCAGGGGATTTTAACAGCCCGGGGTGGAATGACCTCACATGCTGCAGTAGTGGCCAGAGGAATGGGCAAATGTTGTGTTGCCGGAGCAGAAGACATAAAGGTATATGAGAACAAAAAATACTTTGAGGTAAACGGCAGCAGGATAAACGGGGGTGACTGGATTACTCTGGATGGCTCTACAGGAGAAATATTTAAAGGTAAAATTCCTGTTGTTGACCCGGTGGTAGGAGAAGATTTCAAAAAATTAATGAGCTGGGTTGATAATTTCAGAACCATAGGAGTAAGGGCAAATGCTGACACTCCGCATGATTCCAGAGTTGCCCGTGATTTTGGGGCAGAAGGCATCGGGCTCTGCAGGACAGAGCATATGTTTTTTGAAGCAGACAGGATTAAGGCAGTAAGGAAGATGATAGTAGCAAAGAGCAGGGAAGAAAGAGAAAAAGCTTTAAAGCAGATTCTGCCCATGCAGAAAAAAGATTTTATGGATATATTTAAAGTAATGAACGGGCTGCCCGTAACTATAAGGTTGCTTGACCCACCACTTCATGAGTTTTTACCCAGCGAGGAGGAAGATATAAAAGAGATATCCGGGGAGCTGGGGGTAGAATTTGATGAGCTAAAAGCAACAGTAAACTCTCTTCATGAAATGAATCCAATGCTGGGGCACAGGGGCTGCAGGCTTTCAATTAGTTATCCGGAGATTCTTGATATGCAGGTAAGGGCTATATTTGAGGCAGCTGTTGAGCTTACGAAAAAAGGGTATAAAGTAAAGCCGGAAGTGATGGTACCACTGGTTGGAACTTTAAATGAAATCAAGGTTTTAAAAGAGCAGATTGTAGGGATTGCCAGCGAAATAATAAAGAATGGGAAAAAGAAGTTCAGTTATAAAGTGGGAACCATGATAGAAGTTCCACGGGCATGTGTTATTGCAGATGATATAGCAAAAGAAGCAGAGTTTTTCAGTTTCGGGACCAATGACTTAACCCAGATGACATTTGGATTTTCCAGAGATGATGCCGGCAAATTCCTTCCTGATTATATAGAAAAAGGGATACTGGAGAAGGACCCATTTGCTACCCTTGATAGAGAAGGAGTCGGACAGCTGGTTAAGATGGGCGTTGAAAAAGGAAGGAAAACAAGAGCAGATTTAAAGATTGGTATATGTGGTGAACATGGCGGCGACCCGAGTTCAGTAGAATTCTGTCACATGCTGGGTCTGGACTATGTAAGTTGTTCACCTTACAGGGTTCCGGTTGCCAGGCTGGCCGCAGCCAGAGCAGCTATAGGTGAAACTGATTAGCCGGCAGAGAAACCATAAACAACATAAAATTTATTGAAATATTTGGGAATATTCCTCTTATAAAAAAATATATTAGTGGTAAAATAAGTTTTAGATTTCTTAAGTTTTAATTAATTTAAATTGATAAATCATGTATTTCTACTGCCAGCTTTAAAAGGGATATTTTATAACTATTATATTTAAATACCGGGAAAATAATGGGCAGAAGTCTAAAAGAGGGCGAGGTAGAGGAACTAAAATCTAAAGCAGATATTTACAGTGTCATATCCAATTACGTAAAGTTAAAAAAAACGGGCAAAAATTATACCGGCCTCTGCCCTTTCCATGATGAAAAAACACCATCTTTTACTGTGGATACATCAAAGCAGCTTTACCACTGTTTTGGCTGTGGAGAAGGCGGAGATGTAATAAATTTCATTGAAAAAATTGAAAATATGGATTTTGTGGAAGCTGTTGAATTTCTGGCAAAAAAGATTGGCTACAATCTAAAGTATAATTACAGTGGTTCCAGGGAATCGTCCAATATTAGAAACAGGCTTGTGGAGCTAAATGAGCAGGCAAAAAAGTATTTTAATTTTATACTTTTTAACAGTAAAAATGGGTTACCTCCCCTGAATTATTTAAAGAAAAGAGGTTTCACAGAAGATATTTTAAAAGAATTTGAGGTGGGATTCAGCCTGGATAGCTGGGACAGCTTATCAAAGTTTGCCATAAAGAGGGGGTATACCAGAGAAGAGCTATTGCAGTGCGGGCTGGCTATTGAAGGCAGAAGTGGAGGTACGGGAGTATACGACAGATTCAGGGGAAGAATAATGTTTCCCATTGAGGATATAGTGGGAAAAACAATAGGTTTCGGTGGAAGGATTATTTCTGAAACCAGTAAAACCGGAGGCCAGAAAGCAAAGTATATAAATACACCTGAAACAAGGCTTTATTCAAAAAGTAAGAATATATACAGGATATATCAGGCCAAGAATCATATTGTTGAAAAAGATGAAGTACTTATAGTAGAGGGGTACACCGATGTAATGGCTCTGTTCCAATCAGGAATAAAAAACGTGGTTGCGAGCCTGGGAACCGCTCTAACTTCTGACCAGATAAAAATTCTGGGAAGATTTACCAAAAATATTGTGCTTGTTTTTGATAGCGATAAAGCAGGTATGAATGCATCGCTTAAAGGAGTTGAGCGCCTGAGAGAATATAATGAAAGATTAGATTTATATTATGAGAATAATTTGAATATAAGGGTGGCCGTACTTGAAGAGGACTATGACCCTGCCGATTTCATATTAAAGAAGGGCAAAGAAGCTTTTATAAAAAAGATTGAAGATGCGCCGGGTATTATTGATTTTACTATTGACGTAATTATAAAAAGATATAATATAAACAGTCTGGCAGGTAAACTTAAGGCAAGTGATCATTTGATAAGATTTATATCCACTCTTTCATCGGGAATTATCCAGGAAGAGTGTATAAAAAAAATATCCCGGAAGCTAAATCTAAAGGAAAGCCTCCTTTTAGAAGAGATGTTGAAAAAGAAGTATGAAAAAAGTAAAAGAGCACTTAACTGGAACAGTAATTATACAGGTGAGAAGATGGAATCTAAAGCTGATAGTATTGTCCCGTTAAAAAGGATAGAGATAGATGCCTTGAGGTTAGTAATAAACGGGATCGGGGGTAAAATTGATGAACTTTTAGAAATGGGACCCGAATATTTTAAATTTGAGGACACAAGAGAACTTTATACAATAGTAAGAAATGAAATTTTAAATAAAAGAAAGGATAATAAAAAGGTAAACTTTCCTGTAAAAATAACGTCTGGTGCAATAGAAAATGAAGAAGTAAGAAAATTGTATAACCTGATTTTATTTAGTGAATCGCATTTCATGGACCAGAATATAGACCTGGCAAGCAGTGAGATAATCAATAATCTTAAAGGTATACGTATCTCAGAAAAAATTGAAGATATAAGGAAAAAGATGATAGAATATGAAAATAATAGGAACATTTCAGGCTCTTTAAAGAATGGAGATGATACCGATGATACGTATAACCAGCTATACCGGGAGTTAATAGAGCTGGAAAAGGAAAAAATGAACCTTAGGATAATTTAAGATTGAGGTGATTTAATATGAAAAGAGGGTCAGAGTTTAAGTTTGAGGAAGTGAAGATGCTGATAAATAAGGGTAAGTCCGAAGGTATTCTGACCACAGAGGAAATTGCCGATACACTTTCAGATATAGAACTATCAAAAGAGCAAATAGAAAACATTTACGATGTTATTCAGAATCTCGGGGTAGAAATTGTATGTGAAAATGATGAAGATATTAATGATGAAACAATAGAAAAAAAAGGTGATGAGGAAATTTTGACAAAAAGATTGGATTTAACAGTAAAGTCTCCTACCAATGACCCGGTAAGAATGTACCTTAAGGAGATCGGAAAGGTAAGGCTTCTCACTGCTTATGAAGAAGTCAATCTTGCCAGGAGGATTGAGGCAGGTGACCAGGAAGCCAAGAGGATGCTTGTTGAAGCAAACCTCAGGCTTGTGGTAAGCATCGCAAAAAAATATGTGGGAAGAGGAATGCTTTTTCTGGACCTTATACAGGAAGGTAATCTCGGACTGATAAGAGCGGTTGAGAAATTTGACTACAAGAAAGGTTATAAGTTCTCAACCTATGCCACATGGTGGATAAGGCAGGCAATTACCAGGGCTATAGCCGACCAGGCAAGAACCATAAGGATTCCTGTGCATATGGTAGAGACTATAAACAAGCTAATAAGAGTACAGAGGCAATTACTGCAGAAACTGGGCAGAGAACCCACGCCGGAGGAAATTGCCAGGAAAATGAAATTTTCGGCTGAGAAGGTAAGGGAAATCATGAAAATATCCCAGGAGCCAGTGTCTTTAGAGACTCCTATAGGGGAGGAAGAGGACAGCCATCTGGGAGATTTTATAGAAGATTCCGAGGTTGAAGCGCCTTCCGATGCTGCTTCCTTTACCATGCTTCAGGAACAGCTTCAGGAAGTTTTAAATACCTTAAATGACAGGGAAAGAAAAGTTATCCAGCTAAGATTCGGACTTCAGGACGGACATCCGAGGACTCTGGAAGAAGTGGGCAGGGAGTTTGGAGTAACCAGGGAAAGAATCAGGCAGATAGAATCAAAAACACTGGGTAAATTAAGACATCCGAACAGAAGCAGTGTGCTGAGGGATTTCCTGGAGCATTAGCATTGCCGGCAGGCTTAATATTGCTGCATGCGGTGGGTGACTTATAACTGTAATTTAAGGATTGGCTCACCTTTTTCAGCTAATTTGGTATTGAAATAAACTTTCTATATACTATAATAGCTTATCGTGCACTATCCCGGTGTTCCCCGATAGCTCAATTGGTAGAGCATTCGGCTGTTAACCGAAGGGTTGTAGGTTCGAGTCCTACTCGGGGAGCCAAAGACTATTTTAAAATACCAAGATATTTCTTAATATGCTTAGTCAAGTCATTATCAATTTCTTAATGCCTGGGTACTGGCTGTTTTTGCCCCGTCTTGGGATTTATATAAATATCATGTCTTGAACCAGGTCTTAAAAATACGCAGCCTTCTTTTTTTATTTGTTTTAAAAGTTCGCTGCGTTTCATACTGAGATTTCTTTTAGCTGAAAATCCGAGGGTACATCATCCATTAACATTAGCCTATAAGCATCTTTAAGGTTTTCTTCAAGTTCTTCAACAGTTTCACCCTGGCTCATAATTTCAGGGTGTTCAAGAATTTTACCTAACCAGAACTTTTTACCTTTCCAGTAAACTATTTTAATTTTTGTATGCATTGTTATCACCAAATATTTATAATATGATTTATTAAAATTTCTAGCTGTTGATATTATAGCATAATAGAGTCTGGTTAAAAACTAACTACCAGGGTTTAAAAAATAGTTTTTCAACCCGATTAATTCCTTTAAAAAATGGTTCGAAATTTGCAACTTGGGGCTACGATTAATTTATTGAATAGTTCTAATAGATAAAAGCACCCCATAAATTTAACATCATATTATAAAAG
>CAZQQX010000032.1:0-16944 GCA_964595565.1 uncultured Actinomycetota bacterium
TAATTATATATACCACTGTTTTCCCATGGCGGTTTAATTTATCTACAGCACTGCTGTCTTTAATTTGTATATTATTTTTCCTTAGATACCCGATACTCATTACTTTTACTTCTCTCCCATTAACTATTGCATACACGCCTTCCCCGGTTACAGATTTAAATCCGCTAACTTTATATCTACTTTCAGTGGAGCTTGCAATAGCCCTGGCAATAGGATGCGTCGATTTTTCCTCAACAGAAGCTGCATATTTTAATATTTCATTATTATTAAAATCTTCAGACAAACTTATAACATCTGTTACCCCGAATTCACCCTTTGTAAGGGTTCCTGTTTTATCAAAAATTACGGCGCCTATCTTTCTGGCTCTCTCAAAAGCGGCCCTGTTTCTTATAAGCAAGCAGATTTACATAATTTACTTTTTTTGGGTACTTACGATTGGACCATTTATTCTTTCAAAAAAAAATTCATAAAGTATATAATATATAAAAATATTAATCATTAATAAAAAAGCATGGCCAATTTAATAACAGCTGAAATAGAAGCCGTACTGCCGGAATTGTTAAAACTTCTACCCCTGTTTATACCCCTGATTATAATTGAGTACGGGCTTATGATTTTTGCTCTGGTACAGGCTGTAAGAAATGAAGTTTCATATCTTCCAAGATGGGGCTGGATTTTAATAATAGTACTGGTTAATATCATCGGACCGGTTGTTTTTTTAATAGCAGGCAGGAAGAAAGAAACAGAAAATGATTGAAGTTACCGGATTGAGTAAAAAATATGGGAGCCTGGAAGCTCTAAAATCCATAAGTTTTAAGGTAGAAGAAGGCTCGGTATTCGGTTTTATCGGAAGAAACGGCGCCGGTAAGACAACCACCATGAATATCCTGACCGGCCTTTTAAAGTTTGATGATGGAAAAATCTCAATAAAAGGGAAAGATTTCTTAAAGAATAAGCGCGAGCTATCAAGATTAATTGGATACTTACCGGAAACACCCTCTTTCTATGATTACATGAATTCTTATGAATACCTGAATTTTATGGGCGAGATAATAGGATGCCGTAGTAAGAATCTCAAAAAAACTGTTGAAGAATTACTGGATAAGGTTAAACTTACCAGACAGGGAAAAAGACGTATCGGTGGATATTCAAGAGGTATGAAACAGAGACTGGCACTTGCAGTAGCATTTATGAACAGCCCTGAAACTCTCTTTCTCGACGAACCTGCCTCTGCCCTGGACCCCGAGGGGAGAATGGAAATGCTGGAACTCATTGAAGGAATGAGGGATGAACGAATAACCATTTTTCTTTCCACCCATATATTAAATGATGCAGAAAGAGTATGTGACAGGATATGCATCATAGATGAAGGAAAGATACTTTTAACCGAGAATTTATCCAGTTTATATAAAACATATATCCAGCCTATTATTGATGTTGAATTTGAAGATGACCCGGAACATAAGATTGAACCATTAAAAAAGCTTGAATGGGTTGAAAACATTAACATAGAGAGTCATAAAGTAAGTATATACGTTAAAGATATAAATACCGCCAGAAGAAAAGTTCTGAAGGAGATCGCAAATCTTGATGCCGGTATCATAAGCTACCGTATAAGAAAAAGTACGCTTGAAGATATTTTTATGAGAATGGTAGGTAAAAATGAACTCATTTAAAGCTTACTTTAAAAAAGAAGCTATTGAAGCCATAAGAACCCATAAATATCTCATTTTATTTGTGGGCACCGTTTTCTGGGCTCTGCTTAATCCATTAATGTTGAAACTTTTACCCATAATATTGAAAAATTATATCACCGCTGAATTAACTGATATTTTCACCTATTTTACACGCGACAGCGCTTTCCTGAATTTCCTCGGCGACCTGTTCGAGATGGGAACACTTTTTATTGCATTTTCACTTATGGGACTAATCTCCAATGAAGTCTACAGGAAAAAACTGACCTTTCCTTATTCCAGGGGAGTAGACCCTGCCGGAATGGTACTCGCAAAATACGTCCATTATGCTGCTACTATTTCTATTTTTATATTAATTGCTTTCCTGACCAATTATTTCTATATTAACATCCTGTTCAGCGGGGGGATACTTTCAATTGGAATTGTATTAAAATCAGCACTCTTATACATATTTTATTACTGCATATTACTATCCATACTAATTTTCTTCAGCAGCATTTTTAAAAGAAGTTTAATCACAGGGATAACCATTCTGGTTCTTGGATACAGCTTAAGTTTGTTTAACCGGTTTAAAACTATAAGGGTTTATTTCCCCAATTACCTTTTATACAGAGCCGCCGATATACTTAATATTTTTGACAGCTCCCTGGTAAGTACCGCAATCATTTATTTCTGCACAACTATACTGTTTGTTTTCTTAACCATATACCGCATGAAAAAAATTGATATTGCCTGAAGTCTGTAGATTATAGACAGTTAGAATTAATTAATAAACCTGACATATACATCACCGCTAAAAGAAGTTTTATAAGGTATGGCCATAAGAATTTCACGTATCTCACTGGCATCAACCCACTTATCCAGAGCAAAAGTCATAGTTTCGCCAAATGAGTAATTAAAATTAACCTCTCCAATTGCGCAAAGGTGTTCTATTGATTGCATAGCCTTTTCAATAAGTCCCGGCGTAGGTGTAAATTCAAAAGAAATAATTTTAATTGATTGAGAAAGTCCCTTTATAACCTGGTATTCAAATCCTTCAACATCTATTTTACAAACCGCCGGTATGCCGTACTCTTTAACCAGCTTATCTAAAGTGGTGACAGGAACTTTAACATTACCCTGCCACTGGAATGCTGAAGTAGAGGTAAAAAACATATCACTATTTCTTACAGAATCAATCCATTCTCTCGACATTGATGAAACAGTATGTGAATTACTAAGTATTAAGTTTCCTTCACCTTCTTCTGACCCCAGCGCCTTATGGACAAGGAAAACTTTATTATTATTCCCGTATTTTTTTTGTAATTTCCTCATACAGATATCCTGTGGCTCAATGGCCACCACTGTAGCACCGAGCTCCAGGAAAATCCCGGTCCTGTTTCCCAAATTAGCGCCTACGTCAAAGCACAGGTCCCCTTCATTTACAAACCGGGAATAAAATCTCATTAACTTCTTTTTGCTCAAAATATTTGATACCGCCAGAACAGTAGAATATACAATATTATATAACCCGGTAAACCTGAGAACCTTAACAAAAGCATTCAATGCTTTTATAGGTATTAAACCTGACTTGGTGCAGCTTGTTTTACTTTCATTTCTTATCTTAATTTTTTTTATATAATTCATAATACCCGGTTTAAATCATCACTCCCCTGAAAGGCTTACTTACACAAAAAAATTAGAGATAGAAGTACTAATTAGAATAATACTACCACCGTAAAAATACTGTAAAGCTTAACCCTAAAAGATTTTTAGCAGATAAAAGGCAAAAAAACGTTGACATATAATATACAGATTTTATCTATATCCCTTTTATCTGCTATTAGATTAAATTAATTTTATATCGAAGTTTGATTATTTAACATAATACTAATATCTTCGATATTCTCTCTGTGGTCTCTCTCTTCTGGGACGAGCTTCATCAACTTTTAAAGTACGGCCGGAAAAATCACTGCCGTCCAGTTCCTCTTTCGCCTTTTCCGCTTCAGATGGATCAGACATCTCGACAAACCCGAACCCTCTGCCCGGGATTATGTCAATCTGATTGACTTTGCCGTACTTAGAGAATAGCTCTTCAAGCTGCTCATTAGTAGCGGAATAATCAAGATTTCCAACATATAGCTTACTACCTTGCATTTATCTAACCTCCTTCTTCTCATTTCCTCAAGCCTAATAACATTACCTTTGGAGGTAGAAGCAAGATATTTGCCCTCTCACTATGAAGCAATATTATTAAACATAAGATAGTAAAATATTATAACTTTTTTTGAGAAAAATAGCCAATAACTCTTTTTATATTAAAATTTAGAAAAAATGCTAACTTTTGATTTATCGAAATTCCGCTTATCCTTCAATGCAGCAATTTTACCTGATAGCATCCCCTTATCAGATATTTCACAGTTGGGCAGATACACTTTCTGCACAGCCGGACCCGGTCATCTCAACGGCCAGCAGGCAAGGTGACCGGCTGCCTGTACCATTGCATCAGGAGCCTGGGCAGCCTTTTTAAATCATTATTTTAAACGTCTTCTTAATATAATAAAATTTTTGTGATAGATTATATATATGGATAATATAAAAATACTTGAATTTATAAGAAACACTGGACTAATAATAATATGCTACTTCATAGGGGCCATACCTTTCTGTAATGTAATAGCTAAAATTCATAGCAAAAAAGACCTGAGAAAAATCGGAGATAAAAACCCCGGTGGATGGAATCTAGTATTCAATGTATCAAAATTCTGGGGAGTTTTAGGAATAATATTTGACATCCTGAAAGGCTTTTTATCCTATTTTATTATCCTGAGAATTACCGGTTCAGAAATGGTGGCCATGCTTGCAGGTTGCGCCGCTGTAGCAGGACACAACTATTCACCTTACATGAAACTGACAGGCGGCAAAGGGCTGGCATCCACAATCGGCTTTTTAATTGCAGCAAATCCATTTACTATCCTGGCTTTTGGGTCCGGTATACTCCTGTCAATTTTTATTACAAAGAACATGATATGGTCTGTGATCTCAGCCATTGTCTTCTCGGGCGTATTCCTGTATCTGTTAAAAAACTCTTCACTGTATTTAATTATGGCACTTTTGCTTCTAATAATTATCATACCCAAATATATTAACCATTCAATAACCATTGCCCATAATTTTAAATTTAGAAAGGAAAAAACTTTAAAGGACCTGTTCACACCAAAGATAAGATAATTATTCTGGTCTTATATCTTTTAGTCAGTATTATCATTTACCAGCTTTAGTTCATCTTCATTTCTTACATCATATATTCTACCCTTCCAGTTTACACCCACCCCGATTATGGTGCTTAAAATAGAATTTATGGCAATAAGTATAAGATAAATTATAGAATAGGGATGAAGTAATATATCCACTGCCTTGCACTTAAATCTCAGTGATAAAATTAACTTTGTAATTAAAATAATAACTATCTGAAGGGCTATAATTTTAAGCATTGCCACAGGCCAGTCATAAATTATCCCAAGGGGGAGCATTAAAAAAGGAAACAAAAATATAGCCATTACCACTATGACAGCAACAGATATTATATGTAGCTTATAATCAAAAGCAGCAAACAATACTTTTGAATATCCACTGACAACTCCTCTGAAATTTCTGTACATCCTGCAATATAAATTATTTCGCCCATCAAAAATCATAAATTTATATCCGTACTTTTTTACCTGCTTGGATATTTTTATATCTTCCAGCACTTCTCTTTTGACCGACTTATGGCCCCCTATTTTTTCATAAACTTCCCTTTTAAAAAGCATAAATTGCCCTATTGCAACAGAAAACAGCGTACTTTTTGCTTTTCTTATTAGGTAAAGCGGCATAAAGCATAATATCATATAATTTCCAAAAGGTACCATCATCCTTTCATGCATGGTAACCATTATCTGTTTTGCAAACACCGAGAGTGCATCCAGATTATTTTTTATAAGCGAGGCGAGCGAACTTGATATTGAGTCAGGGAAGTGAAGAGTATCTGCATCGGTGAAAATAAAATATTCTCCCCGGGCATATTCTGATAATTGATGGCAGGCATAATTTTTGCCCATCCAGCCTTTTTTTAATTCTTTTCCATGATATAACTTTATTCTTTTATCTTTTTTTGAAAGTTCCTCCACTATTTCTGCGGTGTTATCAGTGGAATTATCATCAAGAACAAGTATTTCAATGCTGGAATAATCCTGTTTGGTAAGAGACAGCAGGCATCTTTTTATATTTTCTCCTTCGTTCCTGGCAGGAATAAGAACGGATATAAGCGGTTTTTTATCCAGTATATTTTGTGGCAGTTTAAACTTTGATGTATCCTTAAAAAGAATATTATTTAAAAGAAAATTAGCCAGCACAAAAAGAAGAATCCCTGTAATTACATATTGATATAATAAAAATATATCCATATCTTAATTTAAAAAAGTAATGCAGCTTTTAATTATACCATACTTTATAATAGAACAATTAAAGTATTTTTATTATTTCTCCTGCATTCTCCCTGTAATAAAACAATAAGCACTAATATACATTAACACCGGTTTAGACGTTATTTTTAATATTTTTATTCAAACTTTTTTAATTAAGTAAGAAATTCTTATATATTTAACGCACTCCCAAAAAAAAATTCGGACAGCACCTGACCGGGGTCAGTAAGCATACAACTTTCCATATGGCCTGTGGGTGTATGGAATCAACTTAATAAAATCATTCTTGCTAACCGGTATTTTAATCCTGTTAGAATTAAAGAAATTATTATAATTTTTAATATATTTATCTAAAAGATATAAATCATCACTATCCAGGCCTGTCTTTTTTACCTCTTTTCCCAGCCTGTAATCTTCAACTTCTCCCATTATGTATATTCTGCCTCCATGCATTCCAGTTCCTGTATAATTACCGATAATATCTGTACTATTTCTACCTGCATTATTTAAAGTAAAAATTTCCTTTTCATTTTTATACAGACCAAGAACAATAATGATACCTCCGGCCATGTATTCCCCTAAAAAGTTACCCGCACTTCCTCCAATCACCATTACCGGTATCTTCTGGTGGTATGACTTCATGTGGATGCCGCCTCTAAGTCCGGCATTCTCCTTTATGTATATTTCCCCGCCTCTCATTGAATAACCGGTTATATCTCCTGCATTTCCATGCACTATTATCCTGCCAGAATTCATTGTATTTCCTGTTCCATCCTGCACATTACCAAAAACCTCAATTTGAGGTCCGTCCATAAAAGCTCCAAGGTCGTTACCGGGTATACCATTTATACTTATCAGGACATCAACTTTCAAACCATCCCCTATATATCTATGGCCCAGAGCATTATTAATAATAACCCTCTTATTATTGCTGCCAGTATTATCATTTAAAAATTCTCTCACCTTCTGGTTTAAATCCCTGTAATTTATACTTTCTGCATCTACTGACAATCTCATATATCTACCCCCTCTCCGATAATAAGATTTTTTTAATCCCCTTCCAGGCATATAGATTATTCTTATAATATTTTTTTTATTTGTTTATCACCAGGCTTCTCCCGCATGCTTTATCCCCAGTATTTTAAGTTCTCTATCGGTTAAACCCACTCCTCTTAAATGTTCCCTGTTTCCCCTCAGGCTTTCAATTGCATTAATTCCTGCCCCTCCCAGCATCTCCTTTATCTCCAGCGACCAGCTATTCAGAAGGTTTGTAAGTCTCCTCGAACCTGTCTCCGGGTTTAATCTTCTGGTAAGAGAAGGGTCCTGAGTGGCAATTCCCCAGTTGCATTTTCCTGTATAACACTTCTGGCAAAGATGACAGCCCAGAGCGACAAGTGCGGCGGTTCCTATGTACACTGCATCAGCACCCAGTGCAATTGCTTTTACTACGTCCCCGCTGGAACGAATACTGCCGCCCGCTATTATAGAAGCCTTATGTCTTATTTTCTCTTCTCTTAATCTCCTGTCAACAGAAGCAATAGCAAGTTCTACCGGTATTCCCACATTATCTCTTATTACCTGTGGAGCAGCTCCCGTACCTCCTCTCAGTCCATCAATAGCTATAAAATCAGCCCCCGCCCTTACAATACCACTGGCAATGGGTGCGATATTATGAACCGCTGCTACCTTTACTCCTACGGGCCTGGACCAGTTAGTAGCTACTTTTAGGGCATGGACTAACTGGGAAAGATCCTCTATAGAGTAAATGTCATGATGGGGAGCGGGGGAAATGGCGTCCGTTCCCTCCGGAATCATTCTGGTATCAGATATATCACCGGAGACTTTTCCCCCCGGAAGATGCCCCCCAATTCCCGGTTTAGCCCCCTGGCCTATCTTTATTTCTACAGCTGCTCCCCTGTTGAGGTAATCCACATCTACTCCATACCTTCCTGAAGCAACCTGCACAATAGTATTTCTTGCATACTTATAAAGATCTTTATGCCAGCCTCCCTCACCTGTATTATAATAGGTACCTGATTCGGATGCAGCAGCAGCAAGCGCACTGCATGCATTAAGGCTGATAGAACCATACGACATTGCCGAAAACATAATCGGCGTTGAAAGCTCCATCTGCGGATATAATTTTGTCTTTAATCTCACAGCTTTATTTTTAGAACTGCCCTTTACTTCAAATTCAAGATTATCGGGCTTTCTTCCTATAAAGGTCTTAATCTCCATGGGCTCCCTTAAAGGGTCAATGGAAGGATTTGTAACCTGTGAAGCATTAAAAAGAATCCTATCCCAGTAAATAGTATAGGGTTTATCACATCCCATCCCGGTAAGAATCACCCTTCCGGAGTCAGCCTGCCTGTATATATTTCTTAAATGCTCCCCTGTCCAGTTATGATTGGCCATGAACTGAGATTTTATTTCTTTAATCTTTAAAGCACCGGTAGGACACATGCTCTCACATCTATGACAGCCTACACACTTAGCGCCGTCACTGTATATCACACCACTCTCTTTATCATATTCATGAACACCGCTGGAGCATTGTCTTACACAAACCTGACAGGATATACATTTACTCAGGTCCCTTTCTATTTCAAATTCAGGTTGAACCAGGCTTAAAGCCATTTTTAATCACCTCTTATTTTAATTTACCAGACTGCCACTATTTTCCAGTTTTTTGATTTCATTACCGTAATAACCACCCCTGTTATTTTTTTTAGAACCACTTTTCTTCTTTATTTTGCGAATTTTTCCTATCACAGGTTCACCGCCATCCGGCCGCCAGATAACATCTGGAGAAGAACAAACTTTCCTTATAGGTGCCTCCTCGCTGGAAATAAAAAGATAGCTATCTTTTCTTGCTGCAACAAGAGGCCTCAGTTTTATTCTGTCATTTAGAGCATACATATAATTAGTATTGCCGGCGATTATGCTGAATGGACCGTTAAGAAGGGCACCTCCATAAAACATTCTTAAAGCTTTTAATATTTTTTTATTTTCGTCAGTCATATTTTCTATTTCTTCCCAGAATGGTGGAGACAAAATCCAGTGTATCATCCCGATATCAATTTTTTGTTTTCGGACTATAAGGTCAAACAGACAGGCAATCACTTCAGTATCAGTGGAAAGGGTACACTCATAACCATAGCCGCTAACAAATCTCCTGTTGGTTCCATAAGATGAAATTTCACCATTGTGCACCACTGACCAGTCAAGGATTCCAAGAGGATGGGCACCACCCCACCATCCCACACTATTGGTAGGAAACCTTCCATGGGAAGTCCAGAGATAACCACTGTATTCATCCAATTTAAAAAACATTCCTATATCTTCCGGATATCCAACCCCTTTAAAAATCCCCATATTCTTTCCGCTTGAGATTATATATGCTCCTCCGATATTCCCGTTTACCCTCATAACAAAATCAGCAATTATATCTTCTTCTTTTGTACCCCTATCCTTATCTATCCTGTTATAGCTCACGTCATCATCTTCATAAAATAAAGAATCATCCTTTAACTCTAAAAAATACCTGAAAATAAGAGGGGGCCCTTTGATCTTTGATATCTTCCTGGTCGGGATTTCTTCCTTCAGAAGAATATCAAAGTTTTCTGCTATTTCGTCTTCAGTCTGTCTTTTGGCCTCAATATCATCATAAATAATATGAAATACCGTATTATTATCAAACTGCGGGTAGATACCATAAGCAGCAAACCCCCCGCCCAGGCCATTAGACCTATCGTGCATAACTGAAATTCCTTCCATTGCAATTTCCCCACTGAACCTTTTACCCGATTCATCTATAACTCCAAACACAGCACACCCGGATGGAATTTTAAATTTCGGAAATTCTTTTTTATTTCTATAAAATAAGCTCATTCCATAAATCCTTTTTTAATTAGAAACTTAAAACCATTATTTAAATACAATCTTACTTTCCTGAAAAAACAAAAGCCTTCTTAAAACATCTCTGTTTTAAGAAGGCTTCTTTACCTTCAATTTTTTTCTGTACTTCTTTATACAGAAAAATATTTTATTTTAATTGTTAACAAAATATTACCAGCATCCTGGCTTTTGTCAATAATTTTTTAACCAGGCTACTTATATACTGCCTTCATATCCTCAATTGTCAATGGCTTATAATCGCCTGCATGTCCTGCAGTTCCAAACCCTATCATTTTCTCCTTAACTGTCTGATAAACTGCTTCTCTTGCAGCGCCAAAGTATGATCTCGGGTCGAAAGCATCAAGATGTTCGCTTAAATACTTTCTCACAGCACCGGTCATAGCCAGCCTTCCGTCTGTATCAACATTTATTTTCCTGATTCCCCTTTTTATAGCTTCCTTGATACTTTCCATCGGAACGCCCATGGTCTTTTCCAGCTTACCCCCATAATTATTTATAACTTCAATCAATTCCGGGGGAACCGAAGAAGAACCATGCATGACCAGCGGTACTTCAGGAATCCTTTTTACCACCTCATTGATGATATCCAGCGCAAGTGTTGGCTTTGCCTTAAATTTGTATGCCCCGTGGCTGGTGCCGATAGCCAGGGCAAGCGCATCAACCCCGGTAAGTTTTATAAACTCTACCGCTGCATCAGGGTCGGTAAGCTTCACTTCTCCCGAACCGACACCATCTTCTATTCCCCCCAGAGTTCCCAGCTCACCTTCAACAGATACTCCAAATTTATGGGCATATTCAACAACTGACCTGGTAACCTCTACATTTTCATCAAAAGTAGTGGGTGTTTTAGAATCTTCCTTCAAAGAACCGTCCATCATAACAGAAGTAAAACCAAGCTCTATGGCCTGCTTGCAGGTTTCAAGACTATTACCATGGTCAAGATGCAGCACAATAGGTATATCGGGATTATCTTCAACTGCTGCTGCTGCGAGGTATTTTATATAAACCATATTGGTATATTTCAATGCCCCCCTGCTTGCCTGAATAATAACCGGAGAACTGGTTTCACTGGCTGCTTTCATTATTCCCTGGATTTGCTCCATATTATTGACGTTATAAGCCCCCACTCCATAGTCTCCCTTTGCAGCTTCATTAAGTACTTGTTTCATTGGTACTAATGACATCTATCCTCCTTGCCATTTAATTAATGTTAAATATATTTTGAAATTTATTTTTATTAAACTCAAACCCGGCAAAATTCTAATCATTATACCACCATATAAATTATTTTCTACAGAGTTTTTTCTGGTAAACCGGCCGCATTTCACATTTTCATCTCATGGGACAGAATTATTGCTTCTGATATCTCCCTCATTGACTTGCGATTATCCATTGCGAACTTCTGTATTTTTCTAAAAGACTGCTCCTCGCTAAGATTGTGTTCTTTCATCAGTATTCCCTTTGCCCGCTCTACCGACTTTCTGGTCTCAAGTTCTTCCCTTATCACTTTTGTTTCCACTACCAGTCTATAATTTTCTATTACTATTGCAGCCTGGTCCGCCACTGTCTTTAAGATATTTACCTCGTAGTCGCTAAACCGATGGGGCCGGGAGGTATATACATTAAGTACCCCGATTACCTTACCCTTTACATGGAGGGGGACAGAAAGCAGGGACGCCAGCTCTTCTTTTCTGGCTATTTCTTTATACTTATAAATCTTATCTTCAAGTATATTATACACAGTTATAGGCTTATTCCCGGAAACCACTCTTCCAGCAATACCCTCACCGGGCCTCAGTGGATTTTTGTCAATATATTCTCTGCTGATACTCTGGGTAGCTTTGATTGTAAGCTCATTTTTTTCCGGTTCAAGAAGCATAAGAGAACATATCTTGGACCCCATGGTTTCGGCAGTAACAGCAACTATAAGCTGAAGGATATCTTCAAGATATAAGTCGGAAGTTATCGCCTCACTTATCCTGGAAAGAGCTCCTATAATATCCTCTGCACATTCTATCTTTTTATTATTATCCATGGCCTGAAATCCTGTGTTTGATATTTAATCTGAAAATAGTGAACCTGATAAATTTACTATATTATATAGTAGTTAGAAAACTGAATAAAGTTAAAGTTTATTTAAAAACCTGTCTCTCCTATGTTTATTATATTACTGCTAGCCCCTTAATCCCTTAATATTTTATCTTCGCAGTATTATTCTTTTCTATTAAATATTATATAAAACATTAAGCTTGCCGGGTATTTACAAAAAACTATAATATGGATAAAATCCAGAGGTGCGGTAAGTAAAAGAAACGCGGCGCATTCGTCTAGTGGTTAGGACATAGCCCTCTCAAGGCTAAAACAGGGGTTCAAGTCCCCTATGCGCTACCATTTTATCATCGGATATAATACTGATGATTTCAATTGAAAATTTCATTTATTTTTTATAAAATACCATACCTTTCTGAATCAACTTCTCCTGCCATATCATTTTTAGTAAAGCTAAGTCCTCGGTATAATCAATCTTTAAATTATTTTCATCATACTCAAGCTTCTCCAGTACCTCAATTTTAAAAGATTTTTCACCCAGGTCTTTCCATTCTTTTTGAAGCTCTTTGTTAGGATGATTCCCAAATTCTAATTGGAATTTTGTTCTGTTAATTCTGCTTTTTAAATCTCTGGCTATTTCAATAAAACATTTGCTATTTGAATTTGAGTAAACAATAAAAATACCCATATCCGGTCTGATATTTTTGTATTGTTCTTTTAGTTCTTTTCTTCTGTCCATGCTGATATAGATTTTATAATAATTATTTAAATAGTAAATAATTTTTCCAGATAAATTAATTCCATTAAGATCTGATTCGATTTTCTAATAAGATACTATATAAAAATTTTCTTTAAGAAAATTAATAACAAAAGCGGCTCTAAAAACATCCTTATTCCTGGAAAAATACAACGCTCAGGCCCCCTATGCCCAGATGTGACCCCACTACTATCCCTATTTTTGTTCTGTAAATTTCAGAGGGATTAAACCTATCTCTTATAATTTCCTCTAACTCGCTGGCTTCATTATCAGATGCAACATCGCCTATGGATACAGTGAGCTTACCTTCTTTTTTTATCAGCCTCTCCATAGAATTGAGCATTTCTTTTTTAGCCTGCTCCCATTTCTGGGTACTTTTATACAGACTCACTTCTCCATCTTTTAAGGTAAGTATGGGCTTTACTTCCAGAAGATTGGCAAAAGCTGCCCTTATCTTACTTATGCGGCCCCCCTTTATTAAATTATCCAGAGATCTGGGAACAAAGAAAGAATTTATTTTCTTACTGAAATTATCCAGTTCTTTAATTATATAGTCTGCGTCATAATTCTGATTCGCCATATTTGAAGCCTTTATAGCCATAAATCCGCAGGACATATGAACAAGGTGTGAATCAATTATGTGTATATTTTTGCCATCAAGTTGCTTTCTTGCCAGTTCTGCTGAATTAATAGTGCCCGATAATTTCCTGGAAATGTGTATGGATATTATTTCTTTTTCCTCCTCTAAAAGTCCGGTGTATGTTTTTAAGAAATCACCCGGAGCCGGTGTTGCCGCTTTAGGCATGCGGTCTGATTTTTCTATCATTTTATAAAAGTTGTCCTGCTTTATGCTCTTTCCATCGTCGGTATATATTTTATTATCAAAGGCAACACTCAGAGGCACAACATTTATATTATATCTTTCACGGGCGCTTTCCGGCAGGTCCGATGTGCTGTCCGCAACCACTGCTATCTGGCTCATAAACCCTCCCCTTCATAATCCACATCTAGCATAATTATCTTAAAACCGGATACCTCTTATATCTATAATACTACACCAGATAAATTTCATATTTAAAGTAATTAATTTTAGCCAAGCTCCATTGAGCAATTTCTAAAACAATAGTATATTATAGTTATATAACAATAATATATATTTAATTATATTACTATAATTATTTTTGAACTTTTCTATAGCTTCCTCCAGCTTCAATATTTATTCAGAGCTTGCCCTACTGCATGCTGGAGTGCAGCAATTGAAGGGTGCCCGGGATTTCCGGAAAGCATCTTTTCAATTACTACCCTATTATCAAATATTTTAAAAATTATGATTAATAAATATTAATTTAATTAATTATTACCTTGACATTTTTAATATTTATTACTAAAATTGTTAAAATTATTAATATTCTAACCATTTAAGGAGACTAAAATGACCCGGGATTGGAAAGAACTCACAGAAATGACTCGTGGTGCTAGAATTGAAGTTGAACGTGTCAGGATAAAAAACAGCAGTATAGCCATTGAAGGCCAATTTGAAATTCCCCCACTTGCCCGGCTTACTCTTGAGGACCAGATTTTTGTAATTGCTTTTATAAGGTGTTCTGGTTCTATAAAAGAGATGGAAAAACTTTTTGGAATCAGTTATCCCACAGTTAAAAGCAGGCTTGAAAGAATTGCCGGAACTCTTGATTTCGTTGAGATTAACCCTCCAGCTTCAAAGGGTGAAATTCTTGATCAATTGGACAGGGGAGAAATATCTGTGGAGGATGCAATAAAGAAAATGAAGGGGAGCAAATGAAACCACTTATATTAATATTCTATATTGAGAGAAAAAGCAGTAGAGATCTCAAACTATGGCTCCCTTTTTTTATCTGGCTGATTGCTGTACTACTGGTTATATTACTATCACCACTTGTATTGGTGGCAGCACTAATACTATGGCCTGCAGGAAAAGGAAAACTTACTATCTGCCTTATTCCGTTACTCTTTAGAATAATCGGATGTACATCAGGATTAAACTCAGATATAGAGACAAAAGACAGTACTTTTATTTAAAAATAAAATGAACGAGGAGAATAAAAATGAGTGAAGAAAGAAAAAGAATTCTGGAAATGCTTTCTAAAGGAAAAATAAGCGTGGAAGAAGCTGAAAAACTTTTATCAACACTGTCACAAGAAAACGAAACGGCCTCAGATACTACAGCAGAAACTCCTGGGTACCTCAGGGTAATTGTAGAGCCCGGGCCGGAAAGCAAGAGCCCGGATAGGGTAAACATCAGGATACCGTTAAAATTAATACGTGCTGGTTTAAGGCTGGCTTCTTTTATTCCCGTAGATGCTCAGGTTAAGGTTAATGAAGCCCTACATGAAAAGGGTATTGAAGCAGACTTTAGCAACATTAAGCCCGAGAATTTCGATGAACTCTTCACACAGCTTAACGACCTTACCGTAAATGTTGAGGGCAAAGAAACAGTAAGGGTATTCTGTGAGTAGTATTGGTAGTTAATGATACCACATCAGCATAGATGAAATGATCGAAGAATAACCTTCGCTCATTTCATCTACAAACCTGATATCTATATTTCCATCAATGGTAGGCAACATGAAGAACGATGCTATCAATTAAATAATCCCATCCATCCCACTGTCCGTCGGAATCGGTTGCCGCTGTGGTATATCTGATTCTTATACGGAACCTTGATTTTCCATCACTTATAGCTTTCTGGAGCTCGGTCCTGAGGTTTTCACTGGTACATGTAATTTCAGGACTATTAAATGATTGAATGGGCACGTAGGGTACAATATTAAAATCTGCCATTACCAGCGGGTCTGTTCCCCAATCTACAGCATCAATCCAGAGAGAGCCCATAAAAGTAGGGTCGCCCCATACCTGTTCAGGGCTCATGGACAGTGAAGCTTCGGTAATTGTAACTCCTGATAATCCACTAATATCAAAGCTCATATATCCCCTGCATACATCATCTGTAATTGAGTCACCGGCAAACATGCTATTATGAGGATAAAACATGCTGGCGGTGTATACTATATAACCCCCTTCGTCTGAAACCACGGGAACATTAGTTTCCGTTACAGGTTCCGGACAGCCCCAGCTTAAGTTTATTGACGCACTGGCAGTACCTTCCGAATTTGTGGCAGTACCCGTAAGAGTATAGGTCTCAGAAGGGTCAGAAAGATTAATCTGAGCTTTTTGAGTACCCCATGCCCCATGGCTTTCATCCTTGCTCCAATTAACTGTCGGTTTGGGGACTCCCGTAACTGTAGCCTTAACCCTGTAATAGCATAAACCATCAGCAGGCGTCGGACCCTCATATATCTCTACTTCTATGGTAGGAGCTTCTCCTTCTACTTCCTCTTCCTCTTCCTCTTCAGCTTCTTCCCCGGCTTCTTCTTCGCCTTCGGCCTCCTCTCCGGCTTCTTCTTCCCCTTCAGCTTCTTCTTCCCCTTCAGCCATTTCTTTACCACATTCACCCTGGAGGATTATAGAAGCAGTAGCCGTGCCGGCTAAATTTGCAGCGGTAACTACCAGGGTATAGGAATCACCGGCTTCTACTCTAACTTCAGCTTTATCGGAGCCAAGCAGCTCAATATTATCATCTTCACTGAACTCTACTTCAGGGTCGGGGGTACCGCTTACTATTGCCTCCACACGGTAGTAACACATATCATCCGATTCTGAATAATCGGGCCCGTCATATATCTGTAATTCAACAACAGGAGCTTCTGTACTAATTCCACACCGGGCAGATACGGCTAACAGGAAAATAACGGCAAAAATTACCAGAACTATAAAAAGGTTTCTTTTTCTCATAACACTCTCACTTTTTATATTAATAAAAAAGTCTTTATATATTATAACCCATAAAAATAAAATAAAGAAAACCCTTCTCTAAAATTTTTACAATATAATAACCATTAATAATTTTGAAAATGTGATTAGAAAATTAAAATGGAATGGAATATTTCTAAAGTATAAATCCTATGGTCAACCGGAAACTTAAAGCCGGCGCCTGAATAAGCTTTTTTTATTATTATAAATCAGATTGAGGTATTATAATTTAATT
>CAZQQX010000033.1:0-16622 GCA_964595565.1 uncultured Actinomycetota bacterium
TGTTCTTTCAAATTTTTGTTTAGCCATAATATATCCTTTCTCTGTTTAAAAAGTTGATTTTCATAATTTTAATTTAAACCGCGATCTTGCTTCCCCTAAATCTTTCAATAACTTTGTCCGCAATTCTGCCCGGCGCGGGCTCATATTTTTTAAACTGCATCGTGAAAGTAGCACGACCCTGTGTTTTCGACCTTAAATCCGTTGCATACCCGCACATTTCAGCAAGCGGCACATCTGCTTTTATCACTCTATTTTTATTTCTTAATGTTACCGACAGTATTTTTCCTCTTCTTGAATTAAGATCGCTTATAACCTCGCCCATATACTCATCCGGAGCAACAACTTCAACATCCATTATCGGTTCCAGTAAGATAGGGAGACATTTTTTCATGGCTTCCCTGAAAGCCTTTGAACCCGCTATCCTGAAAGCCATTTCTGATGAGTCAACTTCATGATAGGAACCGTCCAGAAGGATTGCTTTAACATCAATAACAGGATATCCGGCTATCTCACCACTCTGCATGGCATCTTCTATTCCCATTTTAACCGGTTTTATATAATCCTTTGGTATAATCCCGCCTTTTGTTTTATCTTCAAACTCAAATCCCCTGCCGTATTCATTTGGCTCAAAACGGATTATTACATGACCATACTGGCCTCTTCCGCCACTCTGCCTTATATATTTACCTTCCACCTGTGCACCTGTGGTAATAGTTTCCCTGTAAGATACCTGTGTTTTACCCACATTCGCACTTACACCAAATTCACGGAGCAATCTATCAACTATAATTTCCAGATGAAGCTCACCCATACCTGAAATTATCGTCTGTCCTGTTTCGCTATCAATCTCCACTTTAAAAGTCGGGTCTTCTTCCCCCAGTTTGGAAAGTGCATTGGCCAGTTTTTCCTGGTCAGCCTTGGTTTTCGGTTCAATAGCAATTGATAGCACCGGTTCAGGGAAAATAATTGATTCATATTTTATCGGCTTGTGCGAGTCGCAGATTGTATCACCGGTACTTACATTTTTCAATCCAACCACCGCTACTATATCTCCGCAGTAAGCTTCCTTTATTTCTTCCCTGCTATTTGCATGCATAACCAGTAATTTACTTATTCTGCTTTTTTTGCTGTTACTGGTATTCAGAACCTGGAATCCACTACTCAAAGTCCCTGAATAAATCCTCACATAACATAATCTTCCCACAAATGGGTCTGTGGTTATTTTAAATATCAAACCTGAAAAAGGTGCATCGTCGCTTACTTGCCTTTCAATTTTCATTTCGTTTTCAGGGTTTATTCCCAAAGGTGAAGGAATATCAACAGGTGCCGGCAGGTAATCCAGGACTCCATCAATTAGAGGCTGGACTCCTTTATTCTTAAAAGCAGCCCCGCACAGTACCGGGACGCCATTAACATCTAACGTTATTTTCCTGATAGCATTTTTTAACTCATCCACACTTATTTCTATATTCTCAACATATTTATTTAAAATATTATCATCGTAATTGGAGATATTTTCAATAAGTTCCTGCCTGTATTTTTCAGCAGTGGATTTAAGTTCATCGGGTATATCTTCATACTCAAATTTTATGCCCATTTCATCTCTGTATACAACTGCCCTCATATTTATGAGGTCAATTATTCCGGTA
This sequence comes from uncultured Actinomycetota bacterium, assembly GCA_964595565.1. Lineage (GTDB taxonomy): Bacteria > Actinomycetota > Humimicrobiia > Humimicrobiales > Humimicrobiaceae > JAQVEM01. Next base: position 1,650 of record CAZQQX010000033.1, read on the forward strand.
AAATCTTCTTCCCTGCCTATCGGAATCTGTACCGGCAGCGGATTTGCTCCAAGCTTTGTTTTAATCATATCCAGAACATAAAAAAAGTCCGCTCCACTCCGGTCCATCTTATTTACAAAAGCAATCCTGGGAACATTATACTTATCGGCCTGCCTCCACACAGTCTCAGACTGGGGCTCTACTCCGCCCACTGCACAAAATATAGAAATCATTCCATCAAGCACGCGGAGTGACCTCTCAACCTCTACGGTAAAATCAACGTGGCCCGGTGTATCAATAATATTTATTTTATGGTCCTTCCAGAAACAAGTTGTTGCAGCAGAGGTAATGGTGATACCTCTTTCCTGCTCCTGTATCATCCAGTCCATAACCGCTGCACCATCATGAACTTCCCCCATTTTATAGGTTTTACCCGTATAATACAGAATTCGTTCAGTGGTGGTTGTCTTGCCCGCGTCTATGTGAGCAGTTATACCAATATTTCTTATATTTTTTAATGAAACCTGTCTAACCATATTCAATCACCCGCATCCACTACCATCTATAGTGTGCAAATGCTCTATTGGCCTCCGCCATTTTATGTAAATCTTCCTTCTTCTTAATACTGTTGCCTGTATTACTTGCAGCATCAAGGATTTCCGCAGCCAATCTATCTGCCATAGCCTTTTCTTTCCTTTTACTTGCAAAATCTACTATCCACCTTATGGCCAGCGTATTTGCCCTTTCGGCTGATACCTCAACAGGCACCTGATAGGTAGCTCCTCCTACCCTTCTTGGTTTTACTTCCAGTACAGGCTTTACATTGTCAAGGCATTTTTCAAGTATTTCTAACGGGTCCTCTTTAGTTTTTTCTTTCAGAATCTCGAGACTTCTGTATACTATACCCTCGGTAACGCTTTTCTTACCATCTAACAAAACTTTATTTATCAACTGAGAAATAACCCTGCTTTTATACACAGGATCCAGTTTAATTTTTCTTTTTTGGGGTCTTCCCTTCCTTGGCATATAACGACTCCTTGTAAATTACTTTGGTTTCTTCGCTCCATATCTGGAACGAGAAGACTTTCTGTCTTCAACTCCTGCAGTATCCAGTGTCCCTCTTATAATCTTGTACCTTACACCCGGTAGGTCCTTCACTCTTCCACCTCTAACCAGTACTATGGAATGCTCCTGTAAATTATGACCGATTCCCGGAATGTATGCTGTAACTTCTGCCCCGTTTGTAAGCCTTACCCTTGCTACTTTACGCAACGCAGAATTAGGCTTCTTTGGAGTAGTAGTGTACACTCTTATGCATACGCCTCTTCTCAAAGGATTCTCCTGCAGTGCGGGAGTTTTCCTCTTCTTTTTTATGCTCTTTCTTCCTTTTCTAACCAGTTGACTTATAGTAGGCATAAATACCTTATCCTCTATCTCAATTTAATAATATATTTGACCTCACAAAATGATTAATTTCACACCTTTTTTGAAGACACGAGAAAAGAGATTATCATCTAAAAATTAAAATGTCAACATAAAAAAATGGCTGATTTAAAGTATTTTCCTCCCATATTTTAAATATTAATTTCTATTTCCTTTGTATCTTCATCCTCTGACTCCTGAAGGATTTCAATTTCTTCTTTATCACTCTCTTTATAACCGGGATAATCCAGTTCATAGTCCCTGAAAGTCCCCATACCGGTCCCTGCAGGTATTGCTTTACCCAGTATTACATTTTCTTTTAACCCGCTCAGATTATCTGTTTTGTTTTCCAGAGCTGCATCTGTTAAAACTCTTGTTGTTTCCTGGAAAGATGCAGCTGAAAGAAAACTATCGGTTACCAGCGAAGCTTTGGTTATGCCCATTAAATTCTGTACGGCAGTAGCCGGCTTTTTCATATTGGAAATTAATTTATTATTCTCTTTATCATATACAAGCCTGTCCACCAGCTGGCCCGGGAGGAAACCACTATCTCCGGGATCAGCTATAGTAACCTTCTTCAGCATTTGCTTTACTATTACTTCAATGTGCTTATCATTGATATCCACGCCCTGTGCTTTGTATACGTTCTGCACTTCTTTCACCAGATATTGCTCGCATTCCTTTATCCCATTAATCCTTAAAATATCGTGCGGGTTTTTTGGCCCCTCTGTTAGCTGGCTTCCGGCATTGATCATATCACTACTCTCTACAGTTAACTTCGCTCTTGTTGGAATCTGATATACCTTTTCCTGTTTTCCGTCCCTGCTTTTTATGGTTAGCATTCTGAATCTTGAATCTATATCCTCAATTTCAACTTTCCCCGATATCTCTGCTATAAATGAATGCTCTTTAGGCCTTCTTGCTTCAAACAGCTCTACCACCCTGGGCAGACCACTGGTAATATCTATACCTTCAAAAGTTTTTTCATGTTTGTGTACATGAGTTTTTCTTTTTGCAGTTAAAATCAATTTTGCAAAAACTTCCCCTGCATCAACATTTACCTTTCTATTTATCTGCAGTATTTCACCCTTTGGTATAATTACATCAACAATATCCCCTCTTTCCATCTGTATCTGGAATATCAGCTTATGAGGAATTTTTTCTATACTAATTTCAATAACATCTTCAGTATCCTCTTTAGTAAAATCTGCCTTCTTTAAATTAAGTTCTGATAACAATTCTTTTCTAAATATAAGCTTGCCGTTAACAGGTGACTTTATTGATCTCTGAATAACGGTACTTGCCACGCCGCCTGTATGGAACGTACGCATTGTCAATTGTGTACCCGGTTCACCGATAGACTGTGCCGCTATTATCCCTACTGCTTCACCAATTTCAACCATCTTCCCGGTAGCAAGGTCCCTTCCATAGCACTTCTGGCAGACTCCAGATTCTGCCTTGCAGGCCAATACCGAACGAACTTCAACGCTTTCAATATTGGCGTGTATAAATTTCTGCAAATGCTTTTCAGTAATTTCTTCTCCACTTTTTATTATATTCTTCTTAGTATTGGGATTATTAACATCTTTAAGACAGGTCCTGCCTATTAAATTAGTATTGGGTTCTCCTTCAAGTGTCAATACGTACAGGCTTATACCATCCTCGGTCCCGCAGTCATTAACTCTCACCATGGTATCCTGGGCAACATCAACCAGCCTCCTGGTTAGATACCCCGAGTCTGCAGTTCGGAGCGCAGTATCCGCAAGACCCTGTCTTGCACCATGCGTGGAGATAAAATATTCAAGTACCGTAAGGCCCTCTCTAAAATTGGACTTTATAGGACTATCTATAATATCACCCCTCGCGTTCGCTACCAGACCACGCATACCGGCCAATTGTCTCAGCTGTTTAATATTTCCTCTCGCACCTGAGGTAGCCATCATGTAAACAGGATTAAACCTGTCAAAATTTTTCTCCATAGCATTTGCTACATTTTCATTTGCCTGGGACCAGGTCTGTATTAATCTCTGATGCCTCTCAAATTCTGTTATAAGCCCCTGCTTATAATATTCCTCAATCTTTTCTATTTTATTTTCTATTTTAGCTAAAATCTTTTCCTTTTCAGGGGGTATATCTATATCATCTATACCTATAGTCAGACCGGAACGCGTAGAATACTTAAACCCTATCTGTTTAATAGCATCCAGCATTTCTGTCACCACGCTCTGTGGAAATCTATTTATGCACTCGGCTATAATTGCTATAAGCTCCTTCTTTGATACTTCCTTATTTACAAACTTATAATCATCGGGCAGTGCCTGGTTGAATATTATTCTTCCTGTTGCTGTTTTAATTATCCTGTCTTCAATTCGCACTTTAACCGGCGTATGCAGAGATATAAAACCATAATCATAATCCAGGATAGCTTCCTGCTGGCTATTATAGAACCTTTCCTTGCCGCTTGATTTTTCCAGTTCAGAGGTCAGGTAATATATACCCAGAACCATGTCCTGGGAGGGGACCACAACCGGTTCCCCGCTGGCCGGTGATAATATATTATTCACAGATAGCATTAAAACCAGAGCCTCGGCCTTGGCCTCATTTGATAGGGGTACATGAACGGCCATCTGGTCACCATCAAAATCAGCATTAAAAGGCGGGCAGACCATCGGGTGTACCTGTATGGCCTTACCTTCTACCAGCACAGGCATAAAGGCCTGTATCCCCAGACGGTGAAGTGTTGGAGCACGGTTAAGTAAAACAGGGTGATTTTTAATTACCTCTTCCAGTATATCCCAGACCTCATTACTTTCCTTTTCTACCATAGTCTTGGCACTCTTGATATTCTGGGCAAATCCTTCATCAACCAATTTTTTCATAACAAAAGGCTTAAACAGCTCCAGGGCTATTTTCTTGGGTAGCCCGCATTGCTCCAGCCTGAGATTCGGGTTAACTACAATAACAGACCTTCCGGAATAATCCACTCTTTTACCAAGGAGATTCTGTCTGAACCTCCCCTGCTTCCCTTTCAACATATCACTTAAAGATTTAAGAGGCCTGTTTCCCGCTCCTACTACAACTCTACCTCTCCTTCCGTTATCAAACAATGCGTCAACTGCTTCCTGCAACATTCTTTTTTCATTATTTATAATAATCTCAGGAGCATCCAGTTCCAGTAATTTTTTAAGCCTGTTATTTCTGTTCAAAACTCTCCTGTAGAGGTCATTTAAATCCGAGGTAGCAAACCTTCCGCCATCTAACTGGACCATTGGTCTTAAATCAGGTGGTATTACCGGGAGTACATCAAGAATCATATATTCGGGCTTGTTCTCTGAATCTATAAAAGAGGACAGTATTTTTAATCTCTTTATGCTTCTGCTTTTTTTCTGTCCCTTTGATTTTTTAATAGTTTCTTTTAGCTCTTCTACTTCTTTGCTGCAGTCAATATTCCTGAGTAATTCTTTTACGGCTTCCGCTCCCATTCCTCCTTTAAAATACTGGCCATAAATTTCCTTCATCTTTTTAAATAAAGCTTCATCAGAAACCAGCATTTTCTCTTCCAGATTAAAGAAAAAGGTACTTGCTCTCCTTATAAGGTCTACCTCTTCCTGATATATTTCTTTTTCTTCTTCCAGAAGCATCTCTGTTTCTTTTACAACCTTTGCTCTTTTTTCTTCAATGTCTGTTTCTCCGGTGGCTCCCTCTCTGGCTGAATTATTGTTATCATCAGCACTAACATTTACCCCGTCTTCATCCCGGTCTTCTTTCCCGGATTCCACCAGATCGCTTCCATCAATATCTTCATTATTTTCAAGCATAAAATTATCTTTGTTTAATTGTATTTCATCCATCCTGCTCTCGTGCATCTCTTTAGCTTTATCCAGCGCTTTTTGATAAAGCCCTTTAATTTCTTCTTCCTCATCAGTTATTTTCTCTCTATTTATACCTGTTATGATATAGGAATCAAAATAAAGAACTTTCTCCAGGTCTTTTGGGCTTATATCAAGGACATATCCCATCCTGCTGGGGACGCCTTTGAAGAACCAGATATGTGAAACAGGAGACGCAAGCTCAATATGACCCATTCTCTCTCTTCTTACGCTTGCCCTTGTCACTTCAACACCACATCTCTCACAAATGATACCCTTGAATCTCACTCTTTTATATTTACCACAATAACATTCCCAGTCTTTTGTAGGACCAAAGATTCTCTCACAGAACAGCCCATCCCTTTCAGGTTTTAGAGTCCTGTAATTTATAGTCTCAGGTTTTTTCACTTCACCGTGAGACCATGCCCTGATCTTTTCTTGCGAAGCAAGTCCAATTTTTATGGCATCGAAATTATTTACATCTATATTTACTACCATTTAAAAAATACCTCCAAATCACTTAGACTGAAATCAAATAATATCTATTATTTTTTATAATTATTTTATTTCTTAATTTTATCTTTCTTTTTTGCAGTGGCCACGGATTTTATTTCTTCTTTTTCTTTTTTTTCTCCTTCTTTATCTTTTGTGCTTCTTACTGCCCCGGCTTTTTCGAGCTCTTCTTTTGTTTCCCCTTTTTCAAAGTCTCTTTCTTTATGCAAATCAATTCCCAGATCTTCCACTGTTTTTAATATCTCATCTTCTTCTTTTGTCATATCCACTTCTTTACCTTCCTCAGATAAAACCTCTACGTCAAGACCAAGACTCTGCATCTCTTTTATGAGAACTTTAAAGGATTCAGGTATCCCGGGTTTTTCTATGTTCTCACCTTTAACAATTGATTCATAAGTCTTTACCCGCCCTGTTACATCATCCGATTTTATAGTAAGCATTTCCTGCAAAGCATAGGCCGCACCATAGGCTTCCAGAGCCCACACTTCCATTTCTCCAAATCTCTGACCACCAAACTGTGCTTTACCCCCGAGCGGCTGCTGGGTAACGAGAGAATACGGCCCGGTAGACCTCGCATGAATTTTGTCATCAACAAGATGCAACAGTTTCATTACATATATATAGCCAACGGTGATATTATCAGATAACTTATCCCCGCTGCGGCCGTCAAACAGAGCAGTTTTCCCGTTTGCAGGTAACTTTGCAGATTTTAACAACTTTATTATGTCGGATTCCTTTGCTCCCTCAAAAATAGGAGTCGAAACATGGATGAGGCCGTCCTCTGTTGCATTACCTGTTTTGTCATCCCATCCTTTATAAGCAGCCCAGCCAAGATGTGTCTCCAGTACCTGCCCGACATTCATTCGGGAAGGTACTCCCAGTGGATTGAATATTATATCAATTGGCTCTCCATCTTCTGAATATGGCATATCTTCTTCAGGAAGGATTACAGATATAACTCCCTTATTCCCGTGCCTTCCGGCAAGTTTATCTCCTATGGAAATCTTTCTTTTTTCTGCAATATACACTCTTACCAGTTCATTAACTCCCGGGGGAAGGTCATGGCCTTTTTTTCTTGAAAATAGCTGGACATCCAGTACTTTACCGCCTTCTCCGTGAGGCACTTTTAAAGAGCTTTCTCTTACTTCTCTTGCTTTTTCACCAAAAATAGCCCGCAGTAATTTTTCTTCTGCTGTAAGTTCGGTCTCACCTTTTGGCGTTATCTTCCCGACCAGTATATCCCCGGGCTTTACTTCTGCTCCAATTCTTATAATCCCATTCTCATCCAGATCCTTCAGGGCTTCTTCTCCTATACTCGGTATATCCCTGGTTATCTCCTCGGCCCCCAATTTTGTGGTCCTTGCTTCCACTTCCTGTTTTGAAATATGGACCGAAGACAGAACATCTTCCTTAACCAGTCTCTCCGAGATAATTATTGCATCCTCGTAGTTATAACCTTCCCATGACATAAACGCCACTCTTAAGTTTCTGCCCAGTGCAAGTTCTCCTCCACAGGTTGCTGTTCCATCTGCGATTACCTGACCGGCTTTAACTTTATTGCCTTCCATGACAATTGGTTTCTGGTTTATACATGTTCCCTGGTTTGACCTTCTGAATTTATATAAATTATGAATATAATTCTTCTCGCTCCTGTAATTTATTTTTATATAATCCGCACAGACTTCTTCAACCACGCCATCATCTCTGGCCAGTATTAAAACTCCGCTATCTTTCGCTACTTTTCCTTCCATTCCTGTACCGACCAGTGGAGATTCGGGATTAATCAACGGTACAGCCTGGCGCTGCATATTGGATCCCATAAGTGCTCTGTTGGCGTCATTATGCTCAAGGAACGGTATAAGAGATGCCGCAGCACTGAATATTTGCATTGGTGAAACATCCACATAATCTATCATCCCCGGTTCAACATTGACTATTTCATCCCCCAGACGGGACATAACCTTTTCCTCCAGAAATTTTCCATCCTTACCGGTCTTTGCAGTTGATTGAGCAATTACATAATTTTCTTCATTATCGGCAGACAGATATTCAATCTTTTCGGTTACCTTACCGTTTACAACTTTCCTGTAAGGCGTTTCTATAAATCCAAACTCATTTAGCCTGCCATAAGTGGCCAGGGAACCGATAAGCCCGATATTAGGCCCCTCCGGGGTTTCTATGGGGCACATTCTTCCATAATGGGAAGGATGAACATCTCTCACTTCAAAACCCGCTCTTTCTCTGCTCAATCCACCCGGACCAAGAGCACTCAGTCTCCTTTTATGAGTAATTTCTGCCAGAGGATTTGTCTGGTCCAGAAACTGTGAAAGCTGGCCGCTGCCAAAAAATTCCTTCAGGCTGGCCACCAGTGGCCTTATATTTATTAAAGACTTCGGGGTTATGGCTTCAGCATCCTGGGTAGTCATTCTTTCTTTTATAACTCTTTCCATTCTTGAAAGGCCGATCCTTACCTGGTTCTGTATAAGTTCCCCGACATTCCTTACTCTTCTATTCCCAAAATGATCGATGTCGTCAACCTCTCCGACACTGCCCATTAACTGGATCAGGTACTTAACAATTAAAAATATGTCTTTACAATTTAAAATATATTTCTCATCAGGGTCTATACCCATTTTTTTATTAATCTCTTCAATTTTAGCCAGAACTTTTTTATCAATTTCATCCATTAGCTTCTGGTTCATCTTGTATCTTCCCACTTTTCCAAAATCATATCTTTTTGGATTAAAAAATAAAGAATTTATAAGATTCCTTGAACTCTCAACAGTTGGAGGCTCGCCCGGTCTCAGCTTCTTATATATTTCAATCAATGCTTCTTCTTCAGTCTCTGTAAAATCCTTTTCCAGGGTGTTTTTAATGCAATTCTTTTTATCGTATGGACCAAACATGGCAATCAGGTCTTCATTGTTCCCAAAACCCATAGATTTCAGGAAGATGGTAAGTAAAAATTTTCTTCTCCTGTCAATTCTTACATAAGCAATATTCTTTTTATCAGTTTCAATTTCTATCCATGAACCTCTCGTTGGTATAACCTTGCACATATATATATCTACTTCAGCTTTTTTATCTATATCAGTATCAAAATATGCCCCCGGGGAACGGACCAGCTGAGATACAACAACTCTTTCGGTTCCATTAATTATAAAGGTCCCTTTTTCGGTCATCATCGGAAAATCTCCCATGAAAACTTCCTGTTCTTTTATCTCTCCTGTCTCTTTATTAATAAACCTTGAAAGCACCCTGAGCGGTGCGGTATAGGACATATCCTGCATCTTGCATTCATCTGGAGTAGAGTTAACCGGGTCAAAATCATAATTTAAAAACTCAAGTGACATATTACCGGTAAAATCTTCTATTGGCGAAATATCTTTTAAGACTTCCATAAGCCCTTCTTCAAGAAACCACTGGAAAGACCTTCTCTGTATTTCAAGAAGATGGGGCATGCTTATTAAATCCGGGGTTTTACCAAAATTAAATCTCTTGATTTTTTTGATTTTTTGCATTAATTTATTCTCCTCATTAATTATATTCCAAGTTTAGTAAAGCAGTAAAAAGGGCTAAGGTATTCTTACTAACAAAAACTACGTACAGGGAAAAACAAAATAAAACCAGTATTGATAAATGTTTTCAGAAAAACTTGCAAACTATTAGTTTATCAAATATAAATTAATAGTCAACTATCTATTTTAAATATCTAAAATAGATATATTCTGAAAATGTCTGATTATTTATTAAAATCACAAACTTTTTAGAACAAATATAAACAATTTATCAGGTTTAAAAAGCCTTTTATTAATTACTTCTTAATTTATTAACCCGGTCTTTTATTTTACATCCTGTTTTATTTCACAGGCAGTTACTTTATTTCAACCTCGGCACCGGCTTCTTCTAACTTCTTCTTTATATTTTCAGCTTCTTCTTTCGAAACTTTTTCCTTAACCACATTTGGTGCCTTATCCACAAGATCTTTAGCTTCTTTCAGGCCAAGGCTGGTTACCGATCTAACCACTTTAATAACCTGTATTTTTTTATCTCCGGCTGATTTTAAGTTTATGTCAAACTCCGTTTTTTCTTCAGCAGGTGCTCCACCCTGAGCCTGAGCATTTCCACCGGCAGCAGGGGCAGCGACTGATACCGCCTGGGCACTAACTTCAAATTTTTCCTCAAGAGCTTTAACCAGCTCTGAAAGCTCAAGTACCGTCATCTTCTCAATAGCACTTAAAATCTCTTCGGTGGATTTACTTTTTACGCTAGTTTTTTCATTAACTTTACCTGTTTCCTTTTTTTCTTCTTTCATTTCTTTTTCTTCCTTTTTTTCTTTTTCACTTGTTTTCTTTTTGTCAGCCATTATTCCTCCCTCAAATAGCACTTTCCTCTTTTTTTATTCTAATTGCTTCCATTACCAGAACAAGGTTCACGGTCACTGCATTCAAAACATTTACCAGCTTAATAATCGGGGATTTAACTGAAACCACCAGATTGGTAAGCAGCACCTCTCTGGACGGCAGGCTGGCAAACTTATCAACTTCTTCAGCACTTAAAAGCCTGTTTTCAAGTAATCCTGCTTTTACTTTTAATGTATCTTTATCCTTTGAAAAATTTTCTATAATTTTTGCTGTAGTAATTATATCTTCCCCGCTTACAATCAGGCTGGTCGGCCCCTTAAAAACTCCTTCAAGGTCTAAATCTTTAAACACATCTTTTGCCGCTATATAAGCAAGGGTATTTTTTGTTATCTTTAGATATGAGTTAACTTCTGCAAGCCTATCCCTTACCGCCACTGCATCTTCAGCTTTAAGCCCGCTGTGATCAGTAAATATAAGACTGTAACTTTTTTTAAATATTTCCTTTATCTCTTCCACCCGGTCTATTTTTTCCTGTCTGACCATTCCGACCTCCATACTTAATATATTTATAAAAATATAAAACTTATAAAAATAAAATCGACCCAATTTTCCAGAAGGTCGATTTATCTATATTAATCAACCTTGGTAGGAAATTAAGTTATTTCTCTATTAAAATAACACCTACTGTCTGTGGTTGCCCTTTAAAATAAAACCAATTTTATTTTTTTACGCCGCCTCCGTCACCTCTGTAACCTTATTCAGGTCAATCTTAATGCCCGGCCCCATGGTTGATGACATATAAACACTTCTTATATACCTGCCTTTAGCAGTAGATGGCCTTGACTTAATAACAGCGTCAATTAATGCTATATAATTTTCCAGCAATTCTTTTATTCCAAATGATACTCTCCCGATAGTACAATGTATAACACTATTTCTGTCGGTTCTGAATTCCAATCTTCCTTTTTTTGAATCTTCGACTGTCTTCTTTAATTCAAAAGTAACTGTTCCGGACTTAGGGTTCGGCATTAATTTCCTCGGTCCCAGGATTTTACCGATTTTCCCCACATGCTTCATCATATCAGGTGTTGCAATGCAAACTCCGAAGTCAAGCCATCCTTTTTGTATTTTTTCCACAAATTCTTCTCCTCCTACGTAATCCGCTCCTGCTTCCCTGGCCTCGCTCGCCTTCTCACCCTGCGCAAACACCAGAATCTTCTGGACTTTCCCGGTTCCATTTGGCAAAACTATGGTTCCCCTTACTATCTGGTCCGCTTTCCTGGTATCAACTCCCAGATTTATGCATATGTCCACAGATTCATCAAAATTGGCAAAATGGTTTTCCTTAATCCATTCTATTGCTTCAGAAGGACTGAACACTTTACTCTTATCCAGATTTTCTAATTTTGATAAATATTTCTTTCCTCTCTTCAAATCCTATCACCTTATATCCATTTTTTTATATCAGCCTTTAATCAGTAATTACTTCCTGAAACCCTGTACAAATTATGAACTTATCTTTACCCCCATACTTTTAGCGGTGCCTTCTATTATCTTAACTGCCTTATCCAGTGTTCTTGCATTCAAGTCTTTTAGCTTAATCTTCGCAATTTCTTCAATTTGCTCCCTGGAAATTTCTCCCACTTTTTCACGGTTGGGCTCCCCCGAGCCCTTTTCCAGGTTTAAAGCCTTTTTTATAAGAACCACAGCAGGAGGAGTCTTGGTTATGAAACTAAAACTTCTATCTTTATAAACAGTTAAAACAACCGGTATAATAATCCCCTGGTCCTTTGCAGTTCTTTCATTAAAAGCCTTACAGAATTCCATAATATTAACTGCATGTTGCCCGAGGGCAGGGCCCACCGGGGGAGCAGGATTTGCCTGCCCCGCAGGAATCTGCAATTTAATCTGTGCTATTATTTCTTTAGCCATAATTAGTTACCTCTATTAAAAATACCCCCGTATTATACAGTTTAATAAAAAAATTTCAATTTATATTTCAAATTTATCTTTTATATCTTCGATACCTGGTTAAAATTTAACTCCACCGGCGTTTGCCTTCCAAATATTGAAACCAGGACTTTTATTTTGCCCTGGTCAAGGTTTATTTCACTTATAGTGCCATCAAAATTAGCAAATGGTCCTGTAATAACTTTAACAGGCTGCCCTAGCTCAAAATCAGTCTTTGGCTTTGGCTTGCCTGTATCCTGCCTCTTCATTATTCTCTTAACCTCAATTTCTGATAAGGGGATGGGCTTATCGTCCCTGCCCACAAACCCGGTAACTCCCGGAGTATTTCTTACCACATACCATGAATCATCATCCAGGTACATCTTCACTAACAGATAACCCGGAAGCACTCTTTTTGAGGATACTTCTTTTTTGCCGCTTTTAATTTCAACAACATCTTCCTTTGGTATATAAATATCAAAAATCTTGTTACCCATATTCATAGATTCTATTCTATGCTCCAGGTTAACTTTTATTTTATTTTCATATCCGGCATATGAATTTATTACATACCATCTCGGTCTCATCTTTAAATCACCAGCATTTAAATTTTTACCAATAGATCCACGATTTGAACAAAACCCAGGTCAAAAGCTCCTAAAATAACAGCAAAAAAAATAATGGTAACCACAACCACTATAGTATAGTTTATCAGTGCTTTTTTTGTTGGCCATGTCACCCTTTTTAACTCATGGACAACATCCCTGAAGAATCCTGCCACCCGTGAAGGTATTCCTTTTATAAACTGCTTCCAGTTTATTTTCTTTCTGGGCTGTGATGGGGGGGCCTTTCTTTCCTGCAACTGCCTTTCCATCATAGCTTTCTTTCTATATTTCCTTGAAACTTTTCTCTTAGCCATTAAAATTAACCCTTTTTTAATCTATTATTATGGCAGGGCTGGAGGGACTCGAACCCCCAACACCCGGTTTTGGAGACCGGTGCTCTACCAATTGGAGCTACAGCCCTATCTGGTCTCCTTATGAATCGTATGCTTTTTGCACCACCTGCAGTATTTTTTTACTTCCAATCTATCAGGCGTATTTTTTTTATTTTTTTCACTGCTATAATTTCTTCTCTTACATTCTGTACATTCAAGGATAATTATCTGCCTCAAGTTCTTTCACCATAATCGTTATTTTAATAATATAAAGCGCAGGCTAATAAATTAGCACTATATTTTTATGTTGTCAATGACAAAATCTTCTCTTATTTACCAAAAAACCAACATCATAATTATTATATCATCAGCCTGCTGCCGGATAAAACCGGCATTAAATCTTAATTATCCTGTACTCACTGGTTCCTATGCCCATCTTCTCACCATAATCAATCTGCGGTCTCCAGTCAACATCGCTGTGAACTGCCCTGAATTTGTCTTTACTGTCTTCTTCATTCTTACCGGACCAGGCCGGGCTAAAATAAGCCGAATTTACAAGGTCAACAGAAGCTTTATCAATAGCAACCGGGTCATCAGAAAGAAGTATTCCCAGATCGGGCACAACGGGGCTGTTGGATAAACTATAGCAATCACAACCGGGGGTTATATCTAACAAAAAGTTTATATAAACAATCTTACCTTTCTTCTGGCTTCTTATACCCATAACATATTCCACCATTTTTTCCTGCAGCTTTTTACTCTCACGGGGAAACTTTGGCCCCATCGCCCCGTATTTACATGCACCCACACATTCACCACAACCCTTACAATTTTCTTCCATAATAAATACACTTTTTTCACCCTGCTTTATAGCATTAAATCCGCATATTTCAATACAATCCCCGCATAACCTGCAAAGGTCTTCATCTACTGCAGGGACAAACTCTGAATGCTGTATATATTTACCTCTAATAGACGCACCTCCCATAGCCAGGTTTTTTATAGAACCGCCAAAACCAGATAAGGGATGGCCTGTTATATGAGTTGCCACAACTATAAAATCAGCATTAAAGATAGCGCTACCAACAAATATTTCCTTTAAATGATTGCCATCTATCTTTACAACTCCCTCGTCGCTTCCGGTTAGACCATCGGCTATAATGATAGGTGCACCTACTGTCTCGGTTGTAAAGCCATTTATTGCAGCGGTTCTTAAATGGTCAATAGCATTGTGTCTCATATGAACATAAAGAGTATTAGTATCGGTAAGAAATGGTATGCCATTATAATCCTTTACCTTCTGGACTATCCTGCCAATAAAAGGTGTCCTTATATAACCGTGCCCCCCTCTTTCACCAAAATGCATTTTTATCGCAACCCTTTCACCGTTTTCTATGGATTTAAATAACCCTGACCTATCAATCATCCTTTCCAGACGTTCAATAAGGCTCTTATCCGAATCGGTCTTTACATTAACATAATAAACCATGCTTTTATTATTTTTAGATTCTTTTCCTGACATCAGACCTCCATTACCCCGTTAATAATAATTTACATATATTTAAATTATTATTAATAGTTTTTAAATAGTCAATTGCAAGTATGGTTATTTTCTGGAACCTGTTTTTTATGAAAAATAATTATCCGGTATGGATGCCCGCTCCTTAGCCGGTTATCCATACCGACATCTCCAGCGAGTCGATGTACCTATCAATCAGACCCGGCTGTATGGTTTCGGCTGAAAACATGGTAGAAGAATGCTGCAAAATTAAAGCATTCCCGGTCTATCTACACCGGCAATTTATCAACTTGCTCTTTCTAATTTCATAAAAGAAGGCCGATTCCAGATACATATAAGAAGGATTAATAAATTATACAATCTTTTTTATATTCCCCTTTTTCCTCTTACTCCAGTATCCTGGTAACGCTACCTGCTCCA
>CAZQQX010000034.1:0-16197 GCA_964595565.1 uncultured Actinomycetota bacterium
GTTAAGGGTTTTCTCAAGCTCTCTGCAGAGCATGAGAACATTTTCTTTCTCATTGTAAATGGGGATTACAATAGATAAATAAATATCATTAGCCTTTTTTTTAACATTACCCATTTAAAACCCCTTTTTTACTTTTTTCTTTATACCATTCTACAAATTTATCCAGACCGCGGGAAATATCTGTTTCAGGAGAATATTTTAACATTTTTCTTGCTTTACTTATATCTGCATAGGTCATAAAAACATCACCCGGCTGGCTGCTTAAAAATTTCAGTCCTGCTTTCTTCCCGGTAGCGGCTTCAATTAACTTTATCAGATTCATTAATTTGACCGTTCTTGAGTTCCCTAAATTTATAATCTCAAAACCCCCTAACTTATCCAGGCTTTTAATCACACCGGAAATTATATCATCTATGTAAGTGTAATCCCGGGAGGAAGAACCGTCACCATAGATTTTTACACTTTCCCCGTTTAATATCTGCCTGGTGAATTTATGTATTGCCATCTCCGGTCTCTGACGCGGCCCATAAACGGTAAAGAACCTTAAACAAAAAATTGATATATCATACAGGCTATGATAGGTATATGAGATTAGCTCCCCTGCCCTCTTGGTAGCGGCATAGGGAGATACCGGAAGGTCAACATTATCATTCTCTGAAAAAGGTATTTTCCTGTTACCCCCGTAAACAGAAGACGAAGAAGCAAAAATAAACTTTTTGATATCATATTTCCTGCAGCATTCAAGTAGATTCACGGTCCCCAGAACATTTATTTTCTCATATAAAAAGGGATTTCTTATTGATGGCCTTACCCCCGCTCTTGCTGCCAGGTGAATCACTGTCTCTATTTCATTTTCCAGAAATACTTTTTCCAGCCTGTTAAATTCACATATATCCAGGCGATAAAGTTTAAAGTTTTTATTTCCGGAAATTTTTGAGATATTGTCTTCTTTAATCCCCGGCTCATAAAAATTATCAAAATTATCAATGCAAATTACTCTGAACCCCAGCTTTATTAATTTTTCACAGAGATGAGAGCCAATAAACCCTGCACCCCCCGTTACTGCAATATTCATTACCTGCAACCCTTTTTATTCTATTGAACTGAAACTAACTAAAAAAATTTCTAATTAATTATAACAAAAAAATTTCTTTTATTAATTATAAAAAAGTATTTTCTGCCCGCTCTCAATTAAATGCCGGCTAAAAGTCAAAAAAATAATTTTAACAGTATAAAAAACCGGCATAAAAGTCTTTAAAAAATATTCACACGGTATAATTATAAAGCAAAACCTTTTCTATTAACCCCAAATGGTATAAAATATCAAAATAATTTTCTCTGAAATTTTTTTTATTACTTTATTATTTTTAACCTTTAATGAAGGGAGAAAAAATTGAAATTATTAGTAACCGGTGGAACCGGTTTTACCGGCAGTCGTCTGGCAGAATACCTTCTAAATAAAGGTCACGGGGTTACAATTCTTGACAATCAGAAAGGCATTTTATATGACTACCTTTTAGAAAAAGGTGCAAATATTATTCTGGGCTCGGTGACTGACAGGGAAACTGTAAAAAAATCCTTAGACGGGGTAGAAGGTGTTTTCCACCTGGCTGCTTCTTTCAGACAGATAAATGCAACAAAAAAAACTTACCGGGATGTTAATATTGATGGAACGCGCATAATCTGCGAAGAAGCAATCAAAAAACCCTTAAAGAAATTTGTCTACTGTTCAACTCAGGGCGTCCACGGGGATGTCAAAAATCCTCCCGGCAATGAAGAATCTCCAATAGAACCGGCTGATTACTACCAGTTTACCAAATATGAAGCGGAAAAAGTTATAAAAGAGTTTGCCGGGAAAGGACTTAAGAGCGTTATTATAAGGCCCACTGCTATTTATGGCCCCGGTGACCCCGAGAGGTTCTTTTATCTGTTCCGTTTTGCAAAAAAGGGTAAATTCTACATGTTTGGCAACGGTAAAGCTTTCTACCATCCCGTATATATAGATAATCTTAACGACGGATTCTATAATGCTTTTGAAAGCGACAAAATCAGCGCCGAAGTTTATCTAATCGCAGATAAAGAATACTTTACCATTAAAGAACTGGTAAAAAAAATAGGCCAATCAATGGGAGTAAAAGTTAAATTTATACAGCTGCCTTTCTGGCCATTATATGCAGCAGCCTGCGTGTGCGAATTTATATGCATGCCCCTTAAAATATCTCCTCCGCTATTCAGGAGGCGCGTGGACTGGTACAGACAGAACAGGGCTTTTAAGATTGATAAGGCCAGAAGAGAACTAAATTATAATCCTCTGATAGGAATTGAAGAAGGGCTGAAAAGAACAGCAAAGTGGTATAAAGATAATAATTATCTGTAAAATAACCTAATATTGATTAAGCCGGATAATAAATAACCAGAGCTATAAAATTCCTGTGTTTCCCGGCTTTATTTATTAAATTAAAAAATATTTATAAAAAAATATTGAGGGATTGATATGATGTGCGGAATTTGTGGTTTTAACTGGAATGATGAAAAACTTATTAGAAAAATGACCCAAAAAATCCATCACAGGGGACCTGATACCAGCGGAATAAAAACTTTCCCCTCATTTTCTCTCGGAAACTCCCGCCTGAGCATTCTTGACCTTTCTACCCTGGGCAACCAGCCGATGTCGTGCCGTGACGGAAAATTATGGATTGTTTACAATGGTGAAGTATACAACTTCAGGGAAATAAAAGAGGAACTTATTGCCAGGGGGCATAAGTTTAAAAGCCATACCGATACCGAGGTAGTTCTAAAAAGTTTTGAAGAATACGGGCCCCGGTGCCTGAATAAATTTAATGGAATGTTTGCACTTGCCATCTGGGATGAAGAAAAAAAAGAGCTATTTCTTGCCAGGGACAGAATTGGAATTAAACCTCTTTATTATTACTTAAAGGACGGGAAGCTAATCTTTGGTTCGGAAATAAAAAGTATCCTTGAAGCGGATTGCATTAAAAAAGAAATTAACCTGCAGTCATTGTATTACTATCTGGGTTATGAATTTGTCCCGGCTACCGATACCATGTTTAAGAATATCCACAAACTCCGCCAGGGGCACTATGCAATCTTCAAAAATGGCAATCTAAGAATAGAAAAATACTGGGACCTGAAATTCAGGCCGGAAATCTCTGATGAAGACGAGGCAGCAGATAGAGTTTTTGCGGCCCTTGAAAAATCCATTAAAAGGCGGCTTATCAGTGATGTTCCTCTGGGAGTTTTTCTTTCAGGAGGGCTTGACTCCAGTACAATTGTAGGGTTTGTCTCAAGGCTATATCCAAAAAAATTCCAGACTTTCTCCATAGGATACAGGGACAGGACATTCTCCGAACTTCCCTACGCTAAGATAGTTTCTGATTTTTTTGGTACCGAAAATAATATACTCATGATTGACCCCATTTCTCCCGAAGATATAGAGAAAAGTCTCTACCACCTGGACGAGCCAATGACCGACCTGTCCACTATCCCCTTCTACCTTATCAGCCGTAAAGCCAGAGAGAAGGTAACCGTGTGCCTGAGCGGCGAAGGAGGAGATGAGATGTTCCTGGGCTATGACAGGCTCAAAGCAGCCAGGTTAAACCACTATTACAATATTCTCCCATCCTCTGTACGGAGAAAAATGATATCACCGCTTATCATGAAACTGCCCGACCGGCCACAAAAAAAGGGCGCAATTAATATGCTAAAGCGCTTCATAGAAGGTACGCTTTATCCGGAGGAAGCAGGAGCAATGCGATGGCAGTATTTCCTTAACCCGACAATAGAACAGAATATCTTTAATAAAACTATCAGGGATGATATATCTTTTACCCCTTTTGAGCCCATATATTATTTTTCCAGAACCTGCAATTCAGACCTTCAAATAGATAAAGATATTTTTGTGGACATAAAACTCACCATGGCCGATAGTGTTTTAATGAAAGTTGATAAGATGAGCATGGCCACTTCACTTGAAGTAAGGGTGCCCTTTCTTGACCATGAAATTGCGGAGCTCTGTGCTTCAATCCCTGCAAATTTAAAGCTAAAAAAATTAACCACAAAATATATACTCAGAAAAACCCTTAAAAAACACCACTTCCTCCCGGAAAATATTATTTACAGAGGAAAACAGGGCTACAGTATTCCAATTAAAAACTGGCTGAGAGAAGAGCTAAAAGATTACATGATAGACCTGTTAGAAAATTCACCTGTTATTAAAGAGAATATTAACGGCTCCTATCTATCAACTCTTATAAACGAGCACCTCCATCTAAAGCATAACCATAACCATATCCTGTGGGCTCTTATTAATTTAAGCCTGTGGTATAAGAAGTTTTTCTCTTAGAAAAATTTTAATTTAAAAAATTAAATAGAAAAGCCCAGAACCAGGGGCTATCCTTTTCTGGTTTCAATATAGTTTCTTAAAGCTTCTTTCCATTCCCTTAAATCGGCAAGGCCGATTTTTCTCAAATTATAGTTATCCAGAACTGAATAAGACGGCCTTTTTGCCTTTGCTCCGAACTTCTCTGAACTTATGGGAATTATTTTTGCGTCCAGTCCTGCCAGGCGTGATATTTCACAGGCAAATTCATACCAGGAACAGTTGCCGGCGTTGGTCATGTGGTAAATACCATATTTTCCGGTCCCTATTAGCTCCAGAAGCTTTTTTGAAACATCAACCGTGCTGGTCGGGGTAATAACCTGGTCATTTACCACCTTTATTTCTTTTTTCTCTTTTCCCATCTTTAGTATCAGCTCTACAAAATTAGTGCTGCCTTTACCCACAGCACCTGCATGACCATAAAGGCCGCTTAATCTTGCAATATAATATTTTCCAAGCATATACTTCATTACCTGTTCACCGGCAAGTTTTGAGATACCGTACAGGCTGAGCGGACCCGCACAGTCACTCTCTATGTAAGGTGAATTCTTTTTCCCGTCAAATATATAATCCGTACTGAAATGCACCAGGGGAATATCTAAATCCCTGCATATTACCGAGAGATTTTTAACTCCAAGAACATTTACCCTGAAAGCAGATAGAGCTTCGTCCTCGCACCTGTCCACATCATGAAAGGCAGCTGTATTTATTACTATATCCGGCTCAATACTGTTTAAAATTCTATCACTTAACTTATAATCGCATACATCAATATCCTTTAAACCTACAAGTCCGGTAACTTCCACTCCTTCCTTTTTAAAATAACTGTTTATATCCGTTCCAAGCTGACCCTCAACTCCAATAAGTGCGACTTTCATTATTAAATCTCCTTATATTTATACCTATTTCTTAACTTACCAAAAATTTTAAAATAAAATAAACAGAGATTTCAACCGCAACCAGTACTGTATATGAAACCACTATCCATAAAAGTTTTCTTTTTCTCCTGTCAAAAACAGTTATTCTCAAAATCTCTATAATAATTATTCCCAGTATAAAAAGATATAAGAATGTAAAATATTTATTGGAAAACAACTTATAAAAAAATTCAGAAAATGGGCGCTTCTGGTACCAGAGTTTTTTCTGAAGCTTCTCAAAATAATCTTTTTCTATCCTGAAAATATTATCCCCCGGTGTTTCAAGAAAGCCACCGAGATTTATCCGGGACAGGTCATACCCATCATTAATCTTTAAATCAAACTCCACATAAGAATAATCTTCTAAAGAAAAACTAAACCCATCTGAATAATCCTCGCTACCCAGAACGGCCATAAATTTAATTTCTTCTTCTGATGTCATGATAGTATCTTCATCTTCCCACTCTTTCAGTTCATGCGAGGTTATCCTGCCGTCGGTTGAAATTTCGCCTTCAAACTCTGAATCTTTTCGGTCTGCGCTCCATTCTATAAATATATTGCCCTCTTCTTCCCATACATAATAACCATAACTGGCGCCGGGTATATAAAATACCCCGCTGCAACCCGTTAGAGCCAGCAATATCAATCCGCTCAAAAGACCGGCTAAAATTTTTTTTAATTTAAAAGTCTTTTTGCCTGTTAGCATTTTCTTTTTAATTTATTTAAAGTGTACTGTTGTATGGTTCATTTTCTATTAACTTCTTATTATCCCTGTAAATAAGATATATCATCCACAGCGATACACCGGTAAAAATACTCCTGAATATATTTACAAATTTTGCGGAATCATAAAATCTTTCAATAATCGGGATGACACCGGTTAAATATACAAAAAATTTATGGTCTACCGGTGCAAATACAAACTTGGTCACCAGGTCCCCCCAGTATATAAGTATCACCATAAGAAGGGCAAACTGGAGCCAGTGATAATATATAAGTGACTTTCTTCGTATAAATGTCATTACCAGAAAAGGGACTATCCATAACACATATTGAGGATGAAAATAACAGAGGCTGACATAGGCAAGATATACTATAGCTCCGTAATTTAAGAGTATGTCAAAGTTTTTCTTTTTTATATGAAAAAAACTCAAAATTATAACCACATACGCCGCTACAAAAATAAAAATACGGTCATGGATAATTAGTTCCAGGCTGGATGACAGGATATAATTAAAGTGCTGTGCATTAAGCAGCGTAAATATTAAACTTCTTTCAAAATAAAAATAAGAAAACAGCTCCAGAGCAGCCAGGCCGGAAATTCCTATAATAGATAAGATTATATAGTCTTTTTTTGTTCTTGCCAGATAAAATACCATCAGAGGAAGAATCATCACCGGGAAAAACCTTAAAGCTATGGCGAGTGCAAGCACAAAAATGGCCCAGTATTTCCTTTCTTTTTTTGCCAGCAGCAGCGCCAGGAGAGTGGCAAATACTCCAATGATATCGTGCCTGGCAAATATATACAGTACAAATATCACCACCGGATTGAACACCCAGAATTTAAAAACCCGGAGTCTGCTTTCGGGCTCATTTTCAAATGAAAGCCTTAATATTAAAAACATGCAGGCTATATCAAATAAAAGGTACAGAATCTTAAACAGTGTCAGGACAGTAAAAACATTATAGCTGCTGTTAAATGCAAGCCATGATATCCAGGTGTCCTCTTCAAGTAGAATTGGAGAAAATTCATTTATTGCGGGGAATATAAACTTTATTATGAATAAATAAGCGGAGTGAATAATGTGAGTCAGTATCTGTTCAAAACTTGAACCAAAATCCCCTGCAAATACTGTTTCCGCTGCCCTCTGATAAGTTGATAATAAATCTCGCTGGAAAAAAAAGGGGATGAATAATAGCCTTACAAGAAGACCGGCCAGAAAGTATTTATAAAAGCGCTTTGTCAGGTCTTTTCTTTTAAAAATATCTTCCGTCAACAGCCAATTCCCGAGCCTATTAAAAAAAAGTTTTATTTTCATTATCCTTTTTTTTATCTGCCTTTCAAATAATTGGACATAAACTTTGAGGTCCTTCCGGGGCCGCTCCGAAACAGGTGATAAAAAAATCTTTTTATCAGGTATGCCCTGCCTTTACCGGGTTTTCTATTATTTTTAAAGGATAGGCCGGGTTCTTCATTGCTTTCAACAAAATTATCAGCTTTTCTATCTTTTAGCGCACTTGATACCGGGTCACGGCAGAAATCTACTATGGGTCTGCAAACTTTTTCCCAGGTGTAATCATTTGCTACTTTTTTTATATTTCTCACGCACTGATTGTAAAAATCTTTATCTTCGGCAAGTTTTATAATAGCATTAACAATCCCCTTCACGTCCCCGTTATCTGTAGTTATTCCGAGCCCGTTTTTCTCCACCATATCGCTCAGGTAATCGCCTTTCGTTGAAATAACCGGCAGGCCCACCCAGAGATAATCAAGTATTCTTGTCCTGTATGAGAATCTGGTTTCAATGTGGTCAGGATGGGTAATTATTCCCGCATCAGCTTCCAGAAGATAATTTTGCCTGTCACCATAATTTATCCACCCGTAATTAAAAAATACATTTTTACCATACAGGTTTAATTTTTTGGAAAGATTAATAGTGTCATTCACCAGCTGGAGCTCCCTTACTTCAGGATTGGGATGCCTGATACCCATGAAGAATAATTTTATATCATCCCTGGTTTTTGCTATCTCCGCCATGGCTCTAATCAGGGTCAACGGGTCAAACCAGTTATAAATTCCGCCTCCCCAGATAACAACAAAATCATTTTCTTCTATGCCCTTAATTTTGTTTTTAAGGACATTTCTGGTATGGATGGGTCCTGCACCGGGAAGACCGAATGGAACAATATCTATCATTTTCTTCAGCGTGGGGTCCTGATTGTATGAATAAGGATTTACCCTGTTTAAAGCCGCCAGCATACCCAGCCAGAAATCTCTCTGCCTCTCAGAGGCACATAAAAAGAAATCTCCATAATAAAATTGTTCATTAAATATTTCATGTATCGACTTATGGACTTTTAACCTGTTTTCCATTGGCTCTTTTTCGTATTCTGCCAGAGTGGCCAGATTATAAGGGTCATAAATATCCATAATTAAATACTTTCCCGAGTCTTTTATACTTCTGAATTTGGCAAAAGCCATCCCTCCGCTTAATATGATATCAACCTTCTTTATAATTTCCTTAAGCTGGCTATCATCTGTAAACTGAACTATTTGAAAATTCTGTCCGGGCACATTTACTTTATTGGGCACCGCCAGTATGACCTCCATATATTGAGAAAGCACCAGGGCGAAATTCCATACCCTTATTGCCGGCCCGGCCATTTCTTCAGAAACCACTTCGGCTGTAACTATAAGAAGTTTCCTCTTTATCTCCTTTTCAAATACCCTGTAAATACCCAGAGACCTCAAAATATCAATCTGTTTCTTCTGGTAATCCGCATCAGATGACACTGCAAGAAACTGGCCTTTAAAATAAGAAAAAATTGCTTTATCGTCTCTTTTTCTATTTTCCTGTATCATCTTTCTTTTTCTCATTAGCTCCGGCAGCTTATCCATGAAGTTTTTTACCGCCATAAGCGAGCTCAATGGTTCACTTGATATGGCTACATCTCCTGATACTGACTCCTTTGAAACTAAATTGGTCAAATCATAATAATTTTTATAATCAAATTTAAAATCCATAAAGATACGGTTAAAAATACTTGCGAGGGTGCCGGAAAGCACCCGGGAAAGATTGCTGTCATCATAATTTTTAAATACCGAATAAAGAGAATTTCTCTCTCTGAGGAACCTCAGTTTATCTTCGCTTATATTCCTGGATGTCCCGTGATGATGGTGATATACAATAGACCCGGGAGCAAATATAACTTTATATCCCAGTACCCAGAGCCTCCATCCCAGGTCAACATCTTCATAGTAGGCAAAAAAATCATTATCAAAGCCACCGGCACCAAGAAAAACTTTTCTATCTATCATCATCGCCCCGCCATTTACAAAAGGAAGAAATCTGTACCCTCTGTATTCATCTTTCTCTACCGGTGTTCCATAATCAATCTGGAAGCCCTTGCCCTCAAAATTAATCATACCCCCCACAAAATCAATTGTTTTTCCGTCAATTGAAAGAACCCTGGAGCCAGAGGCCACGATCTCTTTATCTTTATATATGGGCCTTAGCAGCTCAATCAGCCAGTTTTTATCAACCCTTGTGTCGTTATTTAAAAAAGCTATATACTCACCCCTGGCAGCTTCTGCCGCCTGGTTATTGGCATGAGCAAACCCCATATTGCTGCTGTTTTCAATTATTTTAACCAGTGGATAATTCTTTCTTATTAAATTAAGAGATTTATCGCCTGAACCATTATCTACTATTATAATTTCCAGCTTATCATGCTGATAATTAAGCTCCATTAAGCTATCGAGACACTCTTTTAGATACTGTTCACCATTTAGATTGACAATTGATACCGTAACTTCCGGGAAAGTAAGAATATCTCTCATAAAACTACTCTCCTAAAAATTATTAGATTATATTAGATAAATTATTGTAAATTATAACAGACAATCTATTTTTTTACACAATATCTATCTCTAACTGCTACCTGAACCAGGGGGATAATGAAACTAAATTTTCTTTAAGCTTGTAAATATTTTCCTTTATAATTAGCATAATGATAAAATTTAAATTATAATTTTAACCTGTAACTGACTTATTATTTATTAGATAAAAGATTAATATAAAAATTTTCTAAAAATTGAGACAAATAAACATAGCCTTTATAACTGACAGAATGATAAGGGGTCATGGTGTGGACCTGGTGGTAGACAGAATTGCCGATGGCCTCGCTCAAATGGGGTATATCTGCAGGATATACTGTAATTATTTTGACGAGACTTTTACCAACCGCAAGTCATATAACATAGAAAAGCTTCATTACTTTAAGCCTCACGCCAATCCCCTTATTTATGAAAGAAGAATTAGAAAATTAATTCCTTATCTTAATAGTAAAGATATTGACCTTTTTATAATCCAATCATTTCCTTTTTACAGTCTTATACCAAAGCTAGATAAACCGGTACTTATTGTTGACCATGGAATACCATATTCGGGCAGCTTTTCTCTCAAGAGAAGGCTCAGGTATAAATATATGCAGATAAGCCAGAACCTTTCTTATTTCAGAAGGGCAAATAAAATTGTTTCCGTATCCAGGTATCTTCTTAACTCCCTTCCCGGAAATCTAAGGGAAAAAGCCACCTGCATATATAATGGATGTGACCACTATAAAAAGAAAATAATAACAGAGGAAGAAATTACAGATTTTAAAAACAGCCTGGACGTAAGCTCCGAAGATATATTATTGCTATTTGTAGGAAGGCTGAACCTCACCAACCAGCCATATAAAGGGCTGGCCGAGCTTATAAATATATACCGGGAAACTCTTAAAAAATATAAAAATATAAAACTCCTTGCAGTGGGTTATGGTTCAAGAAATGATGAAGAACTGCTCAAGAATAAGGGGGTTTTATCCATAAGCAATGCCCCTGAAGAGCTCATGCCCTTAATTTACAGGTCCTGCGATATTTATGCCACCTGCTCAAAGTGGGAAGGATTTGACCTCCCGGTAGCAGAAGCGCATAGTTTTAAAAAACCAACCATCTGTTATGATATTGGCGCCCATCCGGAAATATCTTTAAACGGGAAGACCGGCTTTGTGGTAAAAAACAAAAAAGAGTTTTTAGAGAAACTGGAAATTCTTGTCACTGAACCGGAACTCCGGGAAAAAATGGGTGAAACTGCCGAAAAAAATGCAGCTAATTTTACCTGGGAAAACAGCGTAAAAAAATACCACGCGCTCATTAAAAGAATACTCAATCTAAAAGATTCAGATTTTAAGGCTGCAGTAAAGTCCTCTTCTAAAACAAAAGTTGCCCCTTCCAGAAAAGTGTCGGTAATTATAGTTAACTACAACTCAACCTATCCTGTTTTAAAGGAATGCCTGGATTCAATAAAGAACCAGACATACAGAGACACGGAAATCATTATTTTTGACAATAATTCTACATACAATATTTCCGGTGACATAAAAAAAGAGTTTACTGATATAAAGATAATTCAGTCTGACCAGAATCTGGGCCCTGGCGAAGGTATCAATCAGGCTTTGCAGTATGCGGACTCTGATCTAATTTTAATATCAAACTTTGACGTAGTTTATAATTTTGATGCCTTTGAACAAATGGTTGATTCTATTAACAACCTTGAAAGTATTTACCTCGGCGTAGCCCCGAAGATCAAGTTTTATTATCAAAAAGATTTCCTGGAGAGTGTGGGAATTTATCTGGATAATAACTTTTATACGGGCCATTACGGGCTGGGACAGCTGGATTTAAGCCAGTATAACAGGGCTGAAGATATATTCGGGGTATCATTTGTCTCATGCATGATTAAACGAGATGCATTTTACGAAAATAAAGTTGGCCCCATAGACCCCGGCTTTTTCTTATTTTATGAAGATGTGGATTTCTGCTACCGGGCGAACCTTCACGGATATAAATTCAGGTCCTGCGCCTCTGCTATCTGTTATCACAGATATGCATACAGTTTCAGGGATGACGCAACTGCTTTCCAGAAAAAATATTATTACCAGAAGTTAAATCTTTTAAAGACAGCCTACAAAAATGCCGAACCTGCCAATCTTAAAAGAATCATGTCCAACGAATTAAACATACAGAAACAAAACTTAAAGGATGTTAACCTGAAAAATACAGCCAGAAAAATAATAAAAGATTTCAGGGGAAGCACAAAATATTTAAAAAAAGATAGAAATTATATGGAATTCTCAAGACAATTATCGGATGCAGATATAATAAAATATAGCTGGGGTGAAAATACTTATTTTGATGTGGTAAGAAATGAACCGGTTCATTCAATCGAAAATCTTCACCATTCATATCGCAGGTTATTTTCACTTATGGGGAATGAAAAGTATGAAGGAATTGTCAATTACCTCACAAATCTAAGGGACACCAAGTTCAGGATGGAGCCGGCCCTTTTTAAAAATATACTTCATAACAAGCTGGAATATGAACCTGCAACGGTTCATAAATTTATAGATAAGATTCAATAATCTACAGTCATGAAAAGTATTTTAAGAATTGGAATAGATATATCCACCCTTCTGAACCATGGCTCTGACATTGGTGCCGGCAGGTATATATTTAACCTGGTTAAAAGCCTTCTTGAAACGGATAAAAAAAATACCTATATACTTACCGGAAGATGCATCTTGGCCGATTGCTTTGATACGGTGAATAAACTTAAAAAAGAATCTGCAGGCAGAAGAGTTGAATTAAAGATTTTTAATACCACACAGAAGAAGCTTGACCTGCAGAACAGGTTCGGGTTTCCGCCGCTTGAGTTATCAGGCCTCAGGGTTGATATACTGCACTGCCCTGACTATCTTGTTCCTCCCACTTTAAACAAAAATATAATCCTTACCATTCATGACCTTGCTTTTGTTAGATTCCCCGAATTTAATTTCAACTGGTTTGTAAAAAAGTACACTCGCGAGGTCTCAAAAAACGCCCGCAGGGCAAAAATTGTGATTGCCGATTCTATAAGTACAAAAAACGACATAACCCGTTTCTTTAAAATAAAACCTGAAAAGGTCGGGGTTGTCTACCTTGCCGCGGATAGAATATTTAACAGACTGCCCGGAAATAAAAAAGATAAAAATTTTCTTAAAAAATACGGAATAGATAAAAAATATATCCTTTCCGTGGGCACCATAGAGCCCAGGAAGAATTTCATAACCCTTATCAGAGCTTTTAACAGTATAAGAAAGGAAAATCCCGATTTTAATTATAAGCTTGTAATAGTTGGAAGAACCGGCTGGAAAAGCGAGGCTACCTACGCTGAAAGAGAAAACAGCCATTACAGGGAAGACATTATATTTGCTGGAAGGGTCCCGGATGAAGACCTCGTCCAGATTTACAATCAGGCAGAACTTTTTGTATATCCCTCACTTTTTGAAGGTTTTGGACTTCCGCCGCTTGAGGCAATGAGCTGTGGACTCCCGGTAATAGCTTCGGATACCTCATCGCTCAGAGAAGTAGTCGGGGATGGCGGAATACTCGTAAAAGCTGGAGATGAGCATGAACTGGCAAACATGATTTTAAATGTCCTGAAAAATAAAAACCTAAAAGAAACTCTGGGGGAAAAATCACTTACCCGGGCCAGAAAATTCAGCTGGGCCAATACTGCAAAAAAAACCATTGAGCTTTATCATAAGACTACCCTGCTTAAATAGCAGCCTTAACTAATCCAACATAAAATCAGAATCTCTCCTAAAACTGGCAAACTTCTGGAATAAGTATTACACAGACAGCATCGCTTGAAAAACTTTTTAATACTATATCATCTCTTTGTTTTCTATCATTTTAATAGTGGCACTACTCCTATAATCAGTGACACAATTAATACAGGAAACTATCATATTATTGATACTACATTAAAGATACTCCTGGCTTTATAGCAGGTGCCATCTATCTTTTAAGATATAGATTCTTAAAAGATAAAAAGTGGCGTAATGACCGGTAGAACAAGAAGCAGCGGTACAAATGAAGGATTTATGAGAGTCACTGGAAATTAATTAGAAAAAAATGTTACAATCTAATTACAAACTCTATTGACAAACACTATAAATAATGCTAATTTGTTACAAATTAATTACAAACTATTACTGACAAAAACTAAAAATAATTATAATTACTTAAAATATTTATTGTCCTAATCCTTAATTTATTAGAATCTTCCGGACGAAAGGAGATATAAATATGGCAGGAAATAATACCTTAAAAGATAAAGAAAAAAAGAAAACAAAGAAAAGAGCAGACTTAATTGTCACTTTACAAAAAATTGTAAAGCACGAAAAATTCCTTTCCGAAGAAAGACTTGTTGAGGTTGCCAGAGAATTTAATTTGTCCCCTGCTGAAGTCTATGGAGTAGCAACATTTTATTCATTTTTGCCAGTAAAACCGGCTGGTGAAAATATCATAAAAGTCTGCCGTACAATAGTTTGTGACATGAAGGGCAGGGATATAGTTCTAAAGGCTATAAAAGATAAATTAAATATTCTACCGGGCCAGACAAGTAAAGACAGCAAATTTAGTTTATTAACAGTCAATTGCATAGGTCAGTGCGATAACGCACCTGCCATGCTTATAAATGATATGCCTTATGTAAATCTGACATATGAAAATGTTATTAAAATCATTGATGAATACCAATCATAAAAGTTATTAGTCAGGGAGGTATTTCTATGACAATTGATACAAAAGAAAAGAAAGATAAAATAAATTCCTGTAAAAAAAAAGTTGACCTGATATTCAGGGACCAGGACATCAATAAGGTAATAGACAGGATATTAGAAATAAGTCCGGATAATATAATCAATGAAATAAAGGATTCCGGCCTCCGGGGTAGAGGAGGAGCAGGCTTTCCAACCTGGATTAAATTAAAAGGTGCAAAAGAGATAGAAAGCGACTCCAGATATGTAGTATGCAATGCTGATGAAGGTGAACCGGGAACTTTTAAAGACAGAGAAATCATTGAAAAAAACCCTGAAAAGATTTTAGCCGGAATGACGGCAGTCGCAAAAGCGATCGGGTCAGATAAAGGAATCATCTATTTAAGAGCAGAATATAATTATCTACTTGAAGACCTTCAGAAAAAAGTAGAATTATTCAATGATAGGCTTGGCAGGCGTGGATTTGATTTTACTGTGGAAATCAAATCAGGAAGCGGTGCTTATGTCTGTGGTGAAGAAACTTCCCTGCTTGAATCAATGGAAGGTAAAAGAGGAGAGGCAAGAAATAAGCCACCCTTCCCCTCACAATCAGGTTATCTCAGGAAACCAACTGTGATAAATAATGTTGAAACTCTTGTTTACGTAGAAATAATTCTTTCCGATGGTGCCGAAAGTTTCAAAAAGCTTGGAACAATGGATTCCAGAGGTGCAAAGGTTTTTAGTATTTCCGGCGATACCGAAGTTCCCGGAATTTATGAGATTGAGATGGGAATGACACTAAAAGAATTTTCTGACCTTTTTGGAGACAGAAACACAAAGGCTATACAGGTCGGGGGAGCTTCCGGATTTTGCATCCCCAGAAGTAAATTTGAAGAAACAATAATAGGATTTGAGGGTATCCCGACCGGCGGTTCCATGATATTATTCTCCGGCAAAAGATCTATGTATAATATTCTTCACAATTATCTTGAATTCTTTGTTGAAGAATCCTGTGGACAATGCACCCCATGCAGGGTAGGTTGCCAGCAGCTTCTAAAAGGCATAGAAAGTATAAAAAAAGGAATTAAGCCCAAAAATTATATTGAAGATCTTTTAGATCTTGCAAAAACCATGAAAATAACTGCTAAATGTGGCCTGGGACAATCTGTTTGTAACCCATTTGTTTCTATTGTTGAAAATTTTAGAGAAGAAATAATATATTAACTTTATGAGGAGGATGCATCTAAAAAATGATTAATTTAAAAATAAACAATACTGAAGTCAGTATTAAAGAAGGTTCAACTATTCTTGATGCAGCAAAGAAGATTAATATAGAAATCCCCACGCTATGCTACCATGAAGACCTCTGTATCGCCGGCAATTGTAGAGTTTGTGTTGTGGAACAAAAAGGAGTAAATAAC
Organism: uncultured Actinomycetota bacterium; assembly: GCA_964595565.1. Lineage (GTDB taxonomy): Bacteria > Actinomycetota > Humimicrobiia > Humimicrobiales > Humimicrobiaceae > JAQVEM01. The sequence continues at coordinate 16,083 of CAZQQX010000034.1, forward strand.
TTAAAACCGGCATGTGCAACACCTGTTGAAGAAAACATGGAAATATATACCAGTAGCAACAGGGTTAGAGAAGCAAGAAAAACAATAATTGGCCTTTTATTATCTGAACATAATA
>CAZQQX010000035.1:0-14504 GCA_964595565.1 uncultured Actinomycetota bacterium
GCGAGATAGCTCAGTTGGTAGAGCAGTGGACTGAAAATCCATGTGTCCGCAGTTCAATTCTGCGTCTCGCCACCAGGCTTTTAATGGGTAAAAAAATAGATTCTGCAGCAGATTCTTTTATAAATTCTTTTTAAAATTTACTGTATAAAGTTTTCTTTAACTCCAGTGCATATTGTAAACCAGAGTGACTGTTACTGTGATGGATATCAAATAAATAACGGATTATTTTATTAATTGTTGAAGGGTATTTTAAAAAAAATGTATATGCTATAATTTTTTTTAATAAAATTTTTGGTATTTGTTTAGAAACTTGAATGAGATGTTAATAATAAAGGCTCTTTTATACTTTTCTATTCTATTAATCGTGCTGATGGCAATAATTTTATACCTTCTGGCTGTAAAACTCAAAAACAAAAACAATACGTTACTGGAAATAAATAAGCTGTTAAAGTCTAATACGCGGTATATAAGAGGCAAAGTGGCTTTACCCGGCTCCACAAAAGAAGAAATTAGGAGAAATCCGGTAATTGCAGATACAAAAAATTTGCTGTCAATGTTTAAAATAGCAATTGAGCACGAGACAGAACTTGTAGATCTGGTTCTTAATAGTATAGACCCGGGTACGTTAATAATTGACTGCAGTAAGAAAATCTCAAGAATTAATGAGAATATTTTAAACTCGTTTTATTTAAAAAAGGATGAAGTTCTGGGCAGGAAAACCGCATTTGTCTTTAAGAGTGAAAAGCTTGAAAAGTTAATTGGCAGAGTTTTAAATAAGCCAGATTACTACAGTAAAAACATTACCTTTTACGGAGACGAAGACAGGAGTTTTCTTGTGGAAATTATCCCCATTAATTCAGTTACCCGGTTATACGGGGAAAAATGCATGGAACTTCTTATTTTGTTTGAAAATATTACACAGGAGGTAGAATTTTCAAGGTTAAGAAGCCAGTTTGTGGCTAATATATCCCACGAGATGAGGACACCCCTGACTTCTATACGAGGGTATATTGATACAATTTTAAATGATGAATCTATGGACAGGAAGAAAGTAAAAGATTACCTGGGCAGAAGTTTAAAAGAGGTTGAAAGACTCAATTTTTTAATCAGGGATGTTTTGAACCTTTCAAATATAGAATTTAGGCGCAATGTCCTGTTTGAAAAGGAATATAATCTTGTTTATTTAATAAAGGAGACTATAAAATCTCTTAATTTTTTAGCGGAAAAAAATGGTACCAAAATCAGCTTTAACTATAGCAGCGATTTAATTGAGTATCAGACAGACGAAGAACTTTTTGCCCGGATGGTAAGAAATATTATTGAAAATTCTATATTTTATGGCGGAAAGGGTACAGAGGTAAAGGTGGATTTAAAGGAAGATAGCAGTAATGTACTTCTTACAATTAGAGATAATGGCAGGGGTATAGATAAAGATGAGCTTCCCTATGTTTTTCAGAGATTCTACAGGGGTAGCAGTTCAAAATCTCCAAGGCAGATTGGGTCGGGTCTGGGACTTTCTATCGTAAAACACACAGTTGAATTACATAATGGAAGGATAAATGCCCGCAGTGTCCCTGGTAAAGAAACAATATTTGAGATAATAATGCCAAAAAAGTAACATTTAAAAATGGAACCAAAACAAAGACTAATTTACATTGTTGATGATGAAGAGAATATACGTGAGATTCTGGAGCATAATTTGTTAAAAGAAGGCTACAGGGTTAAAAGCTTTAAGGATGGCAGAAGTTTTTTAGATTCCTTAAATCAATTTATGCCTGACCTGGTTATTCTTGATTTAATGCTTCCGGACATGGAAGGGCTTGATATCTGCAGGGAAATTAAGAAAAAGACGGATGTTCCGGTGATAATCCTGAGTGCAAAAAGCGAGGAGCTTGATAAAGTTCTCGGGCTGGAGCTGGGTGCCGATGATTATATAGTAAAACCTTTTGGAGTCAGGGAACTGCTTGCCAGGGCAAAAAACGTATTTAGAAGAATGGATGGCATTATTCATTATGGCGCAGAAGTGCCTTTTAAGGGGGATTTTAATTTTGATGAAGTAAAACTATCGGTTGATGAGATAAAACACGAGGTTTTTCTCGGTGAAAATAAGATCAACATTAACCCCAAAGAATATCAGATTGTAGTAACTTTATTAAAAAACCTCAATAGCCTTGTTCCCCGCATGGAATTGATAAAAAAGGTGTGGGGGGAGGATTATTACGGGGATACCAGAACTCTTGATGTCCATATAAGAAGAATAAGAGAGAAAATGAATTACAAAGAATTCGGTAAGAGGTTTATAAAAACGGTTCATGGTTACGGGTATAAGATTACAAACAGTTTTTAATATTTTTTTAACATTATTTTAATTCTTTTTTAACCAGATATACTTTTTTATGTGTTAATATTTGTCCGGTTTAAAATAATTAATATAAGAAAGATGGGTGAGTTAATGAAAGGCAGTAAGTTTTTATCGTTAATTATTGCCGGCATTACAGTAATGATGATAATCAGTATGGCTTTTGCCGGTTGCGAAGATACTGAAAAACCAGATGAGAAAGCAGAAGTAGAAGCAGACGGGGGGCTTCCTTTCGAGGGGCAGGAGCTTGTATTATCAGGTTCTACCACCCTGCTTCAGGTTTCAGAAGCATGGGCATCGGCATTTATGAAGGAATACGGAGGAACAATAATAGTAAACGGCGGTGGCTCAGGCGGTGGCATTGCTGATTTGATTAATGGTATAAACGACCTGGCAAATGCATCAAGGCAGATAAAGGACGAGGAAATAGAAGCTGCAAAAAATGCGGGTTATGATGTTCAGGAATATACTGTTCTTTATGATGGAATTGCAGTTGTGGTAAGCAGCAATGTAACTGTAGACGGGCTTACTGTAGAAGAACTCTCTGGAATATACAGGGGAGAAGTTAGTAACTGGCAGGATGTCGGAGGTGAGAATGCAGAAATAGTTATAATCGCCAGGGATTCAAGCTCCGGTACCGGGGAGTATTTTCTGGAGGAAATAGTCCAGCTGGGAAAAACTCTAAAGAAGAGTGATTATACAGAAACCGCTTTAAGGCTTCAATCAAACGCTGATGTTGTAAATCAGATTAAAAATAATGATAATGCTGTTGGATATATCGGGCTGGGGTATCTTGAAGAGTCCCTAAAGACTTTAAAAGTGGAAGGGATAGAGGCTTCCATAGAAACGGTAAAAGATGGCTCTTATCCAATCTCCAGAGGATTGTATATTTATTCACCGGGCAAGGAACTATCTCCTATAGCAAAAGGCTATTTAGATTTTATATTAAGTGATGAAGGGCAGAAAATAGGTTTGGAAGAGGGATTTGTCCCTGTTAAATAAAGATTCTGTATTATTTTGACTTTGTTTTATTCATTTTGTAAATGGTTGTAAGAAACTTATAGTGTGATAGTAAAGGAGCTGTGGATATATTTGTTTAATATATCCACAGCTCAAAGGTTTGTATATCATTTTTTTAATTTGATAGCAAAAAAATTTTAATTCTTTTAAAATGAAGATATGTCACGGCTTGAAATTAGACTGAGAAAAATAAAAAGCTTTATAATCCACAGGTTTGTTTTTCTAAATGGAATAATTTCAATTATTGTCCTGGCTTTAATACTGGGTTTTCTTGTTGCAAACTCTATAAAATTCTTTTCTACCTATCCAATCCTGGAGTTTTTAACCGGCCAGAAGTGGTCTCCAACAGTGCTCGGGGAATTTGGTTTTCTTCCGCTGCTGACCGGTTCGTTGCTGATTACATTTGGTGCAATTGTAATTGCCGTGCCTCTTGGCCTGGGCACCGCTATTTATATTGGCGAGCTTGCTCCCAGAGTCTTACGGGAAATATTAAAACCGGTAATAGAGGTTCTGGCGACCATTCCTTCGGTAGTAATTGGATTTATTGGCATTAAGCTCCTTGCACCCATAATTATGGATATCTTTAACCTGAATATAGGGCTTACGGCTCTTACCGGTTCTGTAATGCTGGCTTTTATGAGTTTGCCCACCATTATATCAATTTCAGAAGATGCAGTGAATGCGGTTCCTGATAAATACAGGCACGCTTCAATTGCTCTGGGGGCAACAAAATGGGAAACAACCATGCGAACTGTAATACCATCAGCATCCTCCGGTATGGTAGCTGCAGTAATGCTGGGGCTGGGAAGGATAGTGGGCGAGACCATGACTGTTCTGATGGTGACCGGGAACTCACCGAGGATTGTTTTTTCGTGGTTGCAGCCGGTAAGGACTATTACTGCAACAATTGCTGCAGAAATGGGAGAAACTGTACAGGGAGGGCTCCATTATTCAGCTCTTTTCGCAATAGGGCTCATCCTTTTTATAATTACCTTTATTATTAATTTCATTTCTGACAGGTTTATTAATAGAATAAGGGGAAGTTAAAAATTAATGATAATACCGGTATCTTTCCGGGAAGAATTTAATAATATAAAAAAATATCTAAAAGCGAACTAAGTTAAAAACTTAAAATCAATTATGTGGGAAGCAAAAGAAATAAGCAGAAAAAGAAAAAGAATCATAGAAAGAGTATCATATGCAATTTTACTTTTTTTAACCCTTATAGTAATAGCATTTGTGGTTGGGATAGTGGTGTATCTGGTAGTTAAAGGAAGCGGTGCAATTAACTGGGAATTCTTATCCAGAAAGCCTGAACTGGGTATGAGGGAAGGGGGTATTTTTCCTGCCATTCTGGGAACGCTTTATTTAATGATAGGAACTTTTTTATTCTCACTGCCTGTAGGGGTTTTAGCGGCGGTTTATCTTAATGAGTATGCCTCAAAAAACAGGTTGACCGGGATAATAAGACTGTCTATTATAAATATGTCAGGAGTGCCTTCTGTGGTATATGGTTTATTCGGGCTCGGGTTTTTTGTTATGATGCTTAATTTTGGAAGGTCAATTCTTGCCGGTTCCCTGACTCTCGCACTGCTTATATTACCGGTTATAATAACGTCTACAGAAGAGGCATTAAAGACGGTCCCCGACTCTTACCGGCATGCTTCCCTGGCCCTGGGTGCTACCAGATGGCAGACAATAATAAAGGTGGTGTTGCCGCGGGCTTTGCCGGGGATAATAACCGGGTCGGTTATAGGAATCGGTAGAGCAGCGGGGGAAACTGCCCCCATAATGTTTACCGTAGCTGCGTTCTCACAGCCAAATTTACCTAATTCTATCTTCAGCCAGGTAATGGCATTACCCTATCATCTATATGTACTGGCCACTCAGCTTACTGACACGCCGGAGGATATGCAGTGGGGCACCGCACTGGTGCTTTTGATTCTGGTATTGATTTTTGCCGTTTCCGGAACTGCTATAAGGACACGGTTCAGGTTGATTAGGAAGGAATAATAATATGAGAAAAACATTTGAACAGAAAGTAGAAGAAATAAGCAATGATGTGATATTAATGGGCAGCAAAACGCAGGAAGCGGTCAGTACTGCGATAAAAGCTTTTATAGAAATGAACTTAGGACTGGCGCAGAGGGTCATAGACGGGGATGAAAAAATTGATGAATCTGATATATCAATTGAGGAAAAATGTATTGTTTTGCAGGCCGAACACCAGCCAGTAGCAAGAGATCTAAGATATTTGCATTCCATAAGTATAATAATTAAATCTCTGGAAAGAGTCGGTGACCTGGCGGTGGACATATCTAAAATTGTAAAAAGGCTTGCAAAAGAGGATAGGGAGCATCCCGATAGAGAAATTATAGATTTGATCGTAGAAATGGGAAACCTCGCCATGTCAGAACTTAACGGGGCTATCGAGTCCTTTAAAAATAAGGATTTAAAACTTGCTTTAAAGATAGGAAAGTCAGATGATATGGTTAACGAGATCCATAAGATTGTTCTGGGTAAATTATTTTCTTATCATAAAAGAAAAAAAGATATAAAATTTGTAACCAATATAGTGCTGGCATGCAGATATCTTGAAAGAATCGGTGACCAGTCCGTAAATATAGGGGAGAGAGTAGCATATTTCTTAAGTGGAGATTACGCAGTGTTTGGCGACAATGAGTTGGGCAATCATAAATGATAATTGCAGGGGCTTTTCCAATCTTTATCTGCCTGTGTAGTAGCCGGCTGCATTTAATCAAAACAGGAATAAAAACTGCATGTGATTATAAGTTACGTGGCAGCAAGGTCCGTTAAGTGTTTTATCTGGTCACCGGTGCCGATAGCAATTATTTTATGGCCATGCATCATGCTGGTATCACCGCCTGCTTTTTTGACTGAAATTTTTTCTCCTTTTTCAATTACGGATATAATAAGGGCTTCAATACCATATTTAGTACCTGCTTCACGTATGCTCATGCCGTCAATTCTGCTGTTTTCTTTAATTTCAATTTCTGCCAGTTTAATCTCATTTTCTTCTACCTTCATTAGGGTATCCAGAAAATCACAGATTGATGGCTGGAGCGCCATATCTGCCATTCTTCTTCCTCCGATAATTTGGGGCGAGACTACCTTATCCGCTCCTGCCTTTTCAAGTTTGCTGACAGTTTCGTGAACCATTGCCCTGGCAACTATAAAAATAGATGGATTTAAAGATTTAGCAGACAGGGTTATATATACATTTTCCGCATCTGTATCCAGTGCAGCAAATAAGCACCTGGCTTCTTTTATCCGGGCTTCAATAAGAGTGTCATCATCAGAAGCGTCCCCCTGTATGTACAGCCAGTTATTTTGTTTCGCAGTTTCAATTGCGTTATCTGCTTTATCAATTACTATAAAATCTTTATTATTGGCAGAAAGTTCGCCGGCAATTTCAAGTCCTACCCTGCCCAGTCCGCAGATTATGTAATGGTCCTTTAATTTTGAAATCATTTTTATCTTCCTTCTTTTTTCTATTCTTCCAAAAAAAAACTCACTTAATATAAAATCAGTTAAGTTTATTAAAATATATGCAACTGTACCGGTTCCTATGATAATTAGTAAAATTGTAAATATGGTCCCTGCTTTTGATAGTGGTTCTACCAGCCCGAAACCCACTGTAGTTATGGTTATGGTGGTCATAAAAAGTGAATCCATAAAACTCATATCTTCAATTATCATATATCCAAGGGAACCAAGGAAATAGACAGAAATAAGGATAATAATTGAAACAATTATCCTTCTGGGGAATCCGGGTAAATTTTTATATTTCATGGTTAAAATTTTGACTTAATATTTGTTTTTTTTCAAGATTTGATTTATTTGATTGGCTTTAACAATTCTTATATTATATAAATAATTATTCAGTCATGCTGGATAGAAAGATTTGAGAGTGATAAAGAAAAAATTTGATGTTCCGTTGTATAAGGTTGCTTTTGATGGTATATATGAAAGGTGTGGAGAAAAACATAGCGGTCAAGTAACATATCGTAAATTAGGTTCGTAATTCTGGAAAAAATGTTTAAAGGAATAAAATTAAAATAATATGCATTGGAGGGGAATATTAACGGAACTCTTTTTATATGCGCAACTCCTATTGGTAATCTGGAGGACGTAAGTTTAAGGCTTTTAAGAACATTAATGGAGTCAGGCCTTATTGTTGCGGAAGATACCAGAACCACTCAAAAACTGCTTCAAAAATACAATATATTTAAAAAAAATATTATAAGCTACAATGAATATAACAGGGAGACCAGGATTGGTTATATAATAGATGAACTTGAAAAAGGTGAAGATATTGCCCTGGTTTCAGAGTCGGGGATACCGGCCATACAGGACCCGGGGTTTAAGATAATAAGTGAATGTATAAGAAAAAATATACCCCTGACCGTAATACCAGGTCCAAATGCGGCAGTAAGCGCCCTGGTGGTATCCGGCCTTCCCACTGATAGCTTTTTATTTGTGGGTTTTCTGCCGAAGGGAAAGGCAAAAAGAAAAAATAAAATTCTTGAGCTGGCATTTTTCCCCTATACACTTATAATCTATGAGTCTCCAAAGAGAATAGAGTCCCTGGTTTCTGAACTTATTGAGAGATTTGGCAACCGGAGAGCCAGCCTGGTTAGAGAGATTTCAAAAATATACGAAGAAGCAATAAGAGGGAATTTAGACTATATTCTGGAGAGAATAAAGGAAAAGAAGGTAAAGGGTGAGATGGTCCTGGTCGTTGAGGGATACAAAAGGCAGCTTATAAAGAATTTTTCCGGGGATGATATAAAAAAGGAACTCATCCGTCTTTTAAAGGAAGGCTTTAGTAAAAAAAATTCACTTAAAATTATACAGTCCAGATATGACATAGACAGGCAAAGATTGTATAATATTTCAACACAAATTTAGAAGATCAATATTTTTAATAAATAAAATCACGGGAGCTTATATTGCAAAGAAAAAAATTTTACATTACAACTGCTATTCCATACATGAATGCAAAACTTCACCTGGGCCAGATATATGAATTTATACTTGCCGATATAGTGGCAAGGTTCCAGAGTCTTTCGGGAAGGAATACTTTTTTCCTGACGGGAGCTGATGAGCACGGACAGAAAATAAGCAAAAGTGCAGTAGATAAGGGAATGACGCCCCAGGAATATGTTAACAGAATGTCAGACGATATGAAGAGGCTCCTGAAGTTATATAACATCAGCAATAATTCTTATGTAAGAACCACAGATAAAAAACACGAAAAAGTAGTTCAGAACGTGCTTCTGAAGTTAAAAGAGAACGGGGACCTTTACAGGGGCACCTATGAAGGTAAATACTGCGTACCCTGCGAAACTTTTTTGCTTGAATCCCAGCTGGTAGACGGCAGGTGCCCGCAGTGTCATGGAGAGGTGGAGAATGTAAAAGAGGAAAATTATTTTTTTAAGCTATCAAAATATGAAAAAAAGATAATAAAGCACATTGAAGATAATCCTGATTTTATAATACCTGAAGCCAGAAAAAATGAGGTACTGGGAATCCTGAAGCAGGGATTGAAAGATATCAGCATTTCAAGAACCGCGGTTAAGTGGGGGGTCCAGATCCCGTTTGACCATGACCATTATTGTTATGTGTGGGTAGACGCTCTTTTAAATTATATTTCGGCTCTGGGATATGGCACCGAAAATAGAGACTTATTTGAAAAGTACTGGCCTGCTGACCAGCATCATATAGGAAAAGATATATTAAAGTTCCATGCGATAATCTGGCCGGCGATGCTTATGTCACTGGGAATTGAATTGCCCGGCCACATTGTGGTCCACGGCTGGCTCCTGATGGGGGAGGAGAAGTTATCAAAATCCAAAGGAATTATTCTTGACCCTGACGAAGTTTCAAAAAAGTACGGAGCTGACGGTGTAAGATATTATCTTACCCGTGAAATATCATTTGGGCTGGACGGTTCCTTTACCCACGAAGCTTTTGTAAGAAGATATAACTCGGACCTGAGTAATGATATCGGCAATCTGGTTTCCAGGACTCTGGTGATGGTGGAAAAATACAGTAATGGGATAATTCCCGCTAAAACAGTAAATAAGGTTTTCAGTGAAAAGTGGGAGGATGTAAAAAGACAGGCATGCGCATATATTGAAGATTTTAGATTCTCTGATTATCTAGCCGGGGTATGGGAATTTATAAATATGGCAAATAAATACATTGAAGACAGCCAGCCATGGGTTCTTGCAAAAAGTAAGAATGGTCAGGACAGCAAGAAACTTGATTCAGTGCTCTATGAAGTGGTGGAGATGATAAGATTATCCACTATTCTGCTCATACCCTTTATGCCTTCATCCTGTCAGAAAATATTTAATCAGCTGGGGATAAATAAAAATATAGAACAGGTTTTGATTGAGGAAGATGGAGAGTGGGGAAAATTTGAAGGCGGGACGAGAACAGGCAAAAGAGAAATACTGTTTCCCAGAATGGACGGAGGGAAGTAGTATGTATTTTATAGATACTCATGCGCATATTGATATGATTAAAAATTTAACCCCTGAAGAGACTGTATCAAAATCTCAAAACGAGGGCGTAAGATATATAATAAACGTTGGCACGAGCCTGGACAGCAGCAGAAGTTCGCTTGAATTTGCAACCGGGTTTGAGAATGTTTTTGCCAGCGTGGGGATCCACCCCCATTATGCCAGTAGTTTCGGGGATAAGGAGCTAAAAGAACTTGATTCTCTGATAGAGAGCTATATCTCCGGTAACCAGAATAAAGGCGAAAGCGGCAAAAAATTCAGCAAGTTAGTGGCAGTGGGGGAAATAGGCTTTGACTTTTACAGAAATTTGAGCTTGGAAGAAGAAATGAAAAGGGCATTTAGTTCCCAGATAGAGCTGGCTTTAAAGTATGATATGCCGGTAATAATTCATAATAGAGATGGGAACAGCCAGACGCTTGATGTAGTAAAAAAGTATGCCGGGCAAAAAGGATTCAGGGCCGTTGTGCATTGTTTTTCAGGAGATTTAGATTTTGCCGGTAAATGCCTTGACCTGGGGCTGTATATTTCTTTTACCGGGGTTATTACCTTTCCGAATGCGGGTGACGTGCTGGAGGTTGTAAAGGAAGTTCCCCTTAAAAAGATATTCATAGAAACAGATTCACCCTTTCTTGCTCCGCAGGTAAAAAGGGGTAAAGAAAATTATCCCGGCTATGTAAGGTATGTCGCTGAAAAAATTGCGGAAATTAGAAATTTAAGTGTTGAAGAAATTGCAGATATCACATCAAAGAACGCAGAAGAGTTCTTCCGTTTAAAAAACATTTAATCATTAAAAAATGCATTCATATATAAGCTCCCCGGGTAATACGGTAAGGATTCTGGACGAGTACGGTATAAGATTAAGAAAAAATCTGGGGCAAAACTTTTTAATTGACACTAATAGCGCAAAAAAAATAGCCGGCTGTGGTGCAGTTGGTCCCGAAGATATAATCCTTGAAATCGGCAGCGGTATCGGGAGCCTGACAGAGATAATGCTGCCCGTGGTGAAGAAAGTAATATGCATTGAAATTGATAAGCTGCTTATTAAAGCATTCAGGGATATTTTTTCCCGGGATTTAAGGAAAAAGTCAAAACTGGAATTGATAAATGCGGATGCTTTAAGGCTGGATTATCACAATATAACCTCTACCTATAATATAAACAAGGTGGTATCAAATCTTCCCTACAGTATTGCCGCACCCCTGCTCCTAAAGATGATTATGGAGGGGGAGCCGGTAAAGAAAATGGTGCTGACTGTACAGAAGGATATAGCAGACAGGATTCTTTCTCCGGTAGGGGGCAAGAATTATAGTTCCTATACTGTAAAAGCAAATTTTCTGGCCGATTTTAATTACTGCTTTAAAATTTCGCGGAATTGTTTCATACCCCGCCCCTTTGTGGATTCATCGGTTATAGAGTTAACCAGAAGAGATGAGAAGCTCATGGAAAGCTGTGGCTTTGATGTCGGAGATTTTTTTAGTTTTATAGATAGCTGTTTTTCACACAGGAGAAAAAAACTTATTAACTCGCTGGTTCAATCTAACCCGGCATATTGCTATAAAGTGGAATTAATTATAAAATTGCTATCCGGTATTGGTAAAGATAAAAATGTACGGGCGCAGGAACTAACTGTTAAAGATTATATTTACCTGTATAAAAACCTGATACATAATATATGATAATTATGCTATCATTAATCAGAGTAAAAAAATGGAAAATATTATAAAACTTAGAGCTTCAGGGAAAATAAATCTATATCTAAATGTTTCAAAAAATGGAAGAAATGATGGCTATCATGAAATAAAATCCATAATGCAGAGCATAAGTCTTTCCGATGAGCTTACTTTTGAGATATCAAAAATAAAGAGTAATCCCGAGCCTCCCTGTAAAAATGGGATTTATATTACCTGCGATAATGAAGATATCCCCCTGGACGAGAAAAACCTGGTTCATAAGGCTGCGGCACTAATTCTGGACAGGTATAATTTAAGGGGAAAATATTCGGTTAATATTAATATAGAAAAGCACATTCCTGTGTGCGCCGGTCTTGCCGGAGGAAGCACCAATGCTGCCGCAACCCTGGTTGCAATGGACAAATTATTCGGTCTTAATATGGATATTAAAGCTTTAATGAACCTGGCAGGAAAAGTGGGTTCCGATGTCCCATTCTGTCTTAGGGGGGGAACAGTTCTTGCCGAGGGCAGGGGAGAAAAACTTTCCGAGCTTCCCCACCTTCCTTTTTACTGGATTATAATTGCCACAAACGGTGGGAAATTTTTATCAAAAGATGTATATGAAAAGTTTGACCTGGTGGGGGAAGAAAAAAAGTCGATACACACCGAGCTTGTAAATAATATTGTTGAAAGAAAATTTAGTAATTTTTTCAAGAAATTAAGAAATGACCTGGAAGATGTAGTGGCGATTGAAGATAGAGCAATAAATGGAATAAAGAGCAGGGCGCATAAGCTGGGAGCCATTGCCACCCAGATGACAGGAAGCGGGCCCACGGTGTTTGCATTCTGCGATGATTTAAAAACTGCAATAGGGGTGCGCGAAGGTTTAAAAACAGTAACTTCCAGAGTATTTTTATCCCACACTACCCCCGATAGTTTAACTGTTTACGGGTAATGATATAAACCCGACACTAATAAAAACCATTAAAAAATTTGTTTTGTTTGGCCTCTTTTAAATTTGAATTTTAGCGTGTTCTGATATAAAATTTATTAGCCCTTGTGGGGAGTAGCCAAGGGGTAAGGCAACGGGCCTTGGACCCGTGATCGGAGGTTCGAATCCTCCCTCCCCAGCCACTTTCATACCATTTTATTCATAGACACCACCCACCCATAGAATTTAACATTATGCAGTAAAAGGTATATGCTAATAATAGTAAAGAATATATATAATTCTTCAAAGGAGCCCTAATGAAGAAAAATAAACTATCTATTATCTTTGCCATCCTAACATGTATATCTATCTTTTCTGTAGCGGCTATTGCTGATCAGTGCGGTTGCAGGCTAGTTCCCGTAGAGGAAAAGATAGATACTCAAGAAACCGGGGAAGCTATAGAAGAGGAAGCAACCCAGGAAGAAGAAAAGGGGGAAACCAAGGAAGAGCAAGAAGAAGACGCAGCTGAAGAAGAAAAAGAAACTGACCAGGAAACTGAAGAAGAAGCTACATCAGAAGAAAGTACTGCAGAAGAAGAGGAGGAAACCCAGCAGCAAATACAGGCAGAAGCCCCAACCATTACTCTTGAAATATATGAAGGTCCAACTTATTCATCTTCTGATGATGTCTGCTACTACAGGATAAAAGCTATAGTATCTGGAACACCTGCTCCAACTGTAGAGTTTTCCAAAGATGACTCAAATGGAGCATGGGGAACTAAAAAAGTTCAGATTAATATTAATGATCCTTCTGATACATATACCCTGACTGCTACTGCCACAAATTCAGAAGGAACTGCCACTGATTCGATTAATCTGTCCTGGGGATGTGACATTCCAAATAGTCCACCGGTGATATCAGAGATCATCTTTATGGGGAACCACTATATAGGACTGGAATATACTTTTTCTGCAGCAGCGTCTGACCCGGATGGAGACAGCTTGTCTTACTACTGGTCTGTATCAGGCGGAAGCATAGCTAATCCCAATACAAATCCAGTAAAGTGGACCATGCCAGCTACTGCTGGAAATTATGACATAACAGTTACCGTTGATGATGGAAATGGTGGCCAGTCTGAAAAGACAGAAACTGTTGAAGTACTTGCTTTTCCGAGTGCAAGTTTATCTCAGATACCGGGAGGTGGATTTATGGAAGAGGGAGGGTTGCCATCTACTGGAAACTTTGCTGTAATTGGAGACTCTGTGTTTGACAAGCCAATTAGAGGCTTCTTAAACTTTGACATCTCAAGTCTTGCTGGGAAAGAATTAATATCTGCTGAAATGAAGTTCAATAGTTATTATATACAAAATAATCCATATCCTCTAATTGAAAAAATCTATCTGGAAGCAGTGTATTGGGGAACAGATGATATTAAACAGGGAGATTATGACCTATCAGGATACTTATTAGGCGAATATGATATCCCAGCTTTTACCTGCTCAAGTTTAGAACTGGGGAATGCCTTAAACCAGGCAATAAATGATGGACATGATAGATTCCAGGTACGATTGCGCCATAAAGGATATAAAACAAATCATGATGGTTTGGCTGACACTATTGAATATGGACACCAATACCCAGTAGAATTTAATGTTTCTTATGTGCCATAATCTTCTTCTGAGAAAATATAAAAAAGGCTAATAATGATCTAACATACAGCACAGCTTAAAGACTAATAGCCGGTATAAAAATATCATCTAAACTAATAATTCGGGTTTTAACTTCGTCCGCTATGCCCAGCCAAACTAAATTAGCAAAAGAAATGATTAACTTCCCTAGATTCGATAAGAAATAAATAATTGTTGAGGTTGAGTTGCCTAAATAAGTTTGATTACTAAGAACTAAATACCTTATAATTTAAATTAAAAATATTCAGTATATTAAGGAGAAAACACTATAGGTTTAAAAGTTAT
>CAZQQX010000036.1:0-13445 GCA_964595565.1 uncultured Actinomycetota bacterium
ATGAATCTTTAGAATTCAGGAAATCTCATGACAACCCTGAAATAAAAAGAATTTATAAAGATTTTCTTAAGGAACCCTTAAGTCACAAATCTCATGAGTTGCTCCATACAGTTTATACAAAAAGGAAAAAATATTAAAAATGCCTGTCTAGCCCTGACAGGAATTATTCTGTATAAAGGGGATCTTAAAATCCACCTATTTTTCTACTTTATTATTTAATTTTTAAAATAAGGAGACACTGCCAGAGGCAGAACAAATTTTTTCCACTATAAGAACTATTTAGAGGAGGGCAAAAAAATAAAAAAAAATATTATAATCCTTTTATTAATATCAATAATATTTACTTCCAGCTTTATTTTCTCTGGCTGTAAAACAACTCAAAAATCAGATAGCGGAACAAACTCCGGTACAGAAGAAGTCAAAAATGAAAGTAAGATCAATATAGGTGTTCTAAGAGGTCCCAGCGCAATCGGTATGATAAAATTAATTGATGAAGCTGCAGCCAATAATGAAAACAGTAATTTTACTTATGAAATAATTGGATCTCCTGATATTATGATATCAAGAATTATGTCAAACGAAATTGCTATAGCGGTACTTCCGACAAATGTCGCTGCAAAATTATACAACAAAGGAGTTGATATAAAACTGGTGGCTGTTGTTGGAGGCGGTGTTCTTTACCTTGTTTCAGATAAAAACCAGAACATCAAAAAGGGCAAGTGGGAAGACTTAAAAGGGAAAAAGATAAATATTATCGCTAAAGGCTCTACCCCGGATGTAATTTTCAGATATCTCGCAGATAAAAATGGAATTGATACCGAAAGAGATCTGGTATGTGACTACTCATTTGATCAGGTAGAACTAAGTCAGCTGCTTATTGCAGGCAAGCAGGACATAGGAATACTTCCCGAACCTTTTGTAACAGGCAGCATTAAAGCAAATAATAACCTTGAAATCGTTATGGATATCCAGGAAGAATGGGGAAAAATAAACTCATCAAATATTCTGCCCCAGACATGCCTGATTGTTTCTTCATATATAATAGATCATAACAAAAATATTTTAGAAATATTTTTAAAGGACTATAAAGATTCTATCAACTGGGCAAATAATAATCCCGGGGATGCAGGCAGTAAAGCCGAAAAACTTGAAATAGGTATAAAAGAAGAAATTGCAGAAACAGCTATACCGGGATGCAACCTTATGTACGAAGACAGAAAGAGCGCAAAAGAAATCTTAGATGAATATATGAAGGTATTATATCAATTTTCGCCCGAAGATATAGGCGGGAAAATACCCGAAAGTCAATTCTATTATGATGGATAAAATAAATAAAAAAAAAGATTATCTTATCTTATTGGCTGCGATCTCTATTCTCCTCATAATATGGAAAATAGTCTCTCTAATGATAGATTCAGAGATTATTTTACCTTCTCCAGAAAGTACCTTCATCGGTATAATAGAGATTGCCAGGCAGGATGATTTTTTAAGTGCTGTATTTCATTCAATAACCAGAGGACTCATAGGATTCGTTATTTCATTCCTATCAGGAATTGTTTTAGGGATAGTGTCAGGATTTAGCAACATACTTTACAAATTGATGGAACCAGTTCTGGTAATTATTAAGTCCATTCCTTTAATATCAATAATATTGATTTCATTGATATGGTTTAATTCTGAAAATGTCCCTATATTTGCAAGTTTCTTAGTGTCATTTCCCATCGTTTATACAAATATTACCGAAGGAGTAAAAAATATTGATAAAAAAATTCTGGAAATGGCAAAGTCATATAAAATAACAAAAACAAGGGTTTTAATAGAAATATATATTCCTGCAATACTGCCTTTCATAATCGCATCAGCAGTTTCCTCAGTCGGTATCGGATGGAAAGCTGTAATCGCAGCTGAAGTTTTAAGTAATCCTTTAAAAGCAATCGGTACGGACATGCAATTATCAAAAATATACCTGGAAACCGATAAAGTACTCGCATGGACTATAGTCGCCATACTGATAAGTTATCTTTCTGAATTATTGATAAAAATTATTGGCAAAAAAATAGTAAAGTGGAAATATTAAATTGTATATTGAAATAAAAAATCTAAGTAAAAATTTTAAAAACCTGACAGTCTTTAAAGATTTTGCCATCAGGGTACCTGAAAATAAAATAACCGTGATCATCGGAGAATCAGGATGCGGTAAAACCACATTATTGAACCTTCTAAGTGGCATATATCCTGCCGATAATGGCATATTCAAAAATTTAAAGCACAGATCAATATCATATATTTTCCAGGAGCCCAGATTGCTTGAATGGAAAACTGTTAAAGGTAATATTGAATTTGTTTTAACAGATATTTATTCAAAAAACAAAAGAAGAAAAATTACTGAAAAATTTATTACATTAGTCGGTCTTGAAAGATTTTCAGACTATTACCCTCTTCAGTTAAGTGGTGGTATGTCGCAAAGAGTCGCAGTCGCAAGAGCATTTGCATTTCCATCAGATATTCTCTTAATGGACGAACCGTTCAAACAATTAGATTTTAAATTAAAAAAAGATATTCTTGCCTCATTTCTCAATCTATGGCAGACAGATAAAAGAACTGTAATATTTGTAACCCATGATATTGAAGAAGCCGTTATGCTTGGTAATGACATTTTTGTTTTAAAAGGTCTTCCAGCAAAGATTGTAAATAATTTTAAGATTGGAA
Organism: uncultured Actinomycetota bacterium; assembly: GCA_964595565.1. GTDB lineage: Bacteria > Actinomycetota > Humimicrobiia > Humimicrobiales > Humimicrobiaceae > JAQVEM01. The sequence goes on from CAZQQX010000036.1 coordinate 2,710, forward strand.
AAAACCAATTTGACAGAAACCTGAGTAATGGTAATTTAATCGGTATTAAAAATGATATTATAAAAATTATGAACTCATGATTTTTACTTAATAATTTACTTTGCTATGTTACTTTTTAACTAAAAAAAATTATCTTTCTATGCTTATCTCCGGGTCAAGGTCCGCCAGGCCTTCAGCAATATTTCTGTGAATTACATTTATGGTAAACATGTCATTTACCCAGTCGCAATAGGTTTTATTGTCATTGTAGCCAACAGCGGGAGATACTGAATATTCTCCGCCTACCAGATTTATCTTAAAGGAAAAAATAACTGCTGTCTCATCACCTTTATTAAAGGTCCCGGTTCCAATTTTTTTTAGTCTGGTATTTGTACCATAGATAATATTACCCCGGTAATCTGTTATCCTGATGCCAAATACCGGCTCTTCAACTTTATTTTTAAAGAGAACATTATAGGTAAGTTTTACTTCATCCCCATATCTGCAGTAATCTATTTTCCTGCCGCTTTTCTCAAATAGACCCATGCTTACAATTTCTGCATCTCCGGAGCCAAAGCGGCTTATTGTCTCACCATCAATACTCAAATTTGATAATCTTGATATTTCTTCACCGTCAACAACTTTCCTGTTACTATCAATTACCGTCTTAAAAATCTTTTTCCTCTCGGCTCTCTGCTGCTGGATAATTCTTTTTTTCTCCAGTTCTTCAACGTAAGCCCTGTATTTTGAAACCATATCCAGGGGTTTCCCCATATCTATTATCTCTCCATCTTTTAAGAATATAACTTTGCTGCACAGGTCCGAAATAGTATCAAGGTCATGGGAGACTATTATAATTGTCTTGCCATTCTTCATAAAATCATATATCACTTTATAGCATTTTGACTGAAAAGACTGGTCACCCACAGCCAGAACCTCATCTATAAGTAGAATATCGGGATTAACATTTACCGCAACTGAAAACCCGAGCCTCATATACATACCTGAGGAGTAATTTTTGACCGGCGTATCTATGAAACGTTCAAGCTCAGAAAACTCTATAATGTCGTCTAACTTTCTATCCACATCCTTTTTTCTCATTCCCAGTATAGCCGCATTAATATAAATATTTTCCCTTCCGGTAAGGTCAGGATGAAACCCTGCACCAAGCTCCAGAAGCGCGGAAAGCGGCCCGTTTATAATTATTTTTCCCGAAGTGGGACGGATAATTCTTGCCATAAGCTTAAGAAGAGTGCTTTTTCCCGAACCATTGGGGCCAATAATACCACAGGTCTCCCCGTGTTTTACCGAAAATGAGATATCCCTGAGCGCGGAAAATTCTTCATATGTGGTACGCCTCAGTGTAAGGATAGTCTGTTTCAGGCTGGGAACTTTTTCATGGTAAATCCTGTACCTTTTTGATACAGACTTAACTTCTACCGCTGTATCATTATCGGAGCCCTTCATTCTTTTTTCTCTGTAACTTAAATTCTTTTCTTTCATAGGTAATCACCTGTTAAAACCCGCTTAAATCTCCTCTGCAAATCTGTACTCCAGTTTTTTAAACACAAAATAACCCACAAAAAATATTATAAAAGTAATACCAAGAGTAATTAAAGTCTCCACCAGCGAAGGGAACCCCGCACCCTCGGGATATTTAACATAATAGAAAATATTACGATAGTAAGCAGAATACACTGTCATCGGATTTAGCTTTATAAAAAACTGGTACTCCGGGGGAACCATACTTAAAGGATATATTATGGGAGTTCCAAAAAACCATACCATCATAACAATGGTTATCAGGTGCTGCAGGTCCCTGAAGAAAACATTTAAAGCCGATACCAGTAGAGTCATGCCCACCACCAGGAAAAACTGAAAGAATATTACCACGGGAAGGAGGTACAGGTAAATATAAAATTTATAGCCCATAATTCCAATCACTATAAAAAGGGCCGCTATCTCAAAAAAGAAATTAATAAGATTTGCCAGTACAATAGAGAGAGGCAGAATTTCCCTCGGAAAATATATTTTATTTACCAGGTTGCTGTTACCAATAATACTTCCGGCGCCGTAGTTAACCGAATTTGAAAGGAAATTAAAAGGTAGAAGGGCGCAGATTAGAAAAATAGCAAACTGCTCAATCCCCGCCCTGAGGACAATGGAAAATACAAAAGAATAAACCAGCATGGTTAAGATGGGGTTAAGAAGCGACCAGAAAAACCCCAGCGCCGAACCCCGGTATTTAACCTTGAGCTCCTTTTTTGTAAGGCTGAAAAGAAGCTCCCTGTAAGAAAAAAGTGTTTTAATTCCTGAAAACATTACCTGTTATAACCCGTTTATCTGTATCGTATTTTTTTAATAATATCGTATTATCCCATATTTTATAATATTTTATCCCGGTTAATCTTATTTCTTAAATTACACCGGTTAAAAGCTTCTATTGAAATTTAGCGATTATTATAACATTAATAAACCAAAAAAAATAAAGGCTTTCACTTATATATTTAAAACTATCCCGGGATAAAAAACCTTATTTTTGGTAAAAGCATATCACTTTACAAACCTGAATTCACCGGTCATTACTCCCAGTTCTCTTGTGTCATTGGAAAGCCCGCGTTCCTCCGGAACCCAGCTTCTACTACATGCTATGGTAAAAGTAAATTTCTCTTCTTTGAAATCTGATAGGTCTATTTCTACATCGTGCCACTGCCTATCATCAATTTTTACTACTTTTACCATCCTGTTATCTACAAAAAATCTTATAAATAAGGGGAGAAGATGTCCTGCCGGGTCTGAATCTTTTACCGGAACAATAAGTTTTTCTCCTTCTTTTTCCATAACCCTGCCCGCATCTATTGATATCCACATTATTTTTCTATCTTCAATAACTTCCTGGTGATAATACCCGTAATAATTTTCCCAGCCTACTTCCTTTTGTCTTATATTCAGGGAAAGTTCTGAACACGAACTGTAAAAGAAAGTCCCGGAAAAGATTAACATTATAACTATAAGGCTTATTTTTTGCTTAATATCAAGATTAATTTTCCTTACAATATTTAAGGAAACATTACCGCTCTGAGGTTTTTGGCTAACAACATAATTTCCCTGATTATATAAATCAGACTCTCTTATCTTTATAAATGCAAACGCCAGGCCTATTACGAGCCAGAATGTAAATTGAATTTCATTAAAATTAGTATGCGGACCAAAAAACAGCAGTATTACCATTGAGATAAAGGAAATAAAAAAACCGGTTAAAAACCAATCTCTCCTATCCTCTTTACCGGCAGGCCTCTGTCTCCGATAATAACAGGATACCTTCTTTATTATCAGGAAGAAAATAAACAGTACCATAATGAGTCCAACAATCCCCAGCTCTGATAACATCTGAAGATAATAGTTTCCGGTATAATCAACTATCCTTACGGCCGAGTTATTTACCTGGTAATAATTAGGAAGCTCAATCATAAAACCACCCAGGCCTACACCTGAAATTTTATAATCCCTGAAGATATTTAAAGCCTGAGCCCAGATAAAGTGCCTTTCAGATGAAACTGACTTGAAACCTTCCATAAAGCCAGCCTGCCTGTATACATTGTAACCCATCCATATAGTATCCACAGACCTGTCAAACAGTGCAAATCCTGTTTCCGGCGGCCGGTATTTGTCTTTCAACTCTACCTTGCTTATCATAACTGCTGCAAAAAGACTGATAAAAACAACTATTATCGTCAGCGTCAGTACAGCCAGGGTTATTGAAGTATTTCTTATCTTCCTTGATTCTCTGCTTTTTAAAATAAGGAATTTAACTATCCTCACAATACCAATAATTATAAATGCAATAATTGCCACCATTATTCCTGCCATGGCATTTCTTGAACCTGAAAATAATGTTATTAACAGGAGAGCACCAAGCATAAGTATAGATAACAACCTCTGGTACCATTTTTTAAAATAAATAAGCAATATGATATACAGGGGAAAAGCAAGAATTATGTAATTTCCCAGCGCGTTGGGGTCGGTAAAAGTAGCGTTAATTCTATCCGCTTCCGCCCACTGGGTGAAACTCCCAAAAGTCGGGTTAAAAAAATGCTGGTAAAACCCGACTGCAAAAAAAACTACGTTAGAAGCAATTATTACCATAACTGCCCTTATAACTTCTTCCAATCTTTCAAAAGTATTAAAAACAATAAATAGTAGGCCAAATCCTATTACATAATTGAAAAAAAACTTTATGGTCCATAATATTGAACCTGTGGACCCGGTTCCGTCTATATTTACTGCGAGATTATGGTATTGCGTGGACAGAAATGGCAGGAAATTTGCATAACGGTATATGGTAATTGTACTGGACACAAGGACGATTAATATAAACACAAATACAGCAATGGCAATTTCGCTTTCATAATATACGTTAAATTTTCGTGGGAGCAGAACATTTTCTTCATTTATCCCCCTGTTTACCAGGAAACCCAGAAAAAGAGAAAAGAATAAAAAAAGTATAAAGTTTATATTCCTTATACCAAGAACAGTGGTGATAAAAGTTAGAAGGGGAATAAAAAAAATAAAAATATACAGACCAACCTTAATCCTGTAGATGGAAATAATAAACAGGGCGAGCATAAATGTAGTGGCTGCATACATAAGCCCCGGCCTGTCATAGATTACTTCCCTGTGATATAAGAAAAATACAATGAAAAAACTCAAAAATACCAGGAACCTGACAATCCTGAAATTGAAACTATATTCAACTAGAAAATTTTCTTTCCGCATTGCCTGCCTATTTATAAGCTTCTTATAATTATAAATAAAGTTATTCCAGCCAAAAATCTAACCGGGGTACTCAACTTAAGATAGATTAAATCAAAAAAAATAGCAATAAACAAAGGACAGGGTTAAAATAAATTCCTGTAAAATTTTTTTGGAATATCCAGTAGTTTTTTAGCCTTAAAAATAAAGATTTAAATTCTAAAACCCATAAATCTTATTGGCAAAAAGGATTATCTTGCCAGTATATGTAGCTCCCGGGGCCCATCTTCCATTTAAAAAGCCCAGAGTAGTATCACCGGTATATTTATAATGTTTACTGCTGTGCCTCGGGTCGTAAGTCACGCTGCAATAAACATTTACATGGTCAGGATAATAGTACCATGCAAGGTGCGCATAGTGAGCTATCACTCCCAGCTCTTCAGTGGCAAAACTATTTCCGGGAACTCCTCCACCGACTGCGCCCATGCCACAGAAATTATTCTGCTCCGGCTTTACATCTCCCGTGTATTCCAGAAATCCAGTTTCGTGGCACATCATAGCCCAGGCTATGTCTGCCCTTATATTAAACAGCTTTCCATATTTTATATATATGGAGGCAATCCTTCTTGCCCACTCTACTTTGTTTGAACCCCTGTCAACAAATATTTTTACCAGCTGGTCAACCGTTACTTCTGTATAACCAATCATACTGGTGCTGTTAGTTATGGGGGAAGTATTTGCAGGATACACCTTCTCTGCTTCTTTAACTGTAACACCTGCGGTAACAGCATCTGATACCTGCCCATTGTTATCCTTTACTTTAAGACTAGCTGTATAAGTTCCGGCTTTAACATAGCTATGGGCCGGTTTTACTCCGCTGCCACTACTTCCATCACCAAAATCCCATATATATTCGGTTATACTTCCATCAGAGTCAGATGAGGCAGAACCGTCAAAGGTTATCTCCTGACCGGCCGTTCCCTCATACGGGCCTCCGGCACTGGCTGTGGGTGCTTTGTTTTCAGTAGTCCCATCACCGGTATCTTCATCACTGTTTTCATTATCTTCTTCATCGCTACTTGATTTCACCGATTCTTCGGTTATTACATTTATTTTAACAGATGTAGACCTGTAATAATTATTTGCATCATAAGCATATATCCAGAGTATATTTTCTCCCTCTGAAAGGGAATCAACTGAAATTCTCAGTATGTAACCGCTGTTAAGAATATCTTTCCTTCCAAGGTCGGGGCGCTCAAATATTCTCGCCGTACCCAGGAAATTATGCTCGTATCTTCCCGGACCATTATAAATCTCAACTCTTGCCAGTTTCCTGGGAGGAATATTATTTAAATCTGCAGCCCAGCCGCTTATTAGAAAATCTCCGGTAATGTTCGTGTTATATTTTGGATAATCAACAACCATGGTAAATGTACTTGAGTGCTTCCCCACCGCCCTGGATATTATTTCCTGCTGTTTTTCCTCTTCCTCTTCTTCGGTTTGTGCTTCAGAAATAACCACACTTACCTGTACGGAAGCAGACTGGGCATCCTTATCATCTTTTACAGTAAGCTTTACAGTATAGGTTCCTGCTTCGCTGTAAGTATGAACCGGACTTACACCGCTGCCGATTTCTCCGTCACCAAAATCCCATATATATTCGGTTATCTGACCATCAGAGTCAGATGAGGCAGAACCGTCAAAGGTTATCTCCTGACCGGCCGTTCCCTCATACGGGCCTCCGGCACTGGCTGTGGGCAATTCGTTTTCGGTGGTTCCGCCGCTATTTTCATCATCGCTATCTTCATCATTACCATCTTCGCTCTCCCCGCTGTCATCACTCTCATCTGACTGCTCAGGTTCCTCTGCTATAACAACTTCAGTATATTCGGGTATCGAAGTAGCCCCTGAATTATCTTTTACCTCAAGAGATAAAGTATAGGTTCCTGCTTCGCTGTAAGTATGAACCGGACTTACACCGCTGCCGATTTCTCCGTCACCAAAATCCCATATATATTCGGTTATCTGACCATCAGAGTCAGATGAGGCAGAACCGTCAAAGGTTATCTCCTGACCGGCCGTTCCCTCATACGGGCCTCCGGGATTGGCCACTGGATAATCATTTATATTAACAGTCAATGTATCTGTAGACTCTATATCGTCAAATGCAGCTACCTTTAATTTTACCTCATATTCTCCAGCATCATTAAATATATGTTTTACAGTTAAATCTTCAGTGGTTACGTCATACTCACTATCATTGTCCCAATCCCACTTATAAGTTACTGTTCCAGCCTGAGATAACGGAGATATTACACTTGAAGATGCATCAAAGGTAAGTTCCTCGCCAACATTTGCACTCAGGTTTTGGCCTGCTTCAGCAGTCACTATATAATCGGAAGTTTCAGTTTCATTATCCGACCCCTGCCATATCTCGTTGGAGAACAATACGATTTTATCAGTATATGTAGCTCCGGGTGCCCATCTTCCATTTAAAAAGCCTAAAGTAGTATCACCGGTATACCTGTAGTGGGAATTATCAAAATGTCTCGGGTCATACTGGCTGCTGCAGTATTCGTTCACATGGTCAGGATAATAATACCATGCAAGGTGTGCGAGGTGGGCGATTACCCCCAGTTCTTCTGTAGCAAAACTATTCCCTGAAACACCGGCAGCAACTGCTCCCATGCCGCAGAAATTATTCTGCTCCGGCTTTACATCTCCTGTGTATTCCAGAAAACCTGTTTCATGGCACATCTGTGCCCATGCTATATCTGCCCTTATATTAAATAACTCGCCATACTGTATATATAATTCCGCCAGCACTGTTGCCTGCTCGACCTTATCTGAATCTCTGTTAGTAAATAACCTCACCAGCTGGTCGGCAGTTACTTCTCTGTAACCTACCACACTGGTAGAATTGGATACTGCCGGGTTTTCGTCATCCTGTGTATCTTCCTCTTCCTCCTCTTCTTCCTCTTCATCAGTTTCAGAATCAGAAATAGTTGCATTTACCTGAACAGAAGCAGACTGGGCATTCTTATCATCCTTAACTGTAAGTTTTACCATATAAGTTCCGGCCTCACTGTAGGTATATACAGGATTTACACCGCTACCGCTACTTCCATCACCAAAGTCCCATATATACTCAGTTATGCTACCATCGGAATCAGCAGAGGCAGAACCGTCAAAGGTTATCTCCTGACCCACAGTTCCTTCGTAAGGACCTCCCGGATTTGCTATGGGGGTGCTATTCGGCTGTTCCACAGGAGCTTCTTCTTTAACTACATTTATCTTAACCATATTATAGCTGTAGTTACCGTTTGAATCATATGCATAAACACCCAGAATATTCTCACCCTTAACAAGCTTATCAAGATAAACTCTTAACATATATCCACTGTCCAGTATGTCACTTCTTCCAAGGTCAGGACGCTCAAACCTTGATGCAGTTCCAAGTAAATTATCTTCATTCCTTTCTGTACCCTTATAAATTTCTACTTTTGCCAGCTTTTTGGGAGGAATATTACTTAAATCTGCAGCCCATCCGCTTATCAGGAATTCCTTAGTTATAGTCGTATTGTTAGTAGGATAATCAACAATTACTGAGAACCCTGCTGAGTTATTGCCGCTACCGCCGGTATAACTACCTGTGGTCTTATTTACTCCTTTGGAAAATTCATTTATGGCGTTAAAAAGACCCACTGCACATTTCTCCTGAAAACTTGCTGTTTTTAAAAGTGCTGCTTCGGTAGGATTGGAAACAAAAGCGCATTCAACCAGGGCAGCAGGCATAGTGGTATACTTTATTACCCGGAAGTTAGCAGTTTTTACTCCACGATTTGCCCTGCCAATCTGGCTTAAAAGTCGGGACTGTACAAGGTTTGCCAGCTGGCTGGAACCATTTACCCCGTTTGGGCACCAGTAAGTCTCGGTTCCATGGGCCGCAGTTGAAATAGAGGCATTATTATGTATGGAAATAAAAATATCTGCCCCACTGCTGTTTGCCATATTAACAATCTGGTCAAGAGTGTGATACTGGTCACCGGTCCTCCTCATAATGACTGTAAAACCTGCTGCTTCCAGTTTTGCCTTTAATTTGACAGCAATCGCCAGATTAGCGTCTTTCTCCTGTAGACCATTCCATACTGCACCGGGGTCCTTTCCGCCATGGCCCGGGTCAATAAAAACCTTTATCCCATTTCCTGCCGCACTGAGATTTTTAACTGCAGGGAATACCAGCAGTGACAGACAGAATACCAGTACAACAAAAAAAACTCCGATAAATTTAAATGTTCTTAATAATTTTTCCATTTTAAATTAACTTTTTATTAAATCGCTTCTCCTGTAACAGGGATTCTGCAGGTCAAGCATCCCCAGGGCATCAAGTTTCTCCCCATCAATATAGAAATTTACCGCATCTATATCAGAGAATCCTGTAAGGGTATTAACTATTGAATAAACCAGTAGAACATCTTCTGTATCACTTGTGGCTCTATCCTGTACAAAATTATCGGACAGGTCAACTTTTGCTATGCCATCCTCTACGGTAACAGAATTAACCACAGTAGTAGCCGGAATGAGCCGAATTAAACTGCTGTCAACCGGAAGTTTCATAAGTTCGTTTAACGCTTCTACATATCTACTGGATGAAGACACCTTTCTTGATTCACCAACAAGATATTTAACCTGGGAGTCTGCGTAATATACATTTATATTCAAATCTCCCTCCTGCGTATCGGGTTGTTCTTCATCCTGGTTTTGATTGCCCTCCGTCGATAAATTTTCCTCATTCATAGAATTCTCTTCTTCCGCCTCTGATTCCTGTTCATCATTAGATGCAGCATCAGCGGTGTTTTCATCGGCTACGGCATCTTCCGTAACATTTTTTGTATCAGCCGGGACATCAGAAGTTGTGTTTGAATTTTCGCCTGAGAGATTACCGGTGCTACCAGGAGCTCCACAACCGATATTAAATAGGATTAATAATAATATAATTAAAAAAAGCCACCCACCTGTCGCAAATTTGCGCCATACAGTTAGTAGCTTTCTGTTAAAATTGTTGTCTTTCATTGCTACAAATGTTTTATTTTTCTTGCTACTTATATACTATCTTTATTTATATAATTAATTATATAAGTTATTTATACTTTTAGTATTAGTTATAATTACACAAATAATTAATTATGTCAAATTCTCTTATAAATATGTATAAAATTGTTAATCAGCATTATTCAACTGCTAAATGATATAAAATAAGAACCCACTGATTTGCTGTAATTGTATAAAAAAATCTTCTTACTATCAGTAAGCCCCACTGCCCCGGAATATTCTCATAATAGTAAGAATTACTATTTTAAACTCCAGCCAGATTGACCAGTTCTGTATATAATACAGGTCCAGCTTAATTCTTTCTTCGTAATTAACATCACTCCTGCCGCTAACCTGCCACAGCCCGGTGATGCCCTGGTTAACCTGCATCCGCTTCTCTTCCCACTCTTCCAGCTGGTCGCCTTCCTCCACAGCAAGGGCTCTTGGACCAATTACGCTTAAATCACCTTTCAGAACATTTAAAACCTGAGGTATCTCATCAATGGAAGTTTTCCTCAGGAATCTGCCCACTCCTGTAACTCTGGGGTCTTTCTTTATTTTAAACTCACTTTTCCTATTATATATTTTCTCTAAATATTCTTTTTCTTTATCAGCCCCTACCCTCATAGTTCTGAATTTATATACATTTATTTTTCTAAAATTCTTACCGTATCTCTGCTGCCTGTAGAGCACGGGACCTTTTGAATCAATCTTTATTAAAATCCCTACTACAGGATAAAGCAGCATAAATGTAATAAATAAAAATATTGCTATTGAGTAGTCAATTATAAACTTTAATATTTTATCAAAAGTCTTCATTTCAACTTTTTGTATCTGGATCAAAGGAACTCCCATATAGTCAAACATCTTCATCCTGGATACCGAGAATTCAAATAATGAAGGCGACATCTGAA
>CAZQQX010000037.1:0-12599 GCA_964595565.1 uncultured Actinomycetota bacterium
AAAATTCTTCACCATCCTAAAACCCATAATATTATGGTAGTATTCTGCTGTTTTTATAACGTCCGATGAGATAAGCACAGCTGCCAGATTCAAAAGTTTTACATTTTTCTTATTCATGCTAAATTATTAATTATATCTGGTCGGGATGGGGGGATTTGTTCTTTCGTCTCGCCAGAGCTCGCTGCAGAGACGCAGACTCCCTCGCTCTCGCTCAGTCCGTCTTTTCAAATCCCGAAAACATGCCACTGGCATGTTTTCCTACAATAATTTTAAAGTTCCCGATATTTTTCTGTCCTGAACCTGGTCGGGATGGGGGGATTTGAACCCCCGACCTCAGCGTCCCGAACGCTGCGCGCTAAGCCAGGCTGCGCTACATCCCGAAAAACACTGGTTACTATAATCTTAAATATAGTTTTATTATTCTACCAGCTAAAATTAAGATTTTAAAGAATAGAAAGGCAAAAGTATAATTCAGTATCAACCTTAAAAAAAGAAAAACAGAGATGAAAAAATTCCTTTACCTTATTATGCGCCCTGAATAATGTGCTGGACCTTTTAATTATCCAGGCTGCGCTCCAAATAATTTTTAATTTCCCTTAAATTATTAAATTTTTTAAACAACATTTTATTTATCTTTCCATCAGGTTCAACTATATCGGGTACCATTACCGGCAACATTCCCGCTCTGTAAGCTGCCGTTATACCGCTCACTGAATCTTCAATAACCATGCAGTTCCCTGGCTTGCATTTCATCTTTTTAGATGTTTCCAGAAAAATATCCGGTTCAGGTTTACCGTTCTCAATTTCATCACCACAGGTTATGGCTCCAAAATATTTTTTTATACCAGAAGAGTCCAGCAATAATTCCGTCCGGGCCCTGCTTGCTGATGTTGCCAGCGCCATTTTTAATTTTATTTTTTTAAGATATTCTAAAAGCTCGGGGAGCCCTTCTTTTAATAAAACACCTTTTAATAATATATAATCTCTTTCCAGTTTTACTTTTTCATTTCTTATCTCTGCAAAAGGGAACCCTTCTCCATAAAAATCTTTATAAACTTCATTTGTTTTCCTTATATTCATCCCTATTGTGTCATTAAAAATTCTGTCATTCATTTTATAGCCAGATTTCATAAATGCTCTGACGTATAATTTTTTAGACAACCTTTCGGTATCAAACAACACCCCGTCCATATCAAATATTGCCAGTTTAATTTTAAATCCTGCTATATTCATCTACTCTCCATTAACCTTTAATTTTATAATTTATACACCATACAATTTAATTAATACCTCTGCAACCAGAAAAAATAAAATTTCGTTATAATTTTTTTTATTTACCTTATGCTAACCGCACCTGTTAATGTATTCCACAGCTTCATCAAAACTTCCAATCTTTACCATTTCACCTCTTGCTTTATTTATTCCCCGTACCCCCTTAAAAATCCAGGACAGGTGTTTTCTAAATTCTCTTACTCCCCTATCTTCACCCTTAAAATAAATCAAAAATTTCAGGTAGAGCTTTGAGAATTCTCTCCTCCATTCAATACCGGGCTCAAAATTTTCATCAATTATCATCCCGCTGCAGCCTGCTGAGTCTCCGTAAAAAGAAATTAGTATATTCGTCAACAGCCACAATCTGCCTCTTGACGCCCTGCCAATCATAATCCCATCACACCCTGTATAATCAAGCACCTCTTTTGCTCTGCTGCAGGAATTTATATCACCGCTGACTATGACCGGGATTTTAACTTTTTCTTTTACTTCCTTTATTATCCCGTAGTCAACCTTTCCGGAAAACCCCTGTCTTACTGTTCTGCCATGAATTGATATAGCAGCCGCTCCTGCATTCTCCGCCATCCTCGCAACATTTAAAATATTAATGCTGCTTCTGTCCCACCCTATTCTTGTTTTTATGGTAAGGGGCTTTTTTAAAACTGATGAAAGCTTCGTTATTATTCCTTCTATTTTTGATTCATCATTTAGAAGATATCCCCCGCTCCCGGCCTTCAGTATTTTTGGTACCGGGCATCCCATATTAATATCTATAATATCCGCATTTTCCTCAACCCTTAATGCTGCTTCTGCCATTATATCCGGCTCCGTGCCAAATAACTGCAGGGCGCACGGCCTCTCATAGCCGGTAATCTGGCTCAGGACTAAACTTTTTTTTTGCTTATAATAAACCCCGTAGCAGGAAATCATTTCAGTAAATGTAAGAGCGGCCCCGAAAACCCTGGCAAAAATCCTGTAAGTACTGTCAGTGATTCCCGCAAGAGGAGCCGTAATAACAGGATTTTTTATACTTACATTTCCAATTTTAAATGAGTAGCGGGAGAGCCTGAAATCAACCGGCGCACTGCCCCAAACAGAAGAAGTAAATAACCTCTCGGAAAACATGGCATCAGAATTGATATTTAAACCCGGGCTGTCAATTGAATTGGATCTCTTACCGTTTAGATTTTTGGTTTCGTAATCCCTGAGAAATTTAACTACCAGTTTCTGAATTTCGCCTGTAAGTCTTGCTAATTTGAGATTTTTCACACTTGTTATATCATTCTAATAAAATATTATCTATTTTATTACCTATTATTTAATTTTCGCTTATTACCTGCAGCTTCCGATGCCGTTTATATGATTACCGGCCAATTGCTATAATTTAACATTTTTTATTTATTTTTTTCAAATAAGATTCTTAAACCTTTAAGAGTCAGGTCGCCGTCGTAAATTTTAATCCATCTACTTTTACCCTCCATTAGAAATGCAAGCCCCCCTGTCGCAATCACCTCCGGGCTAAAAGAATCTTCTTTGCTGTTCCGGTCCATAATTATTTTATCCAGTATAAAATCCACCTGCCCGAGGAATCCATAAAGTATTCCCGAGCGCAGGCCATCCCCGGTATTTTTCCCGATTACAGAGTCGGGCCAGCTCAAATCAACCTTTGATAATTTTGCAGCACTGTTAAAAAGTGCTTCTGATGAGACCTCTATGCCGGGAGCAATTATGCCCCCGATATACTCACCTTCGGATGATAATATATCAAATGTAGTCGCTGTTCCAAAATCCACCACAACTGCGGGGAACCCGTAGATTTCTTTGGCTGCTACAGAATTTGCGATCCTGTCAGCCCCAATTTCCCCGGGGTAGTCATAACTTATCATCAAATCGGATTTTACACTGCTGCTTACAATAAAGGGAGCCATATTAAAATATTTACTGCTCATGCTCACTACCTCATCAAGTATCCTGGGAACAACACAGGAGACTGAAATTCCGTTTATTTCTCCCGGGTTAAATTTAGAATTTTTTAAAAAACTAAAAATAGATGCTGCAATTTCATCTGATGTTTCATATCCGGGTGTGGCCATTCTCCACGAGGTTAGTATTTTATCTCCTTCAAACAAACCTATAACCGTATGTGTGTTTCCGATATCTATAGCAAGTAACATCTTTTAAGACCCCTTTTTTTAATTTGACCGGGTTAAAAACATAAAACAAATTGTTTTTAGATTTTACATTAAAAAGAGCCAAATAAAAAGATTTATAAAAGTAAAGAAATAACTTTAGAACTATAAAATATTTTAAGATTGCCTGCAGGGTAATATTTACTTTAAAAAGTTAATGAGACTCTCGTATACCGTTATTAAACCGGGTCCCAGAATAACCACTAAAAGTGCGGGCAATAAACACAGAATAAGGGGGAAAACTAATTTAACAGGGGCTTTTATTCCCGCTTCCTCAGCTCTGACACTTCTTCTATTTCTAATCTCTGAAGCCTGGACCCTTAATATTTTACCTATTGATATACCCAGAATATCAGCCTGAATTACTGACGCAACAAAAGCATCCAGGTCAGGAACACTTGTCCTTTTAACTAAATTATGGAAAGCTTCTCTTCTGGATAAACCAATACTCATTTCCTTTAGCATCTTATTTAGTTCTTCACCCAGTGGACCTTTGATGTTGCTGGCCACTTTGGATAATGCTATGTCAAAACCCATACCTGCTTCAACGGTTATGGTTAACATATCAAGCGCGTTTGGCATCACCCTTCTTATTTCTTCCTGCCTGTTATTAATCTTATTATGTAAATAAATATCCGGAAAAAAATATGATAGGGGTATCATTGCCACCAATATTACAGTTAACATTAAAGAGAGATCAAGAAGTATTGATAATAGTATAAAAAATATCAAAAATACTATGGCAGACAGGAACTTACTTGTAAGATAAACATTGACTCCAACCTTTTCCAGAATACCCGCCAGCTCCAGTCTATGCTTTACGGACTCAATGACCCCGCGCGGGCTAATTTTCCTAATCCCGCCTGCTATTCTGCTCAGAATGGGCATAATAACTCTCTCATAAAAAGAAGGTACTTTTAATTCCTTCCCTTTCTCCATGCTGTAAAAAGACAATTTACTGATTACAGTTTCCCGCCTCTTTTTCCTTTCAATCGCCAGCAGCCCCACGGATAAAACAAGTAAAAAAACAGCTATAAAAACCATACCTTTTATTATATAGATAGAATACATGGAATATATTGAAATTAATTTTGGAATCACCTGCTTACACCGCCTTTATTCTGCCTATCTTTTATTAAAAAACTGCTTATCTAAATCTCCTTCTAATTTTTTAAAAATTTAAAAACAATAAAATAAATTATCTTATTTTTTTTCGGTCAATATTTGACCTGGATAATTTTAAGTATCCACATTATTCCTGTAATCATCAGAATGCCGGACACCAGAAGCATTAACAATCCCGCCTTTGTTGAAAATAATAAGCCAATATACTCCCTGCTTATAATCATCAGAAGTATCCCCAGCACTATGGGAAGAGCTATAAGGATAATAGCCGACAGTTTTCCCTCAGATGTAAGGGCTTTTATTCTGTTCATTATTCTGTCTCTCTCTCTTATGGTAGTGGAAATGGTTTCCATAACTTCTGCCAGATTGCCGCCCACTTCCCTCTGCACATTTATTGCCATAACGGTCCATTCAAAATACTCGCTTTTAATCCTGCCGGATAAATTCTCCAGCGCCTCCCTTTCAGGTATGCCCATCCTTATTTCACTTAATATCCTCCTAAATTCTTCTGATAGAGGTGGCTTTGATTCATCCACTACCATGGTTAAAGCCTGGTTAAAACTGTATCCTGACTTTAGAGAACCGCTAATTAACTGCAGGGCATCAGGAAGCTGCTCATGAAACTGTCTCAGCCTCTGTGATGTTTTTATATTTAATATCAAAAAAGGAGCCAGTGCCAGTAAGATTATAATCACGGCTGCAAGAATAAGGTTTTTACTAAAATAGTAAACTGTCATACCAATAGCTACCACCACAAATAAATGTATGGCTATAAACTCAGGAGCTTTTATTCTTATCCCGGCCCTTTCCAGTCTGGATTCAAATAATTCAATAAATCCTCTTCTTGAAGCAATTACTGAGACAATTCTAAGTACCCAGCCTATAAATCCTCTTCTTTCCGGCTCTTCTTCATATTCGGACGCTTCTTCGGCTTTCCTGCTTTCAGTTCTGAACCCATACTGCCTGGCTTTATCTTTAAGAGTTTTCCGGCGAACAGGTATAAAAAGGACCATTGCATAAATAAAAAAGGTGACTGCAAGGAAAACAGCTGAATATATAATTATTTTTACCCACCAGATATCAAAAAGAGCAAGAAGGAAATAGTTTTTATAGTCAAACATAATTTTTCTGGGTGGATGGGAGAAATAGGGATTTTCGTAACTCAGCGCAGCCGATTCAGAAATATCTAATTTCTCTATATCCAGACTTATTTCTATATTCTCAGCGGCAGGCCACAGGCTTGTGTATGATATCCTGTACTGGTTTATTATTTTTTTGGAAATTTTTTCATAAAGTTCCTTAAGTTCACCGGAATCCGCCGTAGCAAGCATCTCTCCTCCGGTGCCTTCCGAAATATTTTTTATGCTTTCCGGATTAAACTCGGGCGAAAGCAGGGCCACGGAATAGACAGCCAGGTCTTCCTTTAGCGCTATGTCAATCACCTCCTCAGAAGTATGACTGCTTGCAGTATCCATACCATCCGACAGCACAATAAGGTACTTATGCTTTATATTGTAACCGCTTCTGAATAACTCACACGCTTCATATATTCCATCAAATAAGGCAGTCTCTCCCCTTGCTTCTATCCCGGAAATTGAATCCCTTAATTTCCTGTGGTCTGAAGTAAAGTCTGAATGAACAATAACTCCATCAGAAAACCCTACCACCGCTATTTTATCAATGTTTCTCATTTCATTTACAAAAAAAGAAGCCGCACCTGAGGCATCACTGAGGGGGACTCCTTTCATGCTCCCGCTGGTATCTATCGCCAGCGCTATCCCGATAGGTTCAGATATTTCATCCATAGGCTTAACTGAAAGGCCGTTTACCTCCTGGCCATTTTCAAGCACTACAAAATCTTCCTGCTTCAAATCCAGATATCCTAATTCCGAGCCTTCTTTAAAGTTAATGTAAATATTTACTTCGGGGTAGTCTTCAAAATCAATTTTATTTATAACAATATCCCCGGACTGCTGTGCTTTAATTGGAAGGGGGAACACAAATACCATAGAAAAAATTATTGCTAAAAACACCAGCGTTGCTAATAAATACTCAGAGCCTTTTTTTATATCTAAAAATTTAAAAATTCTATGCATTTTATGAACTAAATTTTTTTGATAAATAATTTAAGAAGTACAGCAGGACGCCGCTGAATTTTTACTTATTACTATATTTAGTACTACATTGATATTCATATTGTCTGCTGAGTCTATATTAACTTTAATCATTATCTTTTATCGCTTCAATTTTATGTCTTTATTTATTTTTACAGTTAAATTTCTTTTTCAAATATCTCATCCGGTAAATCAATCCCAAAATTTTGCAGCTTCTTTATAAATTGGGGCCTGAGACCGGTAGATTTAATTCTTCCTTTATATCTTCCTTCTTCATCAACGCCCATAAAGTCAAATAAAAATAAATCCTGCAGGGTAATTATATCGCCTTCCATACCCTGGACCTCTGTCACCCTGGTGAATCTTCTGGTACCATCCTTTAATCTATTCATATGTACTATAAGGTCTATGGCAGATGAAATCTGCTCTCTTATAGCTTTAATTGGTATATCCACCCCTGCCATTAAAACCATAGTCTCCAGACGTGAGAGAACATCTCTCGGTGAGTTCGCATGAGCAGTGCTCAGACTTCCGTCATGGCCGGTATTCATTGCCTGAAGCATGTCCAGGGCTTCGCCTCCCCTTACTTCCCCTACAATTATACGGTCAGGTCTCATACGAAGGGCGTTCCTGACCAGATTCCTTATGGCCACTTCTCCTTTCCCCTCAATATTGGGCGGCCTTGATTCCAGGCGTATAACATGTTCCTGATTAAGCTGGAGTTCTGCTGCATCTTCTATGGTAATTATCCTCTCATCATGGGGTATAAAAGAGGACAGGACATTTAATGTAGTAGTTTTCCCCGTACCGGTACCCCCGGAGCAAATTATATTAATCTTTCCCCTGATGCAATTTTCTAAAAAATCTGCCACTTTCTGCGTGCATGTGCCCATTCCCACAAGGTCCTCAATAGTAAAAGGGTCGGCAGAAAATTTTCTTATGGTAAGTACCGGCCCGTTTAAAACAAGGGGGTGGATGATAACATTTACCCTTGACCCATCCGGAAGTCTTGCGTCAACATAAGGAGAAGATTCATCAACTCTTCTGCCTACCTTGCTTACAATTTTATTTATTACCTGCATCAGGTGCGCTTCATCCAGAAAAGTTTTATCAGTACTGTAAATTTTACCGAATTTTTCTATATATATTTTTCTTGGATTGTTTACCATAATTTCATTTACATCTTTATCTCTCAAATATTCTTCTATGGGCCCGTAACCCACCACGTCATTTATAAAATCTTCTACTACAATATTCTTTTCTTCAGCAGTTAAAGGATAATTATTTACATTTATTATCCTCTGTACCTCACCCCTTACCCTCAGGCTCAGCTCGGCATCACTGATATTTTTTTTGTATATCACATCCGAAAGTTTTTCTATTAATTCCTGGTGTATCTCTCTTTTTATTTTATTAATCTGGGAAGAACGTGACGCAGTTATATTATCTCTTTTTATATAGGAGCCACTCTTAAAACTTCCCAACCCGTTAAACTCTCTTTCTAATTCCATTAATGTTCACTATCCTTTAAAAAGTTTATTTTCAGACAGCCGGATACTGCTCTTACTATTTTTTGCCTTTCTCGCTTACGAGCCTGATCAGCTTATAAATGCTTTTTGCTACTGAAGAACGCGGGACATCCAGAATTACCGGAATCCCTTTGTTAACAGATATAGGTACTATTCTGTCACTGGGAATTGCCACATCTATTTTTCTCTGTATAGTCTGCTCTATTTCTCCTAAAGTAATGCCAACCTTGCTATCCGCACGATTAAGTATCACAAATATATTGTCTTCGGGGAATTTTAACTGGTCCAGTATCTGCAGCGAAATTTTTAAATTTTTTATGCTGGGTGTATCTTTACTGGTTATAATACATAAATAGTCTGTATCACTAAAAATATTTAAAATATCTTCCGAAAAATAAGATGCGGTGTCCACTACCGTATAATCACTTATTCTGGACAGGTTTTCAAGTATTTTTATAGTGATTCTACTATTTATTCCCGTACTTTTGGATATATCAAGGGGTGCCGGCAGCACCATCAACCCTGAACTGTGGGTAGTTAAATACCCGCCCAGAACTTTAGGGTCCAGGCTTTCAATAACCGGAATTATATCATAAACAGAATACTTCGGGTTAAGGTCAAGCATCAGGGCTATATCTCCAAACTGGTAATTTGTATCAAAAAGGGAAACCCTCTTTTTTACCATATTTATGAGCCCAACAGCAAGGTTTACAGAAAGGAAAGACTTGCCAACTCCTCCCTTGGTACCAAAAACCGTAATTCTCCTGGGTCTTTTAGTTTTTTCCTGGACATCGGTTATTATGCCCTCTTTTGCCCTTCCAATAACCTCTTTTATATCATTATAAGTAAAGGGTATCTCAAGAACATCATGAACATTTAGCTTTAAAGCCTTTTTTAGCAGTTCAGCCGGCATATCCCTTGCCAGCAAAATTACCCTGGTAAAATAAAGACTGGAATGATAGGATTCTAAAATACTTTCTATATCTTCCAGTTTATATGCAGGGCCAACCCATATAAGGCAGGGTTTTCTCTCACTTAATAAACCTTCCAGGTCTTCAAGGCTGCTGCTGGTTCTTACCACTTCTAATTCCGGAAATTTTTCCAGTAAATACCTTACTTTATCTATATTATTTATTTCCCTATCAATTATTGCTACCGGTATTTTATTCATACCTTTCTAAATTCCCTTTTACTTGATTTAGTTTTAATCTTTTAATTAAATACATTATCCATGGTTATTCCGGTTGTATCTTCTTTTTCAACACCGTCTACCGGTACCAGGGCAAGCCACACACTACCCATTTCCTCCGAGAATACGAGCTTCTCTGAATCTTCCGGAGTAACGGCAAGAGTTGCTGCACCTATTTCGATAGACCCGGACTCTGACTGTGATTGGGCGCCAAATATACCTCCATCTTCGCCCGATGAACCCGATACCGTTTTTCTTGTCCCTAAATACAGGACTTCTACATTCCATATAAGCGTTTTTGTAATCTCCCTGTCAATTACTACAGAAGGTCCCCCGTAACTATTAGCATTTTCTCCTTCTATAACCGTGGGCTCTTCCCCGGCTTCTACCTGCTCCTCTGATCCAGAGGTTACCCCACCTGTATAACCCGATAGTTCTTCTTCAGGGAAGAAAGTAGCAATAACATTTACTCTGTCTCCCATATTTATAAGATTTGATACCCCTATAACTTCGTCAACCGGAATGGAAACCGCTACCATACCATCCGGTATTACAAATGCCAGCCCCAGCTCCTCGGGCTTTGCGAACTTTGTAGTTGTAATCTGCTCACCTTTGTTTATATGATTTGCCACCACATAACCACTGTACCCTTCCAGAGAACTCAATACACCCTCTGCAAGATATCTTCTGGGAATACCTTCGGTCATCACCATATTCTGCTCGATTAATGTTTCAACCGGCATCTCCTTTGGTATATTCATGGCCGCCACCAGCACTTCCACTTTTTCAATTTCTTCTTCCATTGATGCCCTCATGCTGTTAATGTAAGCAATAACTCCAAATACTGCTGCTACCCCTATAATTATTGCTAAAATAAGTAATGTAATTCTTAACTTCATATTGTTTGTTTCCTTAATATTTTATTATATAAATATTATAAAACATTTTTCATATTTTTTCTATCCAATAAGATTTATTATCTTTAATCCCACAGTCTTATTACCCTCAACCCTAAATCCCCGGCAGCTTCAATTTCACCATCATTTATAATCAGTGCCTGGTGGATAAACCTGCCTTTAATCTCTGTTTTAGAACCATGCCCGTGCCCGTGGCCTGTACTTTCTATGCCGGTTATAATAAAAGGTGCAAATTCAACTATATCAACCCACACTTCCGGCCATTCTTCTTTATCTTTGCCGGGCTTTTCCTCCGTTTGCTCTTCCAGCCATTCTATAAGTTCAGTATTGTAAATAAGCGGTACTATTACAAACTGGTCATCATTTTCTGCAAGTTTTATTATTCCCCCATCACCATATCTTATCAGCTCATTAAAATCATCCCAGACATCGATCCTGCCATCTACAGCGCTTACTGTCTGTGCCATATTAATTTCACGGGTGTAAATGGAATCCCCGTCTTCCATGGGTTCCTGATAACCGTTAATAATTCTATCCTTATACCTCCGGTTCCACTGTCCGGGATGTTCGGTAGTATCCCAGGCAATAAAATCAGTGTCTTCCAGCTCTCCGCTTATTACTTTTTCCTCTCCTGCTTCGCCCCACAGCCAGCTCTCCCAGTCAGCACCTTCGGGAATTACTACAGCCCAGGGAACTACACCATACACCTGTGACGGTCTCCCCACTACAGCTTTTGCCCCTGCACCCAGACTAACGGTATCCATCCCAAATACCCTGGCAAAATACAGGGGGGCTTCCCTATTGGATAAAGTTACCGTTATGGTGTCATCGGGAGAAAAAGTCTGGCTGATTTTCACATCTTCAGAAGTATAATCACGACAGTCATAGGAAATATCCACATTATTCATTTCCGCATAATTAACCGCAGCGGCAACAGCATACTGCCTGCTTTCAGGAAGTTCATGGGCACCTGCCAGTGAGGCAGCATCAGCAACAGTCTGGTAGAATCCTCTCTTCTGATAAAGTGAGCCCACATCAATAACCAGTGCCGTTATACCCAGTAGAACCACAATAAGAAGAGCAAATATTACTGCTACCTGACCGCTCTGGCTAAAGAAAATCTTTTTGAAAATATATTTACTATCATACATTTATATTTATAAAAAACTATAATAAAGACAGCGCACTTTTTACTTATCTTTCTCTTCTCATAGTTGCTTCTCCGGTTAGCTCAATGGGGCCCCATCTGCCTGCCAGGGGTATGTCTATAAAAAATATTTCCCCTTTAAGTATAACCCTGACCGGATTTCCTATTTTTATGCCCTCGGGATTCTCAACCGTTATGCTTTCAATCTCTACTGCCGGAGCGCTTTCTATTACAGACTGCTCAAAGCCTGCGGGGTCTTCTTCGTAATCCCCTACCGCGGCAAGCCTTGCCCCCTCCCTTGCCGCATGGGTAAGGGATATATATTTACTATAAGCCACCCCGAACTGAATAATACCAAAGACCAGCATAATAAGTACCGGCAGGATGATGGCAAATTCTACGGCGCTTGCCCCCTTCTCTCCGGACAGGTTTTTTATAAGACTCTTCATTTTATTTATTAATCATACAGTTTCATAAACTAATTATACCCAATAAATCATTTTATTGGGTATAATTAGTTTTTTTTATTAGCTCTCTCAATCTCTAAATCAATTGAACTATACTTTTAGCAAATTCAATTACAGCTCTAGGAACCAGCACTAGTAATTGTTTTAGCTACCTCATCAAGTTTACCATTTATTGCCAGTCCAAGTGCCGTTGCGCCTGCTATTATCACTACTGCTACCAATGCTACTAATAATGCATACTCAGCTGCAGCTGCACCCTTCTCACTTGTTTTAAACCTTACGTACCATCCCAATAACTTTTTCATTTTCCCCTCCTTTTTTATATTTTTACTTTTCATTGCTGCCTTATTAGTTACTTCCTGCTTTAAAATCTATATTTAAATTAGTTAATAATTTTTTTATTTACTCCCTTTTGAAATAAAAAAACCGGCCCTATAGCCGGTTGCACTACTGACTCCTTACATCCCAAGTGCCCAAATAAAGGAATGTAAATCACAGTCTCTATCTTAATAATAGAATAATTTAAATTATCAATAAAACAATAATTATTTTTTGAATTATTAAATTAACAAATTATAATATAAATGTCAAGAGAAAAATTTATATATTTAAAAAATTTATATATTAATTAATTATATAAAATTATATAA
>CAZQQX010000038.1:0-12537 GCA_964595565.1 uncultured Actinomycetota bacterium
GATACCTTGATTTTGATAAAATAATTTTTCCAACCATACAATCAATCTAACTAGGAGCTTGTCCGAAAACAATCAATTAGAATCAGCGGGAACAAGCACCTTTTATTAATTTTATTCATTTTATTAAAAAATCTTAAAATGTTTTTGCTTTTTGATCTAACACAAGCCTGTATTAACTACATGCTATGCCATAACTTCTACAATCCCCTCCTTTAGGGAAGCATTCTTACTATCTTTTATTCTTTTTACTATCTTTTTAAAGTTTGATACCGCACATACAAGGGAAAATTCACCACCTGCCTTATCATGGCCCCTTAAGCTGAACCTCCTGAAGCCACCTGTCTTTATCTGTCCGAATACGGGTTCAACAATTACCTTCCTCTTTGCATATATCTTTTTTGAAGATTCGCTTTTCATCTTGGCTG
The DNA here is from genome assembly GCA_964595565.1 of uncultured Actinomycetota bacterium. Lineage (GTDB taxonomy): Bacteria > Actinomycetota > Humimicrobiia > Humimicrobiales > Humimicrobiaceae > JAQVEM01. The sequence continues at coordinate 426 of CAZQQX010000038.1, forward strand.
CCATAGAGTGCAGCACAAGCGCCTTATCATCAAGATACATAACAGCAGCTCTTTTTCTTTTGGCAATGCATTTTAAGTAGGTGCATCCGGCACAGACATCGCCGCGTGACCTATAAATCCTTCTTTTATTTTTTGATTTGTAAACCAGCACGCGGCTGGCAGGACAGATAAATATATCTTTTGCCCTATCGTATGAAAAAAGACAGCTGCCTATTTTACTTTTACTATCCGGTATTTTCTCTTTTTCCCCTTTTCCTACTGCAAAATATCCGTCAATTCCCGAGACATTAAGTTCACTTATATTATCCGGGGTGGCATAGCCCTTATCAAGAGTCATAACAGAAGGAAGTGAGCCTGTATTATTTTTTATCTGGTTAAGTGCCGGCTTTAGTTCGTTTTTATCATTTTCATTTACCGAAAGATGCTGGCTAACTATTATCTGGTCTTTTGAGTCTACACCTATCTGGCCGTTGTAGCAGTACTCAAAATTTCCCCTTGTCTTCATGAGCTTTGCCCCGGTATCGGCATAGCTTATCTGGGACGAATCTTTTATTTGTTTTTTAGGTTTTTGTTTGCTATGTCTTTCTTCCAGTGCCTTTTTTACTCTTTTTATCCTGGCAAGTCTATCCTTTTTTATCTTAATATCATCAGGGATAGAGTATCCTGTGCCGTTATGGTAGATTCTGTCTTCTGCTCTGTCAGAATCATCTGCTTTCTTCAGTAGCTCTTCTATTTCATGCTCCAGTTTTTCATAGTTATCATTTAATCTTTTGTAGCTTGCTGCCTTGTATTTTGAGGTATTGGCATAGAACTTGGAGCCGTCAAGGCTCACATGGCCAAGTGAAACCATCCCCAGACTTTTAGCTATGGCGACACTTTGAACAAAGCAGCTTTTAAAAAACTGCCAGTTATTTTTCCTGAAGTCTGAAAGCACCCTGAAGTTGGGGCAGTTTAGGTGGGATATGTACATAAAGGAAAGATCCTTTTTACACCTGTTCTCTATTTTCCTGGAACTGAATATCCCCTGGCTGTAGGCATAGATTAGTATGGCTGTTATCAGCCTCGGATGATATGCATGCTGTCCGGCCATGCTGTATTTGTTCTCCAGGGTACTTGTGTCTATCTGGGAGAATATATCTTCATATACAAAACATTCATCATCTTCTGGCAGAAGGTCAAATACATTTTCTGCTAAAAGCTTTCTCCCGTTATATTCTTGTGGGTCTTTTTTAAATGGTACTGGCATTTGCTCTTTCCTATAATAATTTTTATGATATTTATATTAATTATTATAGCATATTTGTTTAATTACTTTTATATGTTTTTAGGCTTATATTCATTTAATTTGTATTCTCGGACAAGCTCCTAGGTAAAATCAGCATATATCTTCCCAAAATTTATTCCTTCAATTACTTTTGACTTATACTTTTTCTTTAATTTCTTTTTGGCATAGATTAAATTTTCATTCTTTATACCATTTTTTAAAGCAAGATAGGCTTCTATAAAAGCCGCCAGGTCATCCGCACCCTTCACCAGCGTGCCATTCCTGCCGACTATATCTAAAAATTCATTTTCGGTAAACATTCTTATATCCTTATGCCAGGTTTCAGGAAGAAGCTTATATATTTTTTTCTCCATTTCCTCGATCTCGTAATCTTTTATAAGCTCATCAAGCCCCCTAATTGATTTTTTTACAGGATTAATTATATCCCGGGTCAGAACCTCCGGAAGGTCATGAAAGAGCCCGGTGAAATAATTATTTATGCAGTTTTCTTCTTCCAGCCTTGCTTCGTAGGAAAATATTAATGACAGGATAGCAACTATCAACATATGCCCGAGCACAGAAGTTTTTGGTATCCGGTAGAGATGGCTCCACCTCTGCTGAAAACGCAGCTGCCCGCATATATCGGCAAATTCAACCAGTTTTTTTTCACCGCTAAAAGCTTCCATGCATTTTAAATCACTATATTTCTTTCTCTCCCTTAAATTGCTTTCGGCAATCTCCTCAACCAGATAAACCCTGGGGTTGGCCGATTTTATAATATCAAATTCCCACTCTGTAACATAAAAATGTGCTCCGCTTACAATCCTTTTTTCAAAGGTCTCTTCCTCCTCGGTAAGATATTTTTTGAAACGTGAATTAAAATCTCTGCCTATCTCTTTTGTAAAAGGACTTATTCTTTCAAAAACCCACCAGTTCAGCTCCCTGTACCTTTCCCTGTCCTTTCTTATCCTGTCAACCAGTGGAGGTTTGAGATCCGTTAGCGTAATCCTCTTAAACATTTCAAAAAGACCGATTTCTATAATTTCAATCCAGTTAACATTTCTATTTTCCATGCTCTCCGCGCACTTACCCATAATATAGGCAACAATCATTTTCTGGGCTTGTTTATCAAGCTCTATAAGTTCAATAGTGCGAATCTGGTCGTTCCACCTCTGCATGCTGGCAGATTCGTATATTTTTAATAAAAGTGGTTTCTTTATCATAAAACTTCCGGCATCCCGTTTTTCATTATAAAATTAAACTATCATCTGTACCCGGCTCAACTGCCACAGAGCGCGCTGTTCTAATATCATAAATTAGTGTATATCATAGATATCAATTCTTCAAACAAAAGTTGATTTTTTACCGGACTCGAGAAATAAACTCCTTCTGAAAAGCTGCTGCTTTTTATTTTTAAAGCTGATTCCGATATTTTTTTAAAACTCAAAAGTTTATTATAATTGTAGCCTTTTACTGTATAATATATGAAGAAAAATTAAAAAAATTTAAAAATAAAAAAATGGACGAACTTGTTACAGTCAGAACTTTTGCCTCGAGAATAGAAGCGGAGATTGCCAGAAGTTATCTTGAAAGTTACGGTATTAAAACCGAGATATCATCAGATGATGCCGGTCAGAGCTATCCCTCGCTTCAGAGTGTAAGAGGAGTAAAGCTCCTGACTTCCAGAAAGAACATTAAAAAAGCTATAAATCTACTTAACAAAAAACCCTCAGATGATTAAATCTAAAAACTCCGACAACGAACTAAATGACGTAAGTATAAATAAACTAAATCCTGACGATATCAACCATTACCTTGAAATATCACTTGAAGCCTTTTTTGAAAAACTAAAGTTTGTATTCAGCTCCAGAGAAGAAGCTGCATTTTATATCATAAGAGAAGAAATTTTCAGAAATATTGACAATGGAAGATATTATGCTGCCATCTCTGCCGGTAAAATAATCGGGGTTATTGAACTTGTAACCAGGGAAAGCCTAAAAAATTATATCAGAAACTTCCATACTTACGTCAAATACCTTGGATTCTTAAAAGCCTGTAAAGCTTTCACTCTTTCATCTTTTGACATTCCAAAACTAAACCCGGATACAGTATATATTGATAACCTGGCAGTTGAAAATTCCCATCAAAGAAAGGGCGTTGGCCTGAAAATGCTCTCTTTTGCCGAAGAATTTGCCAGGAGAACCGGAAAAAATATCTTAAAGCTATGGGTCGCAGAAAAAAATAAGAAAGCTTATAACCTGTATAAAAAATTTGGCTTTATCGATATGACAAAGAAGTCTTCACGAATCCTGGAAAAATATACCGGGTACCGCGGCTGGATATATATGAAAAAAGAAATCTCTTAATCTTCTTTATATTTGCCCGAAATAAAATTTCTTATACCCTCAATAAAAACCTGCTCTGATTTTATATAACTATTGTTATGACCTCCCGAAATCTTTAAAAGCTTTTTGGGTTCATTTGCATGCTCGTACAGTCTTGCAGCATGTGAAAATGGTATATAGTCATCTTCGCTGCTGTGAATTATTAATACCGGGCGCACTACCTCTTTTATATAATCTATCGCAGGGTAATCGTATTTTAGAAATTTTCTTACAGGTAGATAAGGATACATCTCCGACGCAATATCCTTTAGTGAAGTAAAGGTTGAATCAAGTATAAGTACTCCTTTTTTTACTTCCCCCGCCAGCCGGGCCGCAACAGAACCCCCCAGGGATCTGCCGTATATTATGATGTTTTCAGGACTTATTTTTCGTGTCCCCGCCAGATACTCCCATGCCGCCCTGGCATCAAGGTATGTTCCCTCCTCGGATGGTTTTCCCTCGCTCTTCCCATATCCCCTATAATCAATTATAAATACCGATAGCCCTAATTTACTATAAAGATATTTTATAAGAGCAAGCCTGGTTGAAATATTACCACCATTCCCGTGGAAAAAGAGCACCACCTCTTTACGTGCTTTGCAGGGGATAAACCAGCCTGAAAGATTTACCCCGTCAGGAGACCTGAATATAATTTCTTCAAAATACAGCTTTATATCAAAAGGGGTAGCCAGAATTTCTTTTTCCGGACAATAAACATAATGGGACTGCATAAAAAAATTGTATATAGCTGAAACAACATAAATAATTACCATTACCGCTATAAGTAGTCCGAGTCCGCTTATTATTCTAAGATACAACATCTCTATTTTTAATATTTTTGATTAAAGCTCTTTATCATATTAGCATAATAATCAAATAATTCCGTCAGAAGACCAATAAATAAGGTGTGCTCATTCATGCTGCACTCGTAATTGTCGCTTCTCATACACTTTATCTGCTCTTCTTTGTGCTGAATAATCCTGTATGATATTTCTACAAGTTTATTCCTGTCCGAGGCGTAACTTTCGGGATAACTGATTTCTTCCAGTTCTTTTGAGAGTTCTTCGAGTCTGACTAAAAAAGTTTCTTCTACCGCAATTTCTCCGGGGTCATTAAATATCCACTCTTCAGAGTGCGCCAGATTAACATGATTTATAGCGGCATTATACTCCGAAAGAGTGTTTCCCACGCTCTCCAGAAACCTGTCTTCGTTTATTATAGCTGTATCCTGTATATCCAGACCGCTAACTTTATAGGTAGTTCCTTTCAGAACATCCGGTTCAACATTTCCTTCCCATGAGTAATAAAATCCACCGGGATAGTAATTTACCCCGTCTATCAAAATACTCCTGTAAAAAACCCCGGACCCTTTATATGTTTCCATATTAAGATAATAGTTGTAAGACATAAATCCACTTTCAGTTGTTATGTCCACTGGAACCCATCCATACCCCGGAAGCTTTATTTCTGCCCAGGCATGGCCATACTGAAGACTGCGGTTCCCCTCTTCCAGTATACTAAATACCGGAACGCCCTGCACAAACTTGGCAGGAATCCCGGCTTCCCTGCATAAAGCTATGAAAAGAATGGCGTAATCAGTACAAACCCCTTTTCCTGAATTTATTATATCCGAAGCATATCTATAGCTTTTTACCTTCTCTTCCAATTTTTCTTCATCGTACACCATCCTGTTTGCTACATAATCATACAATCTTTCCGCTATCAGTATCGGTTCTGTCTCTTCACCAACTACTGTTTTTACCGTAGATTTAATCTGCCTCGAATCACTGTCTATATAATACTCGGCACCGGTATAAAGAGCTAAATCTTTATCTCCAGGATTATATGATTCATTTAACCCGTTTCCGGACTGCAGGTACTCATATTCGCACAGAATTGCATCACAATTTATATATGCATTCGCTGATTCTCCCGGCGGAAGGTCACCCAGATTAAACTTTGCAATAATATTATAATCATCGCTATAAACCTCATCCATTTCACCATAATTGGATTTACGGCCATTTATAACCTGGAATGGTCTATATGTCTGTGGAACCTGAATCAGGCATACCACATCTTCTATCCCGAGGGGACTATTATTGGTTATGACATACTCTATCCCCACTGTTACCTCATATGACCCGGTAACTAAAATATTCTGATTAATTTCGACCAGATATATCTTTCTTGAAATTTTAACCGGATCATTCCTATCATCAACTGTCAGGATTATTATGTATTCCCCGGTATGGTCAAAAACATAAGAAACTTTCTCCCCATAGATTACCTCTTCGTCTCCTATCTGCCAGGTGTACTTTAAGACATCACCACTTGCATCCGGGGGGCCTCCGGCAGAAAAATAAACAGGGCTCCCCACTTTAAAATAGTCATCACCTGAACCGTGCTGGAATATATTAATAACAGTTACCGGCAGGATATTTTCCGGTATCTTATTTCCAGTGGGTTCAATGTTCTGAAGTTCTTCACCCCCAACAATTGTCTGTCCATTATCGGAATTAGTTTTACTTCCATCTAAATTTTTGAACTCCAGCATGCATCCATTATTAACCGCGGCTAAAAATAAAAACATAAAAATGGTTACTGCCCCCGTTATTACTTTTGTTTTTTTCATTTACTTTTATATTACAGATAAAGTTTGAATATAAATAAAAATTTAATTTTTTTATTTTATAACTTCAATTAAACACTATAAAAAACTTTATATGGTGTCAAATAACAATGAAACCGGCCGGTGAAATTACCGGCCAGTTTCATTTAATTTCATATCCGAAATAATTCCTGTTTTAACTCCCGGCAATGCTGCTTGCTATTGCCTCTGCAACAAATGCAACCGCAAACAGTGCACTCACTATTATCATAAGAGGATGGAGGTCTTTAAATTTGCCCCTGAATAATTTGATTAAAGTATAACTTATAAAACCAAACCCGATACCATAAGAAATACTATAGGTGAAGGGCATTATAATTATGGTTAAGAATGCAGGTATGCCAACTTCATAATCCTTAAAATCAATCCTGCTCATAACCGTCATCATTAAGAACCCCACCACAATTAACGCTGGAGAGGTAACAGGATATTTAATAACTCCTTCTGCTATTTCTACCCCTCCTCCGATAACTGCAATCAAAGGAGCAAAAAATATGGAAATTAGAAATAAAAATCCGGTAACGGTGGGCATAATTCCTGTTCTCCCACCATCAGAAACTCCAGAGGCACTCTCAATATAGGTGGTTATTGAGCTGGCACCAAATAATCCTCCTGCCACTGCTGCCAGAGAATCTATCAGGAGAACCCTTTTTAAATTGGGAAGATTGCCGTTTTTATCAAGCAATCCTGCTTCTCCTCCTACTCCGATAACCGTACCCATAGTATCAAAAAAGTCGGTCATAAAAAGTGCAAATATCATTACCAGAGCGGCTATATTTAACATACCTTTGCTCCACACTGCACCAACCAGATCTGCCCTGAAAAACGTGGAAAAACTTTCCCTGGTCGGGATACTTATTATATCCGAAGGAATGGATATTACCCTGAATATCATTCCCACAACTGCCGTACCAATAATTCCAATCAGGATTCCTCCCCTTATTCTGAAAGCCACCAGTATGGTCGTAAGCACCAGTCCAAATGCTGCCAGCTGGGTATAACTGGCTGTGAAATCACCCAGGGTAACCAGCGTTGAAGCACTCGGGTCAACAAAACCTGCCTGCTGGGCACCAATAAATGCAATAAAAAGCCCAATTCCAACACCAATTGCGTACTTCAATCCCATTGGTATAGCCCTCATTATCATGCTGCGTAGTCCGGTCAGCACCATAATTGTAACCAGAATTCCCTCGATAACCACTATTCCCATCGCCTGCTGCCAGCTGAGCCCGAGACCGAGGACAATAGTAAATACTACAACCGCATTAATTCCCATACCTGAAGCAAGGGCAAAAGGGGTATTGGTCAAAATTCCCATTAACATACTCATCAGCCCGGCACCGATACAAGTGGCAATGACGGCAGCTTCAAAAGGAATACCTGTGGCCCCACCAGCAGAAAGAATTGCGGGATTAACGAAGATAATGTAGGCCATGGTCATAAAGGTAGTTAACCCGGCAACAATCTCCGTCCTGATGGTGGTATTTCTTTCTTTGAGTTTAAAATAGCTCAAAACACACCTCCTAACAATGTTTTTATTAATAAAATTTATTTATAATATACTATCTAATATAATTTTTTTTCTGCAATACAATTAACCAGTAAAAATTTCTGTAATTTTAAGAATTTACAAATAATTAAATAAAAGATAAAATTTGAAAATATGGAAGAGATAAAGAACTTTTTTACTTCAGAAAATTTAAAATCTTTCTTTGTGAACATATACAACTGGCTGGAAGATATTCTCACAAAGGCTTTTGATAAAATAGAATACGAACCTATAAGGAACTTGCTGATTAATCCATGGTTCTGGATTATTATCGTATTCCTGTTTCTTTTAAGCTTTCTTTTTAGAAGAAGATAACCCGGGGGTTCTTTCACCTTTTTCTTCTCCGTTTGATGTCTTTTTAACGAGAAAAATAATAACAATAATAAAAATTATAGTTACGGCCAGGGTTACAAAAAACCCCTGGTTGTTTTTAAACTTCTCAAAAACAAGATAAAATCTTGAGTTGCTTTTCCTGAAAAAATCTAAAAACTTTTCGTCAAGTAACCCCTCGTCGTTCTTATCAATATTAGATATTCTATCTATTATTTTTTGTTCTATGTTGTCAGAGGGCTTTATTAACACATCCCTGGCAATTTTTAAATATTTACCAATATTACTCATAACAAAAATTTTACAACCTATTTTAAATTACAATGTAATAGATTTGAATTGTCATTTTTTGTTTCACTCAAACATTTATTATATTCCTGCGCCTATCTTTTAATTTTTTCTTTTATCATTTTTCTCGCCCGGTGAATATTCGTCTTTACGGTTCCAATTGGCTTACCGGTTAGCTCCGATATTTCCCTGTAACTGTAGTCCTGAAGATCCCTTAAAATAAGAGGTATCCTGTAATTTTCATCAAGATTTACTATACCTTTTAAAACATCTTTTACCGTTTCTTTATTAAAATAACTGTTTTCCAGGCTCTGATTGAACTTATTAAAAACTACCTCGTATTCTTCAGTTATTTTTTCCAGACTCACCTTCCTGTCCTTTGTTTTTGAATAGATTCTTAATTTATCAATACAGGTATTTACGGTAAGCTTTCTTATCCAGGTCTTAAAACTGGAAAGCCCCCTGAAGCCCCCTATTGAAAGATATACCTTCACAAACACTTCCTGGCTAACATCTTCGGCATCATGGGCATCTCTCAATATAAAAAAGGCGGTGGTATATACATACTTTGAAAATTGTCTTACCAGCTCTTCAAAAGCAGCTTTATCACCCTTCTTCGCCTTTTCTACCAGTATCCTTTCATCTACTTCGCGTGGCCGGTTCCCTTTATTTACCTTGACCAATACTTTCCCTTCTCTGGATTTCGTTGCCCGTTCTCATTCTGTGGGAGTTTCTACCAGTGTTACTGTAACCTCAAAAACGTCCCCGCCTCTATTCACTGTAATATTTATACTATCACCTACGTTATGTCTTAAGACCTGTGCAAATAACTCATAAGGGTTACTTACTTTCACTCCATCAATTTCTGTAATCACATCTCCTGCCCTTATACCGGCATCTTCCGCAGGGTATCCCGGTTCTACGTCACTGACATGCACCCCGGTAATCCCGGTATTGCTGTATGGATCCATCCTTATGCCCATGTAAGGAATCTTTGCCTTTCCATATTTGATAATCTGGTCTGCAATGCTGATAACCGTATTGCCGGGTACAGCAAATCCGATTCCGGTGTTTTCTCCTGATGTTGATAATATCAGAGTATTAATTCCTATTACTTCTCCGCTTGAATTAACCAGCGGCCCCCCGCTGTTTCCCCTGTTTATAGCCGCGTCTGTCTGTATCAGATTAACAGGAATGGTAATGTCTCTCCCCCTTGCACTTATTACTCCCATGGTTACACTCTGCTGGAGACCATAAGGACTTCCTATTGCAATAACCATGTCTCCTGCTTTATAACTATCATCTGTAGAAAAATCTGCGGCCCTTAATCCTTCCTTTTCTATCTTTATAACTGCCACGTCGTAATTTTCTTCCGAACCCACCAGAACCGCAGGATATTCGCTCCCATCATATAAAGTTACCACCAGCTTTTCTGCTTCACCGGCTACATGATTGTTGGTTATAATATAGCCATCTTCGGAATAAATAACCCCCGAACCTATCCCCTCCTCCTCGTAAATCCTTCCAAAAATGTCCTGGGTCTTTACGGTCACTTCAATATTCACTACCGACGGGGCGATTTCTTCTACAACTTTACTTATTGCATCATCAAGCGCGGCCAGCATAAATCCTTCCGGAGCATCTATGTCGCTCATAGTAGTGTCACGCTGCTGCTCCCCGGTGCTCTGCCCGGCACTCTGTCCTTCAGCCTCTGTACTTTTTCTGAATAAATCCGCAATAGTGACTCTATTTACCACAGCCAGCATTCCTAGCATGCTTATTCCGCCTATAGCAAAAAAGATTATGGCAATCAGTATAATTATAAGGCCCTTTATAAAAAAGGACTTAAATCCATTGTCAGTGCTCACTTATTATCCTCCTCTGCTGCTAACAAATTAATTTTTACTCTGGCTCTCCGCTTTCTTCTATTTCTCCGGCAGTTCCCTCTTCTTCAGTTTCGTCAACAGTTATACTGCCCGACCTCAGCCTGAGAGCATCTTCCTGAATTTTTAATGCAGCGTCCGCAGGAAGAATATCTCCAGAGATAACACTTTTCGCATTGTCTCTTACAGCATCCCTTATCACCATTATAAGTTCCTCGTAGGGCTTGCCCCTGCACAACTTCGCCTGTTGAAAAGCATTATATACTATGCTGTCGTTTCTTATTGCATCATTTTTATCAATATTTTTTAAAACCGGAAAAGTATCCGTACCTGAAGTCCACCCGATTTGCTCTTCTTCTGCCAGCATAAACTTTAAAAATTCATTCACTGCCTCCAGCTCGCTTCCGTAACAATTGGCATTTATCATAAATCCGGTGCCTGAAATTAAGGGTGTGGGATTTCTGCTTCCCTCCCATACCCGGGGTATTTTTGCCACTCCATAATTTATCCCTGCCTCCTCATATTCCTCTAAAAGGCTTATACTGTCTATTATCATATGAACTTTTCCGCTCTTAAATGACTCATTAATTTCGCTGTATTCAACATCACGTGGCAAAATCTCTTCTTCGTTATATATATAATTTAAAAACTCCATGGTCTTTACAGTTGCCTCATTTTCTAAGGTCAATGAATTGTAATTATATTCAACAATCCAATCCCCGTATCCACCTATAAAAGGAATTATCCAGTCTGCTTCGTTACTGTTTAACATAAATCCATAAACCCCTTCTACATAATTATTTACCTCTTTACAATAAGACATAAGGTCATCAAATCTTTCCGGGACTTTTTCTACAATATCTTTATTGTAGAAAAATACTAAAAAATCATAACTTCTAAAAGGAATTATATATTTTCTACCATTGTACTCAGAGATTTCTACCAGCCCATCAAGTAATAGTGAGTAATCTAAGGCCTCCACTGTCTCAGCTTCTATCTCTTTTATCACGTTTTCCGGAGCAAGTCTCTGTACCCCATCAAAATTTAGTAAAATCAGCTCGGGCCCGGCCCCGGCGAGGCTTGCCGCTTCAAACTTGTCTTCAAGTTCCTCCTGGCTCCTGAAGTGTTCGGTATCTATTTCAATATAATTGTTCTCCAGGGTAAAACTTTCTATGCTTCCCATCAAAGCGAGCCTTCCCTTGGGCTCCAGGCAATCCCACAGCCCTATTTTTATATCTGTTTTCTCTTCCTCTGTTAATTCACCTTCCACGGCTTCCACCTGCTCCTCACCGTTCTGCTCGCCTTCTTCTTCGCTTCCGGAACTTATTATTCTGCAGGATATGCTGATTAACAATACACATAGAGAAGATATTATAAATAATATTATTAACTTAAAGAACCCCTTATCTTTAAACCTTAAAAAATTGAACATTTTCCCCTCATTATTAAACTCTTCTCCTGTTTACTTAAAAATCAGCATTCAATCCTATTATAAATGCTGATTTCAATTTATGAAACAATTTATATCATAAAATCATAAAAAATCACTGTCAAATAACTGAATGTAAAGATTTAAACTTTTTTAAATCTGTCAAAAAATGGATGGTATTATTCACCGGTAAAATTATAATTATTTTTTTTTGTACTGATGAAGTATCCGACTTGAAAAATTATTTAATATTCAGAACTTAACAAATTTTAAATATTCCGGTAGTCTGCCCTTACCCGGCTGCAGGTTAAATT
>CAZQQX010000039.1:0-11705 GCA_964595565.1 uncultured Actinomycetota bacterium
ATAGAACACTTAGAGGCTTTTTAAGCTTTGATATTTCAAACCTTTCTGGTAAAGAAATAATATCTGCTGAAATGAAATTTTCACAATTCAAAATATACGAGAATCCTTATTCTCTAATTGAAAAGATAAGGGTGGAAGCTGTTTACTGGGGAAATGATGATGTCCAACTTGGAGATTATAATATACCAGGAGTCGTATTAGGTCTATATGATATACCGAATTTTATCTGCTCAAGCACTCAGCTAATAGATGCTCTAAATCAGGCAATTGATGATGGTCGCGATAGATTCCAGGTAAGGCTTAGCCACAAGGGATTACAAACAGATCATGATGGTGTGCCAGATTCGATTACATACGGAAAATTATATCCAGTAGAGTTCAATGTTACTTGTATGCCATAATATTATTATTTCTAAAAATAAAAAGTGTCAAAAATATTATAGTAAATTACATTTTTATGCTATATCTATTTCTAAAAACTTAATTATGGTATGAAAATCTCTCATATAAACCAATAACCCAGATTCGAACCTTTCACAATATGACCACCTAAAAAATTCTTAATATGATATTTTTACCTTTAATTTAAAAGTTCGCCCTACTGTCAGCTTTGCCAGCCAGACTTTTAAAAATCAAGTAAAATAAAACATATATTAAAAATTACTCAACTCTACAAATCAATAACCTGTGAGCTTTTTTAGCAGCTGGAAATAAATTTGCGATTTTAAATATAATCTTTGTACTGATATCTAAATTCTTAATCTCTTCATTTGAAGTAAAATACTTTTCTTCAATTAATTGAATCCCTAAATCCCATTTTATAAGTTCCTCCGTATTATCTATACCCCAGTGAACTTTTGCTCCCGTTTTTTTTGTAGATGGGTGATTCCTTATATTCTTTGCTGTGAAAACACTATATACATCAAAAATTATGGTATAATGACCAACCTTTTTCTTAAGATTACTTATCAATGTTTTAATATTTTCTTCTTTAAGATACATAAAAAGACCTTCGGCAATAATAATATACTCCTTTTTCCCAGTAGGTATCTTATTAAACCATTCGTATTCTGTAACTGAAGATGAAATCATATGATATCTATCTGTTTCTTTGTAAAAATGTTTACGGATATCAATAACTTCTCCAAAGTCTACGTCATACCAATCTACATAATCATTTGCTACTCTAATATATCTACTGTCAAGTCCACAACCCAAATGCAAGGCAACAATTTTATCACTCTTTTCGAGAAAATTTTTAACATAATTATCAATAAGCTTTGCCCTTATACACATCATAATATTTGTTTTTTCAGGAATTCTCAGAGAATTAAAATCGTAATTAATCTGATTTATGATCTCAACGGCCTTTTTATCTGTAAGTATGGGCTCCTTTTTCTTATTTTCTATTGCCTTACCAAATAGAGGCACAAGTAAAGTTTCTTTCTCTTCTGTTAAAACAATTTTATTCAAGGCAATTTCCTATCTATTACAATTATACAAAAAGTCTTATAAAATTAAGTTCGCATACATGAAAATTCTTGTCAATATTTATTTAAAATACTGAAAAAATTTAAAAACAAAACATATCGGTTAAGCAAGTTCACTAATTATATTTTAGAAGCTTATATTTAGAATATAAATATCACTATTTAAGAATAATAAATTAATTCTAACTCTGTCCACAGTTCCCAGTCAAATGATACAAATCCGAACTAATTTATTTTTAGCTTTTCAATAAATACCAAATATTTCTATATAAATGAAATATCCCTTGTAATTCTGTCAATTAATAATAAAATGTATAATTAGATTATAGAATGCTATAGTTAGTTATAGTGATTAATATAATATTAATTATAAATGGTGAAATAAAATGGCAACAAGTATACAAATAAGTGAAGAACTAAAAAAGGTATTGACTAAAAAGAAGCTCTTTGAAAGAGAAACTTACGAAAATATCATCTGGAACTTGCTTGAAGATAGTATGGAGCTTGACGAACAAACAAAAAAAGAGCTGGAAGAGTCAAGAAAAGAAATAAGAGAGGGCAAAACCATAACACTTACTCAATTAAAAAAAGAGCTAAATATAAAATAGATGTCCGGTGATTTTATTGTATGAAATAGTATTCTCCTTAAAAGCCAAAAAACAACTCATGAAACTGGAAAGAAACATCCAGGAAAGAATTATTTCTTCGCTTGAGAGGATAAGAATAAGACCCGAAGCTTTTATAGCTAAGTTAGTTGGCGATCCCGGTTACAAATTAAGAATCGGTGATTACAGGGTTATAATGGACATCGATAAAAACAACCTTATTATTCTCGTTATTAAAGTTGGCCATAGAAAAAACATATATAATATTTAGCTTCCAAAGATATCTATCAATTTAATTAATTCCTTCTAAAATTGGTTCTAAATTTCGCAACCCGGGGGACCCAACCTGTAGCGCCATAAACTTCCTTTGTTCCAACAGTAGAAATTCTATGTTATACTTTACCCATAAAATGTCAGAGATTAGTTCTTTGATAACCAAATAGATTGATTAGCAAACTTTGCTTAACTGTCTATGGTTTAAAGGTTTATTATGTTATATTTATTTCTAATCTGTACTGCTACTTTAATTCTAAGAGGTATTAAAAGATAGGACTATTTTTTTCCCAGGCCGTTTATTTTTCTAAGGTCTTCTTTTTACTGTAAAATTTTAGCTGATTTAATCTTTGACTACGCATCAGTGTTATTTTATCGGGATATAATCATTTAAAATATATTTACCAGAAAGGCAAATTATGAAAAGTATAAAATTTCCAATTAAACTGATAATTATTATTATAACTGTTATTGGCCTGACCATTGCTCCCGCCTGTCAAGCTTCAGAACCCGAAGCTACAGAAGAGCCTGTTGTTGAAGAAGAACAGGAAACTGCAGAAGAACCGGAAGCCGTAGAGGGGGAAACAGAAGTTTCAGAAGAGCCGGAAGCCGTAGAGGGGGAGGAAGAAGCTACCGAAGGAGAACCGGAGCTTCTGTGGAGCGTTGAGCATGAGGACCAGGATTTTAAACTTTATAGTGTAGCTGCATCGCCTGATGGTGAGACCCTGGTAGTGGGTTCATTTCTTACAACTTATACCCACCTGCTCTATGACGGCAGGATTGTAGACGCTAATACTTCACACCGTCATTCTGTAGATGATATAGATTTCTCTCCCGACGGGTCGGTAATGGGAGTAGGCCTTGGAATGTATGGAGCCTGTCTTATAGATACGACTGACGGTTCAGAGCTTCACCAGCTTCATGGCGGCTATAACAACCAAATCGCCTTCTCCCCCGACGGGGAACATGTTGCCACCGGCAACCGGGATGGCATAGTATGGATATGGGATACTGAAAGTGGGGAGCAGGTAGCCGAGCTTGAAAACCCGGAAATTGCAGAAAAGGGGTTGGACCGCTTAGTGAATGCCATCGATTATCATCCGGCAGGTATGCTTTTAGCAGCTACGCATAATGACGGCATCGTCTATATCTGGGATATTAAAGAAGAGAGAATAGTCCACACTATAGCTCTCGACATTTTAGCATACTTGAAACCTAATCCCTTCCGCTTCTCACCGGATGGTGAGATTATGGCTGCAATAATACAGGAAGACTGGGATTATAAGGTGCGTCTGTGGACAGTTGATGGGCAAGAGAAGATTGTGGACCTTGAATTTCCTAAAGAGGTTGAAGATATAGCTTTTTCACCCGACGTCAGCCTGCTTGCAGTAGCCTCTCTTTATCTGGAAACCACTATATGGGATGTAGAAACGGGAACACTTTTGTACACTCTGGATCAGGAACTTGACCCCTCGGCAATTACTGACGGGTCACACGCTGTGGCTTTTACCCCGGACGGAGGCCACCTTGCCGTAGTCCGCAATGATGGACCGCTTGAGATGTGGCGTCTCCCCGGAGCAGAACCACTGGAGGAACCTGAAATTGATATGAAAGAGCCGCCTCCTCTTCCCAGCGATGTGCTATTTGATACCGGCAGTTCAGAGCTAAAGGCAGGTGCAGATGAAGTACTTGAAGAATTTGCGCAAAATTTAGATGCAGCTCTTGACAATGCAACTATAACCTTTATAGGGCACACCGACAGCAGGGGTGATGACTCTTCCAACCTGCAGTTATCCCTTGACCGTGCCACAGCATTCAGGGACTGGTTTGAGGCCTGGGCACAGGAAAATGATGTTGACGGCTGGGAGCTTCTTGTTGACGGCAGGGGCGATACGGAGCTAAAAGTCCCCGATGTTGATACTGAAGGAACCTTCCGTGAAGAAGCCGGCAAACTGAATAGAAGAGTTGAGATTGAGATAGAGGTTAACAATTAAACATACTGATTGCTGATTTTTAAAATAATAGATGGATTGGACAGCCTTTGAGCTGTCCAATCCATAATAAGGGTTTTAGCTGATTTTAACAGAATAAGGTTTACAGGATATATATATATTTAATAATGAATAACTTGTGAAGCAAATAATCTTATAAATCCATGTATAAAAATATCATCACTTAAATCCAACAAAGTTATTCTAACTTTATACACTGCCCCGGCCAGCATGTGCACTCATCAAAGTGACTAATTTCTCCGGATTCAGATTTTCTTACGCAGACTGCGATGTTTTAATCATACATTCTGGCAAATCTGGAAATAATTTATAAGAATTTGCTTCCAGATTCCCGGCCTATTCCCCTGTCCCCAAAAAAATGGCCAGATTTATTATTATCGGAAACAAAAATGATATTATTTATTTATCTTTGATTTGTTATAATTAATTAAAAGTAAAACAATATTGATAGGAAAATCAGTGATTATCAAAAATCCAATTGTAAGGGATGTTGTGATTTCTACATAATTTATAAAAATACCCGGAAAATTATACCGGATATTTTTTGTATCGGATAGAGGAGGACTGGTTAAGAAAATCCTAAAGGTTGCTAGAGCAAGAGAGCCAATATTAGCATGGCTTATTATAAAAATTACAAAAATGGAGTAGGAGAAATTAAACTATGAAATTATTATACGAGTTTATCCCGAGACTGGACTTTATCGACTCTGCCGTGAAAATCAAGGATTTAGTTGATGGATGGAATATTACTGATAGTGCCGGCGGTGCCCCTGCACCCGGTGGCTCTGCTATAGCCTGTGTGCTCAAACAGATATATCCAGATAAGATAGCAATACCGATGCTTATTACCAATTATAAGGGGCCAGTAGAAATAGGCGCGGCAGCACTCGCTGCCGAATCTATGGGTGTCGATGGTATGCTCCCGGATCCGGGCGACCCTCCGAAATACGGTAATCTGATAAGAACACGGAGGGATGGCAGCTTTAAAGTAATATCAGACCCTGATGAAATCCTGAAATATCGGCGATCTACCGGTCCTGCCGAAGAAGTCAGGGACTTTCTCAGAAATACTATAAAAGTAAGCAAGGTAAAGCTAGGCTGCCTGTTAACAGCGCGTGTACCTGCGGAAAACGCTATCGCTCGCATACAAAATGACTGGGATTTTTGCTTTTTCCTTAGACTTGAACAGGAAACTCTACCGAAGTTAAAACAGATAGCTACAGAATGTAAGCGTCTGAGAAAACCCATCTATCCCTATTTTATAGTAGGAACAGATAAGAACCAGAAGACTCTGGAGAGAATCGGATGGCCTGCCAGTGCAACCCTGGAGAATGCTGAAAAATTTGTCGCTGACCTTGAAGGTGTTGTTGATGGCATAATTCCGACCTGTCTGGGAGACGTTAATGGAGATATGGAACTTCTGGAGAAAATTCAGAAATACAGAACATAAGTGAAAGTGCTCAGGGCTTAATTATCGCTTTTCATTTTTACTAATACCAGGGTTCATAAACTAATAAAAGTGGAACTCTATAATAAATGGCAATATTAACGGATATGAGTATTTATACATTAAATAAGCTAAATCCCATAGCCAGACCAGCGTAGATAATTATTATTATGCTTACATAAATAATAAATGCTCTGTTTCTTTTCATATCTAAACAGATGCTGTAGATTACAACCGGTAAATATAACCAGAAGAATGTATTGGCAATAAACTTGGAAAAAATAAAACTAAAAGAACAGGGCATGGCAACATTTGTTCCAGCTTCTATATTCCTGGTTACATAATAATACTGTACGGGCCAGCCGAATTTTTCATGATAGAAAGTTCCTCCGTAATATCCCCTGGCAATCATTGTAGAAATAAGTGAAAGTATTAATGCCAATAAAATCGTCATAAAGAAGATTTTAAGCGTGAGTCTTTTTTTAAAAAATATAAAAATAATACCAGTAGTAATAACCTCAAAAAGCGCAATTATTATAAACCGGTCTGCTACTATTTCAGATATTTGGTTATAGACAAGCATTTTTTTATTATAGATTACTGGTATATATTTAAAAATAAAATTTATTTTTATTGGTTCCTTTAAAAATCGGTTCGAAATATTAGAAACACCGAAAATTATTCTACCGGATTTATTCGCCCCGGTGCTTCTTAATCCATATCCTGTAAACCACTATTGCCGATAAAGACAATATGGTAATAATGGCAAAGGGTATCAAAAATTCTCTGGACCAGGGGCTTGTTATTGAATTACCCATTAATACAATGGGTATCATAATCGGCATCAGCCCCAGTATAGAACCGGACAAAAATTGAAAATATTTTATGCTGGTAGTACCCAGCAACATGCTGACAAGATCGGGCGGAAAGCCCGGAACAAACCTTATCACAAAACAGCTCAAAAAACTGTTATCCTCCACATATCCGGTTAATTTACTTACTTTTTTATTCATGGCTACTTTTTCCATAACCCGGCTGCGGCCCATATGCCTGCCTATATAAAAACCAATGGTCATCTCTGCTGCAAGGCAGATAAAAGTAAACATTATTGCCCAGAATGGTGGCAAGATTACACCTGCACTTATATATAACAGTGCCATGGGGATAATAAAAGTAACTGCCTTAAGGCAGTATAACCCCAGAATGAGCATTACGGCATAAATAACTGACCCGGGAATATATTTTGATATCTCTTCGGTTGTTATGCTGCTTATTTTTATCTTCTGCGTTACAATCACAGCTATAAAACCCAGAATTATTATAATAACCAGTATTATGTTAATTAACTTTCTGCCCATATGCCTGCCTGGATTCACTATTCTTATAATAAGCCTTCTTTACCCTGCCATTACAGTTTATAATCTATTATTTTAAGCTACTCTAATATTTTTTAAAACCCTGATTCAGGTTAATTACAATTATAATGCTTCCGATTAATGTAATAATTATTACTATAATATTTTAAAGAATCCATAAAGAATATTTAAAATTTTAATTTGAATAATATATAATAAAATTCATTATTATTAATTTTCGGAGGATTAATGGAAAATATTGCTGTAGTGACAGATACTACTTCAGATATTCCCCCTGAATTATCTTCCAGGCATAAAATAGAAATAATACCTCTGTATGTCGGATATGGAAGCAATCTATACCTTGAAGGAAAAGAAATAACCAACAAACAGGTTTTTGAAAAACTTAAATCAGGTATAAAAATAAAGACTTCCGGGCCTTCTATAGGTGATTTTGAAAGAATTTATAAAAAATTAATAGAAACTGGTAAAAAAACATTAATTTATTCCATCCATCTTAGCTCAAGGCTTTCTTCAACTTTTAATTCCGCCTTCCAGGCTGCAAAACTTTTCCCCGGAACAAAAATAAAGGTCATTGATTCCAGCACTGCTGCAATAAGTCTGGGATTTATTGCCCTGGAAGCTGCCAGAGCCATTGAGAGAAATGAAAGTCGGGAAAAAATTGATTACCTGATTGATTTTATGATAAAGAATAATAAATTAATTGCTACTTTTGAAAATTTCCATTATCTGTTTATGGGAGGAAGAGCTCCTGTTTTAAAAAAATTCCTGTCAAAATCAATTATCCTTAAACCAATTCTGGCTTTAGACAATGGAATTGTAAAATTAAAAAAATTTGCCAGAAATAAGAAGAATGCTATACTGGAGCTTTATAAGCAGATAAAGAAACATTCATTGCCCGGGTATAAGAAGAAAATTGGAATTTTTTATGGTTCTGATATAAAGCCAGTCTTAGAGCTTGAAGAGTTGATTAAAAGTGGCCCCGAAATAAAAATTGATGAACTAATTTTAACCGAAATAACAACTATTATTAGCGGGCATACCGGTCCTGGAATATGGGGCATAACATCCATTCCTGTTCCATACAGGTGATAGCATCTCTTTGCACTCTAAATTATTATATGACTACTGATAATAAGCCGGGGATTATCAGACAATCTTCTTTGAGCCGGAATATATTTCTTCAATCTCAAGAGCAGCTGCCGCATTACCTGGATGTTCTCTGGGATTCCATTTTTTCATATCATCAAATATTTTACCATCGGTATAATATTTTATAGGCCCTTTTAATTGGTATGACTCATCTTCACTGGTAATAAAAAGGATAGACCCGGTGCTTCCAGAAAGAATATTTTTTTTCGTTTTATCAAAATAATTATCGGCAACAACAATCGTCCCGTCGTTATATTTTGAAACACATGAGGCGTAAATACTGTTTGGAACACCGTTACTGTCAACAGTTGAAAACACTATCACGCCCTTTCGGTTATCCCATGCTTTAATAACTTCATCTGTCATCTTTTTCATATTTCTCCTTTAACTAATTTACGAAAATTAGTAAACAATTAAAATCCTGTAAAACAAAAATTAATCCTTACATAGATGAACCAATTTGTAAATATGCAATATTTGTTTTTTAAAATTTTTTTTACCATTTTATAAAAGCCTTACCTGCCTGAGAAAATATAATTGATTGCAGAAGTACATTTCAAATAATATAATATTAGGTAAGCCTAACAATTATTAAATTAACCAGAGGGTAAGTTATGAAAATATTAATATATGGAGCAGGAGTTATTGGCAGCATATTTGCCTATAAAATTAAAAGTAGTGGCAATGACGTCACAGTTCTGGCAAGAGGAAAAAGGCTCGAACAGTTGAGAAAACACGGAATTAAAATTAAAGATGTAATACTTGATGAGCACTTTGAAACAGAGATAAAAACTACTGATGAATTAAAGCCGGATGATTATTATGACGCTGCTTTAATAATAATGCAACGCCAGCAGGTTAGCACCATCCTTCCGGTTTTAAGCAAAAACAGTATAATTCCATTTTATATCTTTACCGGAAACAATGTCACCGGGGCAGAAGAATATGTCAAATTTCTCAACAGAAAAAGAATCTTACTGGGGTTTGGAGGGCCCGGAGGATACCGCGAGGGCTATTATGTAATTTCCGCTTATGTAAAAGATTATACCGTCTTATATTTAGGTGAGCCTGACGGGTCAGTCAGTGAGCGGATAGAAAACCTTAGAAATGTACTAATAGAATCCGGAATCAAAGTTAATATCCCGGAAAACATAGATTCCTGGTTAAAAACACACGCTGCTTTTATAAGCGCATTGGTAATGGCTTCTTATGCAGCAAAAAATAAGGGTAAAAAACTTAAAGACGAAGATAGATTAATAAAGCTGGGTATTATAGCATTTAAGGAAAATTTAAAGGCCCTTATAGAGTTAAGAATACCCATACTTCCCAAAAAATTCAACATGATGAGATTTATGCCGGAATATTTTTTAAGAAGAAAATTAAAAGATTTAATCGGCTCAGAATTCGGGAGAGTGGCACTATCCGGACATGCTGATGCTGCAAAAGATGAGATGGCAAAGATTACAGAAGATTTTAGAAATCTGGTAAAAGAGGTAAAAACAGACATGGGCACCGGCGATTACCTTTATAAAAACAGCTTTGGACAAAAGTAGAAGTTAGACTTCTGAGATAAATATGGTTTTACCGGTGATTCTATATCAAATAATTAATTATAAAAATATATGCTTTAGTTGTGCAATTACTTTTAAATAAAATTAAGCAGTCAGAAAAGCTCTAATCACTTTTTTAAATTCTTGTGGCTTGCTCCAGGAGGGAATATGCCCTCCTGTTTTAAAAATATATTTACTGGCGTCTGGATAACGTTCATGTAACCTATCCCTTAATGCTTTTATGGTTGATTTATCATCCTTTGAACTAATAATAAGTACTTCACCTTTATATAAATTAGGCAATGCCGAATAGTTTTCCATATAATCCAATTGATTCTTTTGCAGGCTAATATAATCCTCATATGTGTAATACCTGAAAAAAGTATCATTCAAGAAAGCACTCCAGAACTCTTTATTCGACTCTGGAACTGAAAGCAAAGATACTAATTGTTTTTTATAAAAATTCAATACCGTTTTTTGTTTAAATAAGGAATTTATCAAACAACTTAACCTAAATACTTTCGTAATTAATCCTGTTGTACCTGAGAGTGTATTGACAAGTACAAGCTTTTTTACTCTATCGGGATATAAATCAGCATAACATTGAGCGACAACACCTCCAAATGAGTGCCCCATAACATAAATTTTATTCAAATTCTTAATTTTAATTATTTCTTCGATTCCTTCCAGAAACTCCCTGATTTTATTAATCCCCGGATATGAAGGTGCAATAATTCTATAATCTTTTTCTAGGATATTTATATATGGAAAGGATGATATATAAGACTTTCTTAGTCCACCAGAGAATATAAGAATTATTTCCGTACCGGAACCTGTGTCGATAATTTCCCACTCAGTATCTTTTATTGTTAACTTTTCGATATTATGATTCTCCAAGAAATACTTTATTCTAAGCATGTCTTCATTTTGAACCCTGCAGTACAATTCTTCATTTAAATTGAATATCATTCCTTATCTCCTTTGTTCTTCTATGGCATCCGGTTTTGCAAACAATAAATTCTTGCGTATGGAATCATTAAACAAATAATACTTTTGAATAAGCTTAAATATTGGCCAGGCTCATTTTTTTCTGTAAAACTCAAATATAACTATAATCAGGGCAATAATAGATACCAGAAAAATAATCTCTGCCAGTATTTATGGATTCAGGCTTTTTTTAAATTAAATTTTATAATGAATTAATATTCTACAACCCTTTTTAGTTTTTTGGCTTGCTCAACCCAGCTTTCTACCATTGACAGTGCCGGAGGCCTTCTTACAAGTTTTTTAACTTTGTTTACTTCATTTATCTTTTCAAAAAGATTTTGCGCATTTCTTTTTGCAAGTTCAGCTACAGTATCGACACCCGCTTCTTCAAGCAGGTCAGAATATTCCTCTCCAACACCTTTAATTCTAAAAAGGTCTGCCAGATTAACCCATTCAAGAATCAGCTTGTGTCCTATTTTAGCCTTCTCTTCAATTATTTTTCTTCCTTTAGCTGTTGCCCCCTGTTTTAACAGGGCTTCAGTAGTTTTAATACCTATTGCAGCTAATTTTTTTGCATACTCTTTTCCAATTCCTTCAACGTCAATTATGCTCGGCATAGTATATCTTCCCTCTCTCATAAGGATATTAATATATACTGTGATTATATCAGAAAGTAATTTTAAATAATTAATTATTAATATTTTATAAATATTCTTGGTAACACTAAACTGTGGTTAAATAATGGACTAACTATTGGGAAATCTGCTTTAAGTAGGTTTAAATTTAGTGTAGTTAGTCTATAAGCCGAGAACT
>CAZQQX010000040.1:0-11578 GCA_964595565.1 uncultured Actinomycetota bacterium
AGGAATAAAACTATGAATAAAAAATACCAGCGTAAAAATGAAGACCGGAGCTTGCTTCAGTTTTCAAAAGCTTTACCCTCTGACTTTATAAACACCGACCCCTGGCGCGTGCTCCGTATTCAGGGTGAGTTCGTTAATGGTTTTGATACACTTGCCGGGACAGGGCCCTGCATTGCTATCTTTGGCTCTGCGCGTACCGACCCCGGGGACGATTATTATAAGGCTGCCGTTAAAACCGGGGCTCTTCTGGCAAAGGAAGGTCTGGGTGTTATCACCGGCGGCGGTCCGGGTATAATGGAAGCAGCCAACAAAGGAGCGTTTGAAGCCGGTGGGCTTTCAATAGGCTGCAATATAGAATTGCCGGAGGAGCAAAAGCCAAATCCCTATCAGAACATATCCCTGGAGTTTCACTATTTCTTTGTGCGTAAAATGATTTTTGTTAAGTATTCAGTGGGATACATTATTTTCCCAGGCGGCTTTGGCACTCTGGATGAACTTTTCGAAGCTCTAACCCTTACCCAGACCGGTAAGATTGAGCATTTTCCTGTTGTCCTCTATGGCAGCGACTACTGGGGGGAGTTGTGCTCCTGGATTAATAGCTGCCTGGTAAAAAGATATGCCACAATCAATCCCGAAGACAGTAAACTCTACAAAATAGTGGACACTCCCGGGGAAGCAGTCCGCCATATAGTAGATCTAATTAAAAATCATAACCTGATCTAAAACAATACATACACAGTACATACCGTAAAGTTAATATATCTCCAGTGCTATTAATGTGTAAAGTATTTAGAAGAAGTTTCCAGTTAAAATAAATTTTACATTCACTGCCCATAATTTAGATATTTTTTAGCTGCAGGATGTCCTGACCTCACTACAGAATTTCCCGATAACATTCGGGCGCATCTAACTTAATCTTCAAACCATTCCTGGAATATTATTATTTTGGCAAGATTATCTTTTCCAAAACTAATTCCTATTTCGGTATTTAAGGGAATTTCACCAATTGAAATTTCTGCAGTATATTCCTTCTCGCATTCATCTGACCTTATTAGAATACTTTTATACACTCTGTAACCACTGGCAAGCTTAACCCCGGGTTCTATTATTTCTTCATCCGGCTCATTTATGAGCTGCTCAACCGTTATGGTATTTCCTGCAGTATCCACAGCTTTTAATATCGCAGCCACCATATACTCCCCTTCAGAAGGATTAATTTCCTCTTTATCCAGCGATACCGGTGCATCCAGCAGGAAGGAAGAGATTATGGTAGAAACCAAATTTTCCTTAAATATAATTCCTATCTCAGAACCAGTAGCAACCTCCTCTAATGAAATATTCCTGGAATACTCTTTTTCTTCTTCATCTCTTATTACAACGATTCTTCTTACATCATAATCTGCAGCCAGCTTTAAATTACTTCCTATTTCTGCCTGGTCAGGTTCATTTATGAGCTTTTTTAAGATATCATACCCGCTTGCAGCATCCCCTCTTGATGGTGGGGCCACTATATTATCGGTATCTGTCTTTATTACCACACTCAGAAATTTATTCAGCTTTCTATTTGCGATAGCAATCGCCATTATTATAGAAATGATACTGTAATGCCTTTAAAAAAGAGTAAAAAAATCCAGCAGATTTTTATTGCCTGCCCTGCTTCTTCTTCTATCTTAAAACCATCACACGGTTATGAGCTTGCCGAGAAATATACTGTGTTTGGCTTTACTGATGCCGGCTCTGACCCCGGCCCGGTATACAGAACCCTGAATCTTTTAGACCCGGGAGGATTTATAAATTCAAAATGGGAAACTGAAGAAACCGGACCGGCAAAAAAGGTTTATTCAATAACCGATGAGGGGCTTAAATTAATATCAAGCCGGATAGAACTTATAAAGGAAAGAGAAAAAGTTTTGAGCTTTTTTTAGAAAGGTATAGTAAAATTAAATAGAAATTTCTATTTCTCTAATTTATTTTTAAAAATTGGAGGCTTAAATGGCAAGAAGAGTTTACTTCAGGGAGATTTATTTATATATAGTATGCATTATCGCCATAATTATTTTTGTAATAGGGATAATCACCACCTACGATGGCCTCATAAATTATATAAAACCATCAACATGGACATCAAAACCAGATATCATAGCCATGTATTCGGAACAATACCGGAGTTTTTCCAGCGAAGAAATTGAACAGCTGGCAGAAGAGCAGGTAAACACCTCTATCAGAAACGAGAAGGATTCGGCATTTAAAAACATGCTGAGAGGAATACTTCTCTTAATCATTTCTATTCCACTTTTTGCTTTTCACTGGAAGAAAGCCCGGGAAATGTGGGATATGCACACAGAAGAAAAAAATGATGATTGATGTCTGCTGCAATAGTTCCGTGCAATAATTTTAAAATTTAATTTATTATCCTTTTTATTTTTTCCCTGTCAAAAATATCAGGAGATAAACTTCTTCTATTTACCATGGATTTAAATTCTTTATCAATCTCAGCTGTTAGTTTATCTTTATTAATAGAAAAAGATTCACAGATATATTTACCAAGCTCTCTGACAAGCCTGACTTTCCAGTCAGAAAAAAATGGTTCATAGGTTAAAGTAAAAGCCATAAATTTTCCAAAATCTTCTTCAATGCACCCTCTATGCCAGTCCTCAAAATCAATTCTATAAATACCGGAATTTATAATAAAATTACGCAGGTTAACATCACCAGATATGCAAAAGTCTCCCGTAATTTTCTTTGAAATATAATAAAAATCATTAATTACTTTACAGGAGGCTACCAGTGGGTTTAATTTACCAAAATTAATATCTTCGTTCTCTGACTCTTTTACAAGGATGTAATCAAGAAGAGTACCGCCTTCTATAAATTCAGTTATTAAAAAATCCTTTCCCTCGTAAAATATCCCGGGGACATTAATACTATATTCAGATGAATGCTTCCCCAGGGCTCTCAGCATCAAAGACTCTTTATCTTTTTTAAACCCTTTCTCTCCATTCAGGTATAATTTAAATACAAAATATACAGATTCTTCTTCCCCGGAACTATCAGTTATAAACCTTACCCTGTATAATTTGTTCTTTTTACTATATAACTTTTCTACAGGTATTATCTTTTTGATATGCTTTTTTTCAATAAACTTTTTATCAATAAGACCCTTTAAAAACCCGTCATTTACCATGGCATTTGTTTAATATATTAATCTTTTATTGTTATTCTTATTTCTCCTGCTCCCAGATAATCTTTTAGATTTTTTATTATTTCCTTTATGCTGTTCTTTAATATCCCTGCCCCTGGTTTACTGCAACTTAACCACTGCTCACTAAGGCTCTCTGATGAAAATCGGTAATATTTTCTAAACCTTTTGTTCAATAAAATCAACCAGAGCTGCGGTATTATCCATTGAATTAATAACCGGGATCCCCCTGCATTCATCAGTATTATTGGAGACAACTCCGGAAATCAAAAAAATCCTCTCAAAATATTCTTCCTTCCTGTTTCTTTCAATATCCTCCAGCGAAGACGCACACAGAATAACCGGACAGTTGTAATCTTTAACTCCCTCCATAACCACGTAATCCGTGTCGTAAAACTTTAAAATCTCATATATATCTAATTTTTTCTTGAAAAGAATGTCCGTTTCATAAAGGCCCCTCGCGGTTACAGGCTCTGCTCCTGCTTTAATGTGCCTGTATGTGTTTGTTCCTTCTTTATCCATGGCAAAATCCTTATAGTGTATCTCCTTCACCGTGCCTACCGAATAACCTCTTCTCCTGAGCTCTTTTATAATATTTTCAATAGTGGTCGTTTTCCCTGATTCTGATAATCCAATCACTGAAAATAATCGCATAGCACCCTTCCCGGAAAATTAAACACATAATAACTTACAAAAACAGCTGCTGTAAAAATAAAAGACAATACTATTATAATATAATCTTTCGCAGAAAACTTAAGCACCAGATAACTTGTTCGTACTGGATATGCTCTGAAAGCTCTGGTTTCCATAGCCATTGAAAGAGTCTGCGCCTTTCTGATTGCGCCCGAGAGTACCGGCATAAAAATATATGAATATACCCTGAGCCTCTTCTTAAAAGGTATCTTATTTATTTCAATTCCCCTCAGCTGTATTGCAGTCAGGGCATCTTTAATCTCATCGTGAAGGAGAGGTAAAAATCTTATTGCCACCGAAACCATAAAAGCTATATCATAAGGAATTTTCAATTGTATCAGGCCCTGGATTATTTCTCTGTAGTTTGAAGTAACAATAATGGTAGCCGAAAACAATACGATAGATACCCTCAACAAAAACTCCATTCCCATCAGAATTCCGCCGGAAGTAAGAATGGTAAAATTTCTTACACTCAGGATTGCTTCTCCCCGGCGTAAAAACATGCTCTGAATAACAACTATGGCAAAAAATAGATACCACAGCCTTTTAGTTGACCTGATTGACTTTAAAAGACTTACTCCTGATAAAACGGCACACAGGATAGTAATTATAAGGATTGCTCCCAGGACATAAATATGCTGGATAAATACTGCTATGCCGGAAAGACAGATAACTACCGCCAGCTTTGTCCTTACATCCGTTTTAGCCAGAAACCTGTTCAAAAATCTCACCACCGTATATTTTTAAAATCCTCCCGGTAAATTTCTTTATAAAAAAAATATCATGGCTTATCACCATTAATCCTATTCCCCTGGTTAAAAAGCTCTTAAGGATTTTAATAAGCATATTTTCTCTTATCACATCCAGACCCGTGGTCGGCTCGTCAAGTATTATAAAATCAGGTTCATTTACTAAAATACCTGCGATCGCAAGCCTCTGTTTTTCTCCGTAACTCAGGTTGTAAGTCGGGCTGTGTAGCTGATGGCTCAGGCCAAGATACTCCAGAACCTTTTTTACTCTGTCATTTATTGTGTCATCAGGAATATTTTTTATTCTCATGGCAAAGGAAAGCTCCTCTTCCACAGTTAGAGCAAAAATCTGTACTTCCGGATTCTGGAAAAGATACCCTATTTTCTTTCCCACCTGGCCCAGGCTCATATTTTTAACATCACTGCCATCTATATAGATTTTACCCCGGTCAGCTTTTAAGATCCCCATAACAAGTTTGCCCAGGGTAGTTTTTCCGCTTCCATTTGGCCCCACCAGCGCAACAAAATCACCGCGGCAGATATCAAATTTTGCTTTTTTAATTACAGGCTTACAGTCCCTGTAGCTAAAAGACACATTATCAAATTTTATAAAGCTCAATTAACCCCTCTAATTTTTCCTGTTTATCAATTTCTGTTAATTTTCCTTTCTCCAGAAAAAAAATCCTGTCAGATATACCAAAATTTTCAACACCATGGTCAACCAGCATTATTGATTTACCGGATTTTTTTAACAGCAAAATTGTCTTTTTTATTCTATCCCTGCTCTCTTCATCCAGCCGGGAAAGACTCTCATCAAAAATTAACACATCGGGTTCCATGGAGAGAATAGAAGCAATTGCAACCAGCTGTTTTTCACCACCTGAAAGATTCTCCGGATGCTCGAACCGGTATTTTTCCATATTTACAAGTCCGAGGCTCGTATCTACTCTTCTTTTTATTTCATCATGCCCAAGGCAGAGATTTTCCGGCCCAAAAGCAATCTCGTCCTCCACTGTCGGTGAAAAAAGCTGCATATCATAATCCTGGAACACCACTCCCACCCTGGTTGAAACCAGGCCAAAACTCATTTCCTTCACCGGTTTGCCGAAAATATTCACGGTGCCTTTTATAAGACCCCTGTAAATATGGGGGATAATTCCGCATATACAGTAGCAGAGTGTGGTCTTGCCGCAACCGCTCAGTCCAGTGACAGAAATTATCTCACTCCGCCCCAAATTAAGGTTCACGCCATTGAGTATGTTATTTTCCCCATCCTCATATTTAAAGTAAAGATTTTTAATCTCAACCGGGTTCATATTCTTCTAAAATTATTTTATTAATTCTATCTCAACCACATATTTACACCACCGCATGCTGAACCGGTCCTTTCTTACTACTATCTGGTACGGGCCTCTGCCTCCCGAGCCCTTTGTCCCCAGAATTTGACCATTCTCCCTGTAAGCAATATAGATATTGTCTTCCTCCTGAACCTCTTCCGGTTCAAATGCCACCTTATAGCCGTCAATTGCATTGACGGTAACCATTTTATAATCTTCTACATCTATCCCCATTTTTTCAAGGACATTATTCATTAAAACTCCGGTATAATAATGCTCTTCCTGGCCTGTATCACTGGTATCCATAACCGCACTGAATTCCTTCTCTCCCGCATTTTTAATAAACTCCATATCAGCTCTGCCAATCTCATTACCATCAAAACTGACCATAATGGTCTTATTTTCCTCTAATTGTTTTTTTTCTCCTATATTACCGGCATTTAAAAAAGAAAATATGCCCACTACAATAAGGAGCACGATAACTGACAGTATTATTACCAGATTCCTCTTTTTTACTTTATCATCTGTCTTTCTCATAAAATTCCAACCAGCCTGTTCTAAATATAATATTCCTTCTGCCTTTACTATTTTTCGTAAATCAGTATATATGGAACCACAAGATCCTCATATCTAAACTGTCCGTGTGAACCACCGGTATCATCTGGATGCATCCCGTGGTCGGATGTAATAATAATGACCCCATCCCACTTTTCAACCAGCTTTTCTATGAAACTGTCAACCATTTTTACAGCTTCAAAGGTTGCCTCTGAAATATCTCCGCAATTGTGTCCGTTATCATCAATACTATGAAAATGAACGGCCATAAAATCATAATTACCTTCCATGCTCGCCATAGCAGATTCAAAGATTTCGTCATCTATTGAGCCATCTTTGTTTTCATCGGTATTAAGAACCGGGTCAATTTCTGTTTTTATTATCTTCACATCACCTTCTATAAAAATTGAGCTCTTTTCCATCTCCTGAAGCTCCTTAAATATTGAGGGTACCATAAGCTCTCTCTGGTCTCCTGAATATATCCCGTTTTCTGCAGGAGTTTTGCCCGTCAGCATGGCCGCAAGTCCCGTATTGGTAACCGGCCTGTACATTGAAAGCGCCTGCTTTAATATTACCCCTCCCGAAGATTCAAGACTTCCCATAAAAGGCATGAAACCATCTTCCCGGGTCTTAAGGAACTGATGATAGCCAAACCCATCAGTAATTATAAACAGTACCGCTCTGCCCTGCTCCAGATAGTTAAGGGAGTCCCGGTAAACATCCGTAATATTTGACTCTACTGGATTTAACATTATTCCCCTGACATCTTCAATAATATTTTCGTTATCGCCTTCAATATAATTGAACTTATTATACCCAACCTCAAAATAACCCGGACCCTCAGAGAATAAATAATGTCCCCTCTCGCTCATTATCACAAAATTACCGCCATCAAAAAAAGAATTAATGCTTTTTCTTATTTCCTCCGGATTCTGCTCTGCATAATAAAAACTTTCCATAATATCCTGTATTGTCAGAATATTTCTTTTTACATAAGAAGAACTTCCAGTTCTTTCGCTACCGGACACCGGGTCACCATCAAGCTTTGATTCACCTTCTCCATGTGAATCCTGGGTGACATCAAAGAAAGCACAGCTCTTTAATCTTGCTTCACCCGGGGTTATGCTAAAAAGATTTTCTTCGGTGGAAATTATATTCAGGCCATAGTTATAAATTTTCTCCGTATCTCTGTCCGAAACAATTATAATCTCCTCTATGCCTTTTATACCGGTAATTTCAGCCTGTCCAGGATTTATTGCTTCCCACCCGTTCCGGTAGCTAAATCCCAGGTAGCAGTCTTTTATTTGCTCGGAATACATCCTGGCTGTTTTCCCATCATGGCCAGTAATATAAATATTAAAATACTGGCTGAATGGTTCATGAAATTTTATTATTTCTTCTAATTTAAATACTTTTATATTTTTTTGATTATATATTATCTTCTCTTCTGCCAGTTCCGCCTCTCCAGATAAAAAAGCTGGATTATCAACTATGGCTGGCCTTTTTATATCACCCGTTACTTTGAGCACGGGAAACAAAAATTTCTCTGTATAAGCTGCCCCCCGAAAAAATCCGGCCACGAAACCTGCCCCCAGTAAAACAATGGATACCACTACTATTAAAATTATATAAATTTTTTTTAATTTCATTTTAGATATTTTCTTTCCGGACAAATTTTACAAACCGCCCTTCCCTGTCTTCCCACAATCAGCATCTTTGCTGCTGCCTGAATTTAAACCCGGTATTTTTACTTTTTTAAATCCTTTTATGACTGCGTAAGCAATAAGACCTCCAAGTCCACCTGAAAGAGCTGCTCCTGCTACTACTAAAATTAAAGGAATAGCCGGAAGCCTGAAGAATACCAGATTGGTTAAAAGAGCTCCGGCTGAATTTGCTGCCATACCGGCAAAAAAACAGGAAAAATTATTTCCTGCCCTCTGTTTTGTAAAAATAAGCAATATATCCACCGCAATTCCCGGAACTATATAGGTAACAAGAGTCATTATTCCATGAGTCCCTATGACACCCGTAGCCAGAACAAGCAGAGACTGGACAATCGCAGTCAGTGTTGCTGCTCCTCTCTTCCCTACCAGCCCTGCGCTGACTACAAGCCACATCATGTAAAAACCGCCAACAATGGTGCCGCCCGGTATAAAAAGGGGGCCGGTAATAATCTGAACCAGGGTAACCATAACCGGTTTTACAGCCACACCAATTGCGGCGCATATTGATATCACTATCAGCTCAAATATTGAAAAATTTCTGAGAAATTTTTTCGGGCTCAAAGACATTTTTAAGAGAAGACCCTCCTCCTGCACTGGTTTCTTACCCATAAAAATTAATATCTTTTTTTAAAACCAAATAACCTGCATATTATCCTGAACCTACTTAACAACATATATCCTGCTGACATTTTTTATCCATGCCCTGGCGTTCATAGTTGAAACAACCAGACGGACCAGACCATCTTCCCTGCTAATTTCCTGACCATCAAGAAATAGGCCTAAAATTGTACCTTTATCATTGACGGTTGAAGCATCCAGTTCCTTCGTGTAACCATCCGATGCCTCAACAGCTAACATTTTATACTCTTCCACTCCACAATACCCCAGCACATCCGAGAGCAGCACCCCCTTCCATTTTTCCGTTTCTTCACTTCCGTCATCTTTGCTCAGAACTGCAGTTACCTCTACCAGTTCCAATCCGGGAGCATCTTTTTCGGTGAATTCCACCTTTTTACCGGCACTGTCTTCCACATAAATCAGCCAGCTTTCAGAAGTAACACCCTCTTTGCTTTCAGCATCACACCCTGTCGCCATTATTATAAAAATAAGCGACATTATAATAACCACAACAGCTCTAATTTTTTTCATTATTCTCTCTTTCTTTTTAAATGGCACTTACCAAATTTTTTTAATTCTGCATATTTTGATTTAAGTTTCTACTTAGCCACCTCTATCATAAGAAGATACTTAACCGGAGTTTTCCCTGGCAGACTATCAAAATGTATTGAAATATTTTCATCATCATCAAAATTAATTAGCCCCTCTTTAATAGATTCTTTATCAACTTCTAAGCTGTATCCATCTATTGCCCTGATAAGATAACTCTCGGAATCTATAATTCCGCATACTTCAAATATATCACCCAGTTTAAGGTAATTTTCACCACCGTCTGCTGCGATCTCCATTATCTTAAAACCAGTACCGACAGAAAAATACGCCGTTCTTCCGAATAAGAAATAGTGAATATCTTTAACCCACATTCCTTCCGGTATATCCTCCGAAAGAAAAGCAGGTGAATCCGGCCCATCTATTTTTAAAAAAGCGTCCAGAAAAGTCCGGTAATCTTCCCTTTTTTCAAGACCATCTATTGATTTTATTAAAACTATATCTGTATCCTCTACATCTGACATGCCTTCCGCTATATCGCCCAGTCTTAAAACTTTATCCGGTTCACCATGATATTCATAATCCAGGGTGCTAATAATTTTATCCAGGCTATCTATAAATACTATCCTTGTTATTTCTTCCATATCTCTTTCCGTAACAAGTTCAATTTTTACAAGATTTTTTACCCAGTATAATGTAAACTCGCCCGGCACAACAGAACGCAGGGGTTTTTCCCAGTCCTCAAGTGGCTCTCCGTCAATCTCATAAGCAAGAATGATTTCTTCGTTTCTTAAAATCTCAGCGGCCACCTCCACTTTATAACCATCGCCTGCAATAAATTTTATCCCTTCTAATTTTCCCCGGGACAGATCTGTATATTCCTTTAATATATCATCCAGAAGATATCCTTTTACTCTCCGGGTTATTGGCTCCCCATCATCTGAAATAGCCGGCACTTCTCTGTCAACTTCAGAAAACTGCTTTAGTACATCAGTATCTATTAAAATATCGGTCCCGGAAAAAGATATGGTCAGACCTCCCGCAGCCGGGCCTTCTTTAGTACTTTCATCTTTTTCCCTTCCACACCCGCTCAGATATATCGCAGTGGTAAAAAAAATCAGAATCAGATAAACAATAATTATCACCGTCAGGTTTTTTCTGGCTAAATTACCTCTAAGAACAACGAGTCTTCCCATTACTTTCCTTTCTAAAAATAAAAAATCTTCTTCCAGCACAGAAGAAGACCTTAAATAAACTACATAAAAAATGCAGCTTATTTATTAATTTAGATAACTCCTTTCCGCACCGGGAGGTTTGACCGTTACCAATCAAGCCCTATCGGCCTACAATCCTTAGCGCTACCTATTAGGAATTGCAGGCTCGGAGTTTTATTTCATTTTTTAATTAAATACTTTTGATACCGTCACTGCCAGCCATACATATTAGTTTTTTAAAAAGCTCCGAATTCATTTAATATAAATATCTATTTTCCAATTAAATGTGAATTATAACAAATAAGAGAAAAGCTTACTATATTTTTTGACCATTCAATAAAATCTGCTTTATCTTACTATCTTTAGAAATCTTGCATTTATGGCTACGATTATGGTGCTTAACGACATTAGAACCGCCCCGATAGCCGGGCTCAGGATGATTCCAAAAGAAAATAAAACTCCTGCAGCCAGTGGCAGGGCAATGGCATTATAACCTGTAGCCCAGCCCAGGTTCTGTAGCATTTTTCTGTAAGTCGCTCTGGATAGATGAATTATAGACACTACATCCAGAGGATTATTTCTTACCAGTATTATATCTGTTGCTTCTACGGCCACATCTGTCCCTGTGTCAATGGCAATCCCTATATCCGCCCGGGCAAGAGCAGGTGCATCATTTACCCCATCACCGGTCATAGCCACGGTCAATCCCCTGGATTGAACTTCTTTTATTTTATTTGATTTATCCTGCGGAAGTACCCCGGAAAAATACTCTTCAATCCCTGTTTCTTCAGCTACCCATTTTGCCACCTGACTGTTATCTCCGGTAAGCATCATCGGCTTTATACCCATTAGTTTAAGTTTTATTATTGCCTCTTTTGATTCTTCTCTGATTATATCCGCCAGAGCGATAGCTCCTGCCAGTTTATCCCCAATAATTATA
>CAZQQX010000041.1:0-9544 GCA_964595565.1 uncultured Actinomycetota bacterium
TGGCTGGGGAGGGAGGATTCGAACCCCCGCTCTACGGTCCAGGGCCGCATGTCCTACCTCTAGACGACTCCCCATAGTAAAAGACTTTCTAAAAAACATTACTATTATACTTAAATAGCATAATAATGCTATCAGAAATTTTTACCTGTGGCAAAACGCAGTTGGGATAAGCCAGTATTTTATGGGGGTTATTATTTTCCTGGAAATCTTAGTATCATAATAATTTTTAATTACCGTGGGGTAGATTATTTAAAGTAGTTGACAAATCTGTCACATAATTTTAGTATTAAAATGTTATGACTAAAAAGATGTATAGTTTCAGGCTTAATAAAGAATTAATAGATAGTGCCAGAAAGATTGCAAGAGATATGGATATATCTCTGTCTTTATTTATAAGCTGTCTTATAAGAGAAAAAATTAATAATCTGGGTCCCGAAAGTGCGGGTGAGAACTTATTTAATTCTAATGGTACTGTAATAAATATATTAAAGGAAATAGTAGAGGAAATAAAAGCATTAAGAGTGGATTTAAATAAAAGCTATAAAAGATAAAAAATAAATTAAGAAGATTTTATAACTTCCATATATTTATTTATTCTTTCCAGGGTTATCTTTCTTCCCAGTATTTCGATGGTATCAAACAGGGGAGGGCTTACTTTATTGTTCCAGACGGCGATCCTTATAACCTCGGCGACTTTTCTTAAGCCTGTATTTAATCCCTCGCATATTGAACGCAGGCTTTTTTCGACGTATTCGCTGCATAATTCCCGGTCTTTTTTTCCGAATGCTATCCGGGCTTTTTCAAGAATGCCCGCGGCATCAATATTTTTATTTTTAAAA
Organism: uncultured Actinomycetota bacterium; assembly: GCA_964595565.1. Classification (GTDB taxonomy): domain Bacteria; phylum Actinomycetota; class Humimicrobiia; order Humimicrobiales; family Humimicrobiaceae; genus JAQVEM01. The sequence goes on from CAZQQX010000041.1 coordinate 840, forward strand.
TAATTTTTATATTCACTGCTGAAGGAGATTTTTAAAAAGAATGGGGCAATAAGGTCTATGCTGTCATTTAATGTTTTTATCCGTTCTTTTATAATCGGAATTATTTCTGTAATTTTTTGGTCAATGGTATAAAAAGTGTTTTCCAGTTCACTTTTCTTTTTTGGCCCAAGGTAATTTTTAATCCGTTCCTTTATAAGTTCTGCCAGGCGGGAATCGGGCATATTCCTTATGTAGTGGCCGTTTATCCATAAAAGTTTATTATAATCAAATTTTGCCGGTTTTTTATTTATGGAAGAAAGCTCAAATTTTTTAATAAGCTCTTCAACTGAAAAAATGGTGGTCTTTTCGTCATAAGACCACCCGAGCAGTGCAAGGTAATTGAGTATTGCTTCTTTTAGAAAACCATCCTCTATGTATTTTTCAATGGAGATGGAGCCGTGTCTTTTGCTTAATTTCTGGCCGTCCATACCCAGTATCATGGGAAGATGGGTGAAATTGGGAACCTTAAAGTTAAAAGCTCTATAAATTAGGATTTGCTTGGGAGTATTTGAAAGGTGGTCCTCTCCCCTTATAACATGGGTTATCCCCATGAGGGCATCGTCAACGGCTACCGAAAAGTTATAGGTGGGAAGCCCGTTTGACCTTATCATTATAAAGTCATCTATACTGTTTGACTCAAATCTTATATCCCCGTAAACGGTATCCTTAAAGCTGATTACCTCATTTTCGGGCACCAGGAATCTTATGGCATAGGGCATGCCGCTGTCCATATTGTTTTTGATCTCTTCCGGTGCTAGTTTTAAGCATTTTCTATCATATTTGAATGGCTCTCCCTTGTCCCGTGATATTTTTCTTTTTTCTTCGAGTTCTTCCGGGGTGCAAAAACAGGGATAAGCCTTCTTTTTTTGGATTAATTTTTGAGCGTATTCTTTATAGATACCGGTTCTGAGTGACTGCCTGTAAGGGCCATACTTACCTTCGGCACCGGGACCTTCATCCCAGTCAAGGCCCAGCCATTTCATTGAGCTAAAAATTTTATTTACCGCTTCTTCCTGGTGCCTGGCAATATCGGTGTCTTCAATTCTTAATATAAATTTGCCGCCGGTTTTTCTGGCATAGAGCCAGTTAAAGAAGGCGGTCCTGGCACTCCCAACGTGCAGATAGCCGGTGGGGCTGGGAGCGAATCTCAATCTTATTTTTTTAGTTTCTCCGGTCATAATAAATAAATTGTTAAATGCTTAAGGATTTACCCAGACTGTAATTTTTCTTATGTTCTCAACTGGCTGTCCCCACATGGGGTCCTGCCTGTGGGTGTATCCGGAAGGCACCTCCGTGTAGACTTCATCTTTATATTCTATATTAGTATAGCCAGATTCAATAAGTATATGATTTGCCTCATTTATGGGCTTAAGTGCTACCATGGGCATTACGGGTATAGTATCTTCGGGGATGGGCATCTGCACCCTGGGTTCCTGCCCGTAATGGTATTCTTTTACAATTATCTGGTCAAGAGGTGTAAACCTGTTTGGAAGCATAATTTCTCCAGTTTCTGGATTTATAACCACCTGTACGTTTATAATGTCATCCTGTGGCCTGACAAAATTTTCTGCCGGCAGGTCTTTTGTTGCTTCGCTCATAAATGAGTTCCATATTAGCGCCGGATGGGCACCACCCTGAACTCTCATGTCATGAAGGGTTCCCATTTTTACGTTAGCCTCTGCATAACCCATCCACACAGAGGCTGCAAGATTTGTGGTAAAGCCGGTAAACCAGGCATTTTCCGCTTCATCTGTGGTTCCTGTTTTTCCGGCACAGGGCCTGTCCTCAAGCTTTGCTCTGGTACCTGTCCCTCTCTGGACCACCTGCTGCATAATCTCAATTGCCCGGTAGGCATTAATAGGGGTGACAACATGCCTGCTTTCTTTCTGATGTTCTTTAATAATATCGCCGTCTTTGTCCACCACTTTTAGTATTGCTACCGGGTCGTTTCTTACACCGTAATTTGCTATGGTGGAAAATGCAGTGCAGACTTCAAGGGGGGATACCCCGGTTGTAAGCCCTCCCAGGCCCATTGCCGGGTATGGGTCCATGTAGGTTTCAATTCCCATGTCCATGGCAAGTTTGGCCATACCATAAGCTTCAATTTTCATAATAAGCTGGGAATATACAACGTTTACGGATTTTACCGTTGCTTCCAGCACTGTCATTTCATTTATATCATATTTCTGGTTATTATAATTTCCAACCTCCCAGGGTTCGCTGCCTTCAATGTTGAATATGACATCTCCATTAGGGTTAAAAGTCGTATAGGGGCTTACTCCCTGCTCCAGTGCAGAAAGCAGGGCAAAGACTTTGAAGGTGGACCCGGGCTGCCTTTTGGACTGGGTGGCCAGGTTAAATTTCATCTCTTTAAAATCTTTTCCTCCCACCATAGCTTTTATATAACCATTTGTGGGATCCATTGCTACCAGGGCAGCTTCAGGGTCTTCAGGGTCAGTCAGTACTCCTGCAATAGCATTTTCGGCGGCAATCTGCATTTCGGAGTCAAGAGTGGTATAAATTTCAAAACCACCCTTAAAAACTTTTTCCACTCCATAATCTTCAATTAGTTCCTGTTTAACGTATTCTACAAAATAAGGGGCAAAAATATCTTCAGTTTCCTCTCTCGGCCTCTGTGTGATTATGGGCATATTTATGGCATTGTCATATTCATCCCGGTCTATGTATCCGAGCTCAAACATTTTATAAAGAACTATATTTCTTCTTTCCAGGGCTGCCTTGCTGTCAAGATATGGGGAATACAGGTAGGATTTTAAAAGGCCGGCAAGCATGGCGCACTCGCCAAGATTGAGGTAGCCTATATCTTTATTGAAGTATTCTTTTGCTGCAGCCTGGACACCATATGCCCCTTCTCCAAAGTATACTGTGTTTAAATACATCTCCAGTATCTCTTCTTTGGAGTAAATTTTTTCCAGCTGGTATGCCAGAGCAGCTTCTTTTATTTTTCTCTCATATGTAATTTCGTATTTTTCTTCAGGGATGTATACATTTTTTACATAACCCTGGGTTATGGTGGTGGCGCCCTGCTCTATTCCGCCTGATGTTAAATTTATAATGAATGAACGGATTATTCCCTCAATATCAAATCCCTGGTGCTGGTAAAACCTCTCGTCTTCAATTGCAATAACTGCGTCTATAAGATTACGGGGTATCTGTTCATATGATACCAGCTCCCTATTCTCCTCACCGTGAAAGGTTGCTAAGAGGTTACCGTCAGAGTCATATATCTTTGAAGTGAGAGCAACCTCTGAGACTGAATAATCTTCAAGTTCAGGCAAATCCTCCATGAAAGAGTTATAAGCATTAAAGGCATAGATAATAATTCCCGAAAATACGAACACAAATAATAACTGAGTTCCAAGGATGATTGCTATTATAGCTATTATTACCCTGGAAAATTTTTTCTTTTTATGTTTTTTTCTTAATATGGACACGGTATATAAAATATTTTTTATTATTAATTACCCGGATTAAATCCAAAAATTGGGACTTTAGTATTTTAATACTATAAATCTAAATTTAAAAAAATTGTTAATTAATTTTCCAATTTAAAACTATAACTTATATTTCAAGTAAAAGATATTACCATATTTCTTTTTTATTATACAGAGATTCCGGTACTCTATTGTATTATTCTGGATTATTTAAACACTTCTTCGGCTATTCTTATTTTTTTCTAATTTTTCTGCTGCCTGCACCCGGGTGTAATTCGTTTTAATTTTCCTGTTATTATATTATTATTACCGTTGAGTATTCATTGCTACTTTTTAAATTATGTAAAAATATGCATACAGAAAGTTAAGGAGTTTTTATGGCCGCCTTGTCAAAAAAGGCAATGGCAGAGATGCTGAAAAAATTGATAGAGATAAGGAGATTTGAGGAAAGAGCTATTGAGCTTTACAGGACGGGGAAGATCCACGGCTATCTTCACCCGTGTATCGGTCAGGAAGCTGTTCCGGTTGGAGCCTGTCATGCAATCGGAAAAAAGGATTACATTATTTCCAACCACAGGGGGCATGGCCACTGTATCGCCAGGGGAGGCGATATAAAAAAAATGATGGCAGAGCTTTTTGGTAAGTCAACCGGCTACTGTGGCGGCAGAGGTGGCTCAATGCATATTATTGACAGGAAGCTTGGAATACTTGGTGAAAATGGAATAGTAGGTGGTGGATTGCCTGTATCGGTGGGTGCAGGGCTGTCGTGCAGGATGGACAATAAAGGAAGTGTAGTGGTGTGCTTTTTTGGTGATGGAGCCTCAAACAACGGCGTATTTCATGAAGCTTTGAATATGTCTGCCATACTCGGTTTACCGGTAATATATGTCTGTGAAAATAATATGTATGCCATATCAATGAGGTCAAAAGATTCAGTATCCTGCGTTGACGTGGCCATAAGAAGCTATGCCTACGGGATTCCGGGCTATATTGTTGATGGCAGTGACGTGATTGAGGTTTACAGAACAGTTAGAGATGCAGTAAAAAATGCCAGGACCGGTGGAGGCCCATCTCTAATTGAAGCTAAAACATACCGTTTTTTTGGCCATCATCCAAATGACCCTGCGGAGTACAGGGGCAAAGAAGAGGTAGAGTATTATACCAGTGAAAAAGACCCGGTAGCCAATTTTTGTAAAAAGATGCTCGGGGAAGGCCTGTTAACTGAAGGGGAAATAAAAGGTATTGAGAACAAAATAGCCAAAGAGATAACGGATGCAGTTATCTATGCTTCAGAAAGTCCGGAGCCGGACCCCGGTAAATTTTTTGAAGAAATAAAAAAATTAAATGGCCAGAAAGAATAAATGTTTTTAGATATTCAGGTTATCAGAGGACATATTTATGAAGAAAATTGAGTACAGAGAAGCAATAGGGGAAGCAATAACAGAGGAAATGGATAGGGATGATAGGGTTTTCTTGATAGGTGAGGATATCGGAGTTTACGGTGGAGCATTCAAGGCATATAGAGAGCTTTTAAATAAATATGGACCCATGAGAGTAATAAACACTCCTGTTTCCGAAAGTGCAATAATAGGCGCAGCACTCGGCGCGGCGCTTACAGGTTATCGTCCGGTTGCCGAGATTATGTTTATTGATTTTACCACTCTGGCCATGGACCAGATTGTAAATCAGGTAGCAAAAATGAATTTTATGAGTGGTGGTAGCGTAAGCGTTCCGTTAGTAATCAGAACCCAGGGAGGAGTCGGTAAAGGGCTGGGGGCACAGCACTCCCAGAGCCTTGAGGCATGGTTCTATCATGTTCCTGGCTTAAAGATAGTAATGCCTTCCACGCCTTACGATGTAAAAGGGCTTTTAAAGACTGCTATAAGGGATAACGCCCCGGTGATGTTTATAGAACATAAAATGCTTTATCCTACCGTGGGCAGTATACCACGGAAAGATTATCTCATATCTTTCGGGGAAGCTGATATTAAAAGAAAAGGTAGGGATATTACAATTTTTGCTTATTCAAATATGGTTTTAAAGTCACTTGAAGCTGCAAAAGAATTAGACGGGGAGGGTATAAGCTGTGAAGTTATTGACCCCAGAACTCTTGTACCTCTTGACATTGATACCATACTGAGCTCTGTTAAGAAAACGGGAAAACTTGTAATAGTAAGCGAAGCATGCAGGAGAGGCTCTGTTGCTTCAGATATCAGTGCAAGGGTAACCGAGAGGGCATTTTCATATCTAAAGGCTCCGGTTATGGTAGTAGCCGGCCTGGATGCCCCTATTCCTTATAATTCTTTGCTGGAGGAAGCTTCAATACCTCAAAAAAGTGATATTATAAAGGCGGTTAAAATGCTGGTCTTTTAAAGTATTTTTATTAATTACCGGTTGCAGAGCCCGGGTAAAATACTTATTATTCTGGTGGTGACTATGAAAGTATTGTTAATAAGTGACAGGGTAGTTGAACATATATACAGTAATTCTATTGCGGAAAGATTGAGTGATATTGATTTTATTATCTCCTGTGGTGATTTACCCCCGTATTACCTTGAATTTATAGTATCCACGCTTAATAAGCCTCTATTTTATGTTATGGGAAATCATGATGGTTGTAAAATCCTGACCGAGGAAGGTGTCAGGTCCGGTATTCCTGAAGGATGCATTAATTTAAACCAGCGTATAATTGAGTATAGAGGAGTGATAATGATGGGATTGGAAGGTTCCATTAAATATAGTGGTGGGATGTATCAGTATACCGAATCTCAGATGAGGTGTAAGATTAGACGGATGGAGCCGGGGCTATATATTAATAAAATATTTAAAAAAAGATATATTGATATTCTGGTAACCCACGCCCCTCCTTTTAAGGTCCATGACAGAGAGGATTTATGCCATAGAGGTTTTGATTCTTTTAACAGGTTCATAAAAAAATACAGACCGAAATATTTAATTCATGGTCATATACACACCTACGGTACAGAAAATAACTGGCTGACCACCAGAAATGGCACAAAAGTTATAAATGCTTACGGGTATAGAATTATTGAAATTTAGTTTTATTTATACTTATAAGGATTGTTTATAATTTGATTATTAATTATTAACAGGTAAATGGTAAGAATAGATACATCTTATAATATCTCAAATGAGCAATTTGAAAGCGCCAGGTTTAAATCGCTTTTAAACAACCTTAAATATTTTCTTGTAGGTAAAAATAACGAACTGCTGTCGTTTGAAAAAATAAGAAAAGAATTCAGGCTTTATAAACAGAGATATCTGGGGTTCAGAACAGTAAAAGTGGATAATATAGTCGGGAGTCTTGATAGGTACAGAGATTTTGATAGGTATTTTCTTCCCAAAAAGGTACATCTCCAGCAGAGGTGGGCAAGAATACATAACCTTATTGCCAGTGATGTTATTTTACCCCCGGTAAGGCTTTATAAGGTGGGGGAGATGTATTTCGTTCTTGATGGAAATCACAGAGTAAGTGTATCAAAAGAAACAGGGGTTAAATATATTGATGCCGAAGTGACGGAATTTATAACAGATTTACCGCTTAAGCTAAATATGGACCCGAATAAAATATTTATTCTGGCTGAAAGAAAAAAGTTTTTTGATATAACAGGTCTGGAAGAAAGCCGCCGTGATATTAGAGTGAAAATAACAGCGCCTGGCCAGTACGATTTTCTCCTGGGACAGATAAATAAGCTGATGGTTCAGTTGAATGAAAATAAAAAAATAGAAGAGGAGATAATAAACTTCAAGCAGGCCTCTCTTATCTGGTATGATAATATATACCTTCCCGCTATTGAAATAATTAAAAGTTATGGATTGCTGGAAAAATTCCCGGACAGAACTGAAACAGACCTTTATATATGGATAAATGAGCATAAAAGATATTTGAGCTTAAAATATGGCAGGGATGTGGTTATAAAATTTGCAGCAAAAGACTTCCTTTTCAGATATAGCGCCAATCCCTTCAGGAGATTTAAATTAAAGCTCATAAATCTAAAATACAGGGTTATCGAATTATTTAAAAAAAGTCCGGATAAATAATAGTCCGGGTTCTTAGAAATATTATCCCTCTTTATTTTTTTGACTTAGATGAAAATAAAATATAGAATCGTTTTATAGAATATAATCAGTCAATTATGTTATTATAATAATAGGTAATTCATTCAGGAAAATATTCCGGGATACTGATTGATGAATATATTCTGGAGCGCCGGTAAAAATAATAATTTAATTGTCTTATTCGTATCATAATCTTTTGATTATCAGAGCGTAAGTTTAGTATAAAAGGGGATGGACCTTGAAAAAAAAGAGTAAAGTAACTTCAATTAAAGATGTGGCAAAAAAAGCCGGAGTGTCAATATCCACGGTTTCCAATGCCTTGAATAATTCAAGATATGTAAAAAAAGAAACAAAAGAAAAAATTCTTGGAATTGTTAGTGACTTAAATTATACACCAAATATAATAGCCAGGGGGCTCAAGACCAGAAGTACCCGCACGGTGGCTGTTATTGTTCCCGATATATCCAATCAGTTTTTTGCCCAGGTAATAAAGGGCGTAGAGGAAACTGCAAGACAGCGGAATTATAATGTTCTGCTTACATGCAGCTATTACGATGTTTCAGAGGAGAAGAGGAGCATAGAAATTTTAAAGCAGCAATTTGTCAGTGGGTTCTTATTCATTTCCGGTTATAATAGCTTTGAGCATATAAAATCATTAAACGATGATAAAGTTCCTGTCGTGGTTGTAGACAGGGAACCGGGGGACAAGAAGGTCCCATCTGTTTTAATTGATAACTTTGAAGCTATGAGAAAAGCTGTCAACTTTTTGTATGGGATAAGGCACAGGAGAATAGGCTATATTTCGTACACCTATGATAATCAGACAACAGTTGAAGGAAGATATAAGGGCTATAGCAGGGGGCTGGAGGATAACAAACTTGTTTATGACCCGGATATAGTTATGATAAGCGAGACTCTGAGATTAAATGAACTTGAGGGCTCCCGCGAAGCAGTAAAAAAAATTCTTAACAATAAAAATATTCCAACTGTAATTTTAAATGCATCCGATTTTATAGCTGTCGGTGTCATAAGAACTCTGAAGGAATTGAATATTAAGGTTCCTGAAGATATATCTGTAATGGGATTTGACAATATTTTAATGAGCCTTTATACTGACCCGCTTTTAACCAC
>CAZQQX010000042.1:0-8529 GCA_964595565.1 uncultured Actinomycetota bacterium
CGGTGAGGATTTTGAGCTTGTTTATACGGTTTCAAAAAAAAATTCTGGCATGGTAAAAGGATTTAAAGTGGGAGAAATTACACATAAAAGGGGTATCAGAATTATAAAAAACGGTAAAGAGGAGCTTATTGAAAAACACGGATATGACCATTTTTTAACGTGATTAAACCTCTATCCTGATACAAACAGTGACATGTTTTAATTAGAAGTGCTCATTGTGTAACACTATGAACCTATCTTAAAAAAGTGAGTCTGGAGTGGCTACGCTTTTGCTGTATTCCTTTGCAAATGCCTCCACCTTTTCAATATCATTTCCATCCAGCTCTATATCACCTGCAAGCGCATTTTCTTCGGCCTGTTCTTTATCCCTTGCACCACATAGTGCGATTACTTTTGGATTTTTAGTGAGCCAGGCGACTGCGATATGCCCGTAAGAAGCATATTACGCTGTACTTATCCTGGTCCGAATTTATAATTCCATGCTCTGCATATCCCCTACACTGCCGGCCGCTGCCTATCCATTTTATCATTTCATCTTTCGTTGCAAAATACCTGTCGGCATTCTCATGCCATACCTCCACATCTTTAAAATCGGTACCTGTTACAAGAGACTTATATTCTTCTACTGCAGGCATAAACCATGGCCATTCAAATGACAAAAAATATTTCTTATAATTTTTATTGCGCATCACTTCTTTTATTACTTCATAAAAATTAGAGCAATTTCCATCCACTGCGAAATTAAAACGAATAATGCCATTTTCTTTAAGTGCCCTGTGGCAATTGGCAAGTAATTTTTTATGGTCCTTAACCCAGTGCAATGTTGCATTGGAAAATATCAGGTCAAACTAATTAATAAAACTGATACTGTCAATATCCATATTTATAAAAGATAGTCTACCTGTCTCAAGTTCCTTTGCAGTTTTAATCATCCCCTCTGAAGCATCAATACCGACAATTCTCCCACCGGGCACTAGCACGGATAACTGTCCGGTCAGGACACCGTTGCCACAGCCCAGGTCAAGAATAGACTCGTCCCTCCCCCTAAATTTGAATTCAGAGATTATTATTTTTAATCCCCACTCTTTCTGGTGTTTTGAAGCTTTCCTGTATTTCCTGCCATCAAATTCGTGTGTGCACATTTCTACTACCCCTGTAATAGTATTTACCAATAAAATCCTAGAATGGATCATATATATTACTTATAATTTGCTCCATGTGAACGAACATAATTTACCAGATATTAATGTTTTCTTTTCTCGTAAAATCCACCGGTTTTGAAAATGCAGCCAGCATGCCCGCTTCATCCGGCGATTTATTTTTTTTAAAGTATAATTTCCACTTAAGAAGAGTCATAATTATTTTGTTCAATATATCCAGTTTGTCAAAATTAAATCCTCCGCGCAAATAATACAGCTTGATTTTATTTTGCTCTTCAGCAGAAAAGTTTTTTTCAATCAGCTCTTTTACAATTGCATCGTTTGCCGGCGAAGCTCCCACCGCAAAAATAATAATGTTTTTATCCTTTAATTTACCCATTTTTTTTTTAATGATATCTACGCCGGATATTCCAGTGACATGCAGACTTCCGCCAAAAATTATTGTGCCATATCTGGTTAATGTATCCTTTTTTAAGAATTTAATATCTAATAATTCCGCCCTTAGTTCTTCGGCAATCCACCCGGCATATTTTTTTGTAAAGCCAGATAATGATTTGTATATAACAAGTGTCTTCATAATTATATATAATAACTAAACTAAAATGATATTTATAGACTCTTCTGTTTTGAAATATCACCGGCTGTGGCATATGGGTGGGGATAACGGCCCTTTTCTGCCGTATAAGATTTCATCCAGATTTTTGAATAAATCTGGACCGCTTCAGCGGGGCAGTAATTCAGGCATGAGTAGCATAAATAGCATTTTATATCACGCTGCCAGACAGGCCTTCCACTGATCATTTTAACTTTTCCTGAAAGACATACCTTCTCACATATACCGCAGCCGGTGCATTTTGAATCAGCGTAAAAATACTTCCTGATTTTCGGTGATATAAAGTGCGTTGCAAATGGGACGAGCCATTCCAGTATATTATTTAGAATCCTGTTACCTGAGAAAGTAACACCGCTGTTATCATCCCCGCGGTAATCACTTCTGCTTATAATTATTTTATGTATATCGTTTATTTTCCGAAAAGCATTTTTTTCCAGCGCGTCCAGCTCTTCTTTTGTTGGAACAGTATAGTAATCCAGTTTAGGATCACTGGTTGCCATATCAACGGTAAAAGCTGAATTTAAATACTTCCCATGTTTCCTGAGGTACCTGTCAATTACTTTAAACCCTTTAAAAACCGTCCCTCCACGGGTGGCTACGGCAAAAAAGTAATCGGAGGATTCGGTATTTATCCTCTTTAAAAAATCCCTTACAGGAATAGGAATAGTCAGGTCATGACAGGGAAAGATAAAACCGGCGTTTTCCCCTTTTATGCTATAATTATTCTCTTTTATACGCCTGACAATTGGCACTAACTCCGCACCAGGCATGAGCTCCTGTAATTTTTTTGCCACAAACAGTGAATTGCCCGTCCCTGAAAAGTAATAAATCTCTGTTCTCATTACAATACTTCTTTTCTATTCCGAAAATGCCTGATAATTCCGGCTAAAAGATTCATACCCGGAACCTTTTGCATGTACTGCCTGTACTCATTGCCAAACAAATCAATGTTTAGCTGCTCTTCTTCTTTCGAAATCAGGTATAGACCGACTATTCCAGGAATTCCAATAGCTACAAATAACCAGTGCTGATAAAGAAAAATTGTTGCAATAAATAATCCTAAAATCCAGCCAAGGTACATGGGATGCCGGACAACAGAGTAAATTCCAACATTGATCAGTGCTTTTACTCTGCGGATGTATATATGATAGAAAGATAAAAAAAGTAAAATTATGCCTGAGACCCAGAATACCCACCCTATATATGACAATGCCCTGATATCATTAGGCTCAACAACTCTAAAAATAACAAGTGGGTTATAGGGAAAAGCCAGGATTGATAAAATACTAACAATAAAGAATAACAATCTCATCCTGGTTTTTTGTTTCATTCCTGGTAACCCCCTTTTTATTTTATGTAAAAAAATTAAAAATCTCTAACCAAATATTTATTCCTGGCATATCTTGCACATTGTATATAGGGCCTGTATTTAAACTATAACGAGAAATATTTTACCTGCTCGAATGCTTCAAAGTACTTATAATGCGTGGCGATAAAGCTAGCCCCACAGTAATCCATGCTTGCGATATGAATTGCGTTCCCCGGTAATATATTCTTAAAGCTATTTTTCCAGTATTTTTCTAACACTTCTTATTATATTAAAAAAGCCTTCCAACAGACACATTTTTTCTTCCTTCTTTTTCCCTTAACTTTCCGTACACATCTTCCTCAAATAACATTGCTGTTTTTTTAAAGGCATTACAAATTACTCTCTATACGGCAAATAAACTTGATATTTGTTATTATATATATGGCTCCGTATACATAATATAGCTTCTCTTAACAACAGGCCAATTACAGTATAAATAAATCCCCTCCCGTTATAAACTACATTTTGTAAGTTTTACTGGCCTCCATTCAAATCTATACTACATAAAAAATAATTTTTTGGCTGTCAAATCTTATTTTTAGCAAAATAACAATTAGCTTAAAAGTGTTTTTACGTTATAATTGTTATGTTTTATCATATTTTTTAATATATTTTTTGTTAAATGTAAAAAATATTAAAAGATTAAAAAATCTATATAAAAATGCGGTAATATCTGAAAAAAAAGGAGACATACACAATGGACCCAAGAATAAAAAAACTGGCAGAAAACCTTGTAAATTACTCATGCAGGGTTAAAAAAGATGAAAAAATTCTCGTAGAGTGTGTGGGCATTTCGGGAATCCCTCTGGTAAAAGCCCTGGTGAAAGAAACCTATAAGAAAGGCGGCGTACCTTTTATTGACTTAAAAGAATCCGCTGTTACCAGAGAACTTCTAAAAGGTTGCACCATTCAGCAATTGAAATTCATGGCAGTTCATGAACTGGCAAGAATGAAAGAAATTGACGCTTTTATTGGCATAAGAGCAAGCGACAATATCAGTGAACTGAGCGACATCACATCCGAAAAAATGAATGATTATATGAAATACTATGCGGAAGTTGTCAGCGCAGAAAGAGTGGGCAATACAAAATGGGTGGTATTAAGATATCCCAATCCTTCAATGGCCCAGCTGGCAAATACCAGTGTGGAAGCATTTGAAGACTTTTATTTTAAGGTCTGCAACCTTGATTATTCCAGAATGTCAAAAGCAATGGACAATCTTGTAGAACTCATGAATAAAACCGATAAAGTTCACATAACAGGTAAAGAAACTGACCTCTCATTCTCAATAAAGGATATACCTGCTATAAAGTGCGCCGGAGAATATAATATACCGGATGGAGAAGTTTTTACCGCACCGGTAAAAACATCTGTCAATGGCAGGGTAACCTATAATACTCCTTCTATTTACCAGGGTGTTACCTATGAAAATGTCAGCCTGACCTTCAAAAATGGTAAAATTGTCAGAGCTTCGGCCAATGACACTGCAAGAATTAATAAAGTTCTTGATACAGATGAGGGAGCGAGGTATGTCGGAGAATTTGCTCTGGGAGTAAACCCCTATATTAAAAAACCCATGAAGGACATACTTTTTGATGAGAAGATAATGGGAAGTTTTCACTTTACACCGGGAAAATGTTATAAAGAAGCCTCTAATGGAAATGACTCTGCTGTGCACTGGGACCTGGTATGTATACAGACACCGGAATACAGCGGGGGCGAAATTTATTTTGATGATAAACTTATAAGAAAAGACGGTAGATTTGTTATACCCGGGCTTGAATGTTTGAACCCTGAAAATCTAAAATAGTGCCGCCCTGAATAAAAACAGAATAAAGTTTTTAAAAACTTAAAACATCAGAAAAAAATATTCTACTGCTCTATCTTTTTTATGGGAGCAAAACTTAAAAGAAGGTGCCTTAATCCGGCCCGGTCAAACATAACATCAAGTTCACAGTCATCTGAAAGCTTTTTGACCTTCACTATTTTTCCATGGCCCCAGTATTTATGCTCTACAATATCCCCTTCCTTATAGCTATATTTTTTACCGTACCCCTCTTTAACCTCTCCGGGACTTCCCTCTTTTCTTTCTTTCTCTATTTTATTTTCATCTATAACCAGCTCGGGGGTAATTTCATTTATAAATCTGGAAACAGTTCTAAAACTTGTATCGCCATAAATACTGTGCGAGCGTGAAGACGACAGGAAAACTTTCTCTTTGGCCCGGGTAATGCCCACATAGCAGAGCCTCCTTTCTTCCTCCAGCTCCTCCATGCTATTCATACTCCTTGAATGCGGAAAAATTCCCTCTTCCATCCCTATTATAAATACAACAGGAAATTCCAGCCCCTTGGCATTGTGAAGGGTCATAAGAACCAGACTGTCTGCGCTTTCATCATAATTATCAATATCGGTCAGAAGGGAAACTTCCTCAAGGAATCTGTCCAGATTATATAAACCTTCTGCTACAGAAGATTTTTCTTCTACGACGGTTTCACTTTCTGCCTGCCCGCTGCCGGTTAAAACAGGCTCCGGGACATCCGCTCCCACGTTATTAAATTCAAGTCTTTCTTCATATTCTTTAGTGACAGTCAGAAGTTCCCTCAGGTTATCTATCCTGTTTAAAGCGTCTATCGTATTTTCACGTTCAAGCTCCTTTAAATAACCCGTCTTCTCCCATATTTGTTTCAGCACCTCACTTGCCCCGTTCTTTATGGAATAATCTCTCAGTTCCGACATAAGAGAGAGAAAACTATTTATTCTTTCTTTTGTAGTTCTGCTCAGTAAATTAATTTCATCAGCCCTGTAAAAAGCTTCACAGAAGGTCATATTATTTTTTCTGGAATACTTCTCTATAACTGAAATTGTGGTCCTGCCAATTCTGCGGCTCGGGACATTTACAATCCTGGTCAGGCTTATCACATCTTTAGGATTGACAATCAGCTTCATATAGGCAAGCATATCCTTTATTTCCTTCCGGTCATAAAACCTCAGGCCTCCATAAATTTTATAGGGTATATTCTGTCTTACCAGGCATTCCTCTACAGCTCTTGACTGCGCATTTGTCCGGTAAAAAATGGCAAAATCCCTATATTTCTTTTTATCCTGCCCCATAAACTCTTTTATTTTTCTTACTATAAAATCAACTTCATTTTTTTCATCCAGAGCTATATACTTTGATACTTTCTCCCCCTCCGGGTTCTCGGTCCATAATTTCTTATTTTTCCTGTTCTCATTATTTTTTATTATATAGTTTGCAGCATTTAAAATATTTTGAGTTGAGCGATAATTCTGCTCCAATCTTATAACAACAGTATTCTTAAATTTCCTGTCAAATTCAGTTATATTTCTTATTTCGGCTCCCCTCCAGCTATATATACTCTGGTCATCATCTCCAACCACACATAACCTCCTGTGCTCTTCTGATAAAAGCAGGACAATTTCATTCTGGGCAATATTTGTATCCTGGAATTCATCAACCAGAATATATTTAAATTTCTCCTGGTACTTTTTCTTCACCTCCGGATAAAGATTTAAGATATCAACTGTGTACATCAGCAGGTCATCAAAATCAAGTGCATTGGCTTTGACTAACTTTTCCTGATATCCCGAGTAGACCCTGGATACTAATTTTTCAAAGTAGTCAGTCGCTTCTCTGGAAAAAGTTTCATGGTCAATTAATTTGTTCTTTGCATCACTTATAGCTGAAAGCACCGCTCTGGGGGGAAATCTCCTGACATCCAGGTCCAGCTCTTTCTCAATACTGGAAACCAGACTCACAGAATCGTCGGCATCGTAAATTACGTAATTCCTGGACATGCCCAGGCGGCTGATTTCGTACCTGAGAAGCCTTGCGCAGAATGAATGGAAAGTGCTGACCCACATATATTCACCTATCCTGCCCACCAGTTCTATTACTCTTCTTTTCATTTCCTTTGCTGCCTTGTTGGTAAAGGTTATGGCCAGAATATGAAAGGGGTCTACTCCTTTATTCTTAATAAGGTGCGCAATCCTGTATGTAAGTACCCTTGTTTTCCCACTGCCCGCTCCTGCAATAACTAAAAGTGGTTTTTCGGTACTTTTTACAGCCTTAATTTGCTGGGGATTTAAATATTTTTCCAGTTCCAAATTTCATCAACTATCTTATTTTCTTTCCAATAACAGCAGACATGTTTCTTAACTGTCTTATCAGCTCTACCAATTCTTTTGTAGTCAATTGCTGTTGCCCGTCACTCAAAGCTTTGCCCGGGTTGATATGTGATTCTACCAGAAGACCATCCGCACCCACGGCCATTGCGGCCCTGCTCATAGGAATGACCAGGTCGCTCTGCCCTACAGCATGAGAAGGGTCTATAAGTATTGGAAGTTTGCTTAATTTCTTAATAACAGGTACTGCCGATAAATCCAGTGTAAATCTTGTGCTGGTTTCAAATGTCCTTATTCCTCTTTCGCACAGCACCACCTCAACATCTGCTTTATAAGTTAAATATTCAACAGCAAGCAGCCATTCTTTTATTGTGGATGCCCATCCTCTTTTCAGGATGACCTTTCTATTTTTCTTAGCCGCTACTTCACCGATCTTTTCAAGCAGAGCAAAATTTGACATATTCCTGGTGCCAATTTGAAGTACATCCGCGCTATCCGCCACTATATCAACATTCTTGGTATCAGTAACTTCGGTCACTGTCTTAAGTCCATACTTCGTATTAATATCTCTTAAATACCTTAAGCCTTCTTCCTTTAAACCCTGAAAGCTATACGGAGAAGTTCTCGGTTTATAGGCCCCTCCTCTTATATATAAAAGACCCAGGTCTTTTATAACTTTCGCACTGGCCTCCAGCTGCTCCCAGCTTTCTATGGCACAGGGACCCGCAATCACGGTAAAATATTCTTCCTTTACCAGTCTGTCGTTTTCCTCATTTTCAGTTTTTTTTGATTTTTCTTTATTACTTCCCATCTGAATATATTTCTTTCTACTTATTTTATTTACAATATATTTTAAAATAAAAATTTATCAACCTAAAATTGACCACCTTACAGACAACCACCCTGCCATATTATAAATTATAAATAAATAAAACTTAAATATTGTTAAAGATTCTCATCTTTTTCCAGTATCTGGACATTCCTTAATATGCTCTCGAAAATTTGAATAATATTGTCATTATAAAGAGGCCCCTTATTATACTTAACAATATTATCAAACAGCTCTTCCTCCCTTTTAGCATCATAGAGGGGGACGTTTTTATCTTCCTTTAATTTTTTTATTTTCATCACTACAACTGCTCTTCTATTTAAAAAATCCACGATCTTTTTGTCTATCTGATTAATTTCCTCTCTATATTTATTCAACTTCTCCTTAAATTCGTCTTTCATAAACACTCCTC
>CAZQQX010000043.1:0-7855 GCA_964595565.1 uncultured Actinomycetota bacterium
CTACTTCTTCGGATTCTTTTTCTTCTGCAGCTTTCTTTTCAAAAAAGTTTGTTATTAAAGGCATGGCAAAAAGAAAGAAAGCTGCAACTGCTAAAATTACTATAAGGGCAGACAGTATGGTAATTACAGTATAGAGCTTTTTCTTATCCATTTTATACTTCCTTGAAGAAAGTTTTAAATATATTAAAACCTAAAACTACCAGGTCTGGATAATGTATCGTACTTTTATATAACTATCAGAAATAATTACAACTTATCAACAATTATCTAATAGAAATAAAGATTTATCAATATGTAGCATTTGTATCATATTAATTTTTTTAAAGTCTGTATTAAAATACAAAAATAAAATAATGGTTTTTCTTCAAAATCATCCGGGCTTTTAAAGTTTTACCTGATTCTATCATTTCCTGTTTCAATGGCTCTGACTATATTGACAGGGCCGGCCTCCTTTGTAACTACTATGGTAGAATTACTGGTTACGGGCTCTGATTTAACGGATAGAACCACTTTCTTTTTTAGTCCGATAAGCTCTTCTACCAGTACCCTGTCAAGAACAATTTCACTGGCATTATCACTTAAATATAAAATATTTGCGGTCTCATCCAGTGATTTTCTGAATTTTTTGTAATCATTAACTCCGATAACCTCCCGTGCTACAAAATAGGTAGTGTCAGACCTATAAGCAGGAGAAGAATAATAATCTAACTCAGATAGCATGTTATATAGAGCTTTATCTGGCTATACTATGATTATTCAGGGACTGAAGATTGTAACCGGAATTCTTATAGTTCTGCAAAAGGGTTAAGAAACCATGGAGATGCTAAGGTCATGAGGAAGAATACCTGAGCAAGGCCGGTGGGTTTATTCCTGAAAAAAGCAGGAAATTTTAAGATTGGGTTAAATGTTATGGTATAATACTAAGTTATGAAAAGGACTATTTACATATTTATTATAAAATACTATGGGCTTTAATTTTGAGTTTAATGTTGTTCTTGCTATTGGAATATTTCTGGTAATTGGTTTCTTTGGCGGGCTGGCAGCTCGAAAGGTTAACTTCCCGACTATAAGCGGATTTATTATAGTAGGCATAATTTTAAGTCTGTTAGATATTATCCCCGGAGAATTAATTGAAGGGGAATTAAACATAATTACAGAGATTAGCCTGGGGATAATTGGATACCTGGTAGGAGGGGGATTATATCTTAAAAGGCTAAAGCAGTTTGGTAAGAGTATTCCCATAATTACATTTTTCCAGGCAATAGGAGCGTGGATATTTGTCACTGCAATAATAGCTTTTCTCGGTCCGTTTTTAATAAGAGTTGATGTGGGCGGTACTCCTTCTTTTATTTCATGTTTGCCTATTGCTATAATTATTGGAGCCATATCCTGTGCCACTGCCCCTGCTGCAACTATAGCAGTTATTCATGAATATAGGGCAACCGGTCCGTTTACGACCACTCTTTTAGCAATAATTGTGCTGGATGATGCTATAGCAGTTATAGCTTATTCCATTGGTGCGAATATTGCTGATTCTTTAATAATCGGATTAAGAAATATCTCTCTTTATAAAATGTTACTGGCTCCTATTATTGATATATTTGGAGCAATAGCTCTGGGTACCATTTTAGGATTTGGGCTGACTTTTGTAGGCAAATTTATAAGAAAGGTGCCACAGATGATGGTTATAGTCCTGGGTACAGTTTTTTTATGCACCGGTCTGTCCAGTGCTCTGGGGCTGTCGAATATCCTGGCAAATATGGTTATGGGCTTTATTGTGGTAAACAGAATGGTTGATAGTGAAAAAATGTTTGAGGCAGTGCACAGCATTGAAGGGGTAATTTTCGCCATGTTTTTTACTTTAGCCGGTGCACATTTTGATTATACCATATTGAAAACTTCTGGAATCATAGCTGTAATTTTAGTTATTAGTAGATTTATAGGAAAATTTATAGGGGTTAATATTGGAGTGTCAGTTTCTAAATCACCGGAAAGCTTTAAGAAATATTTGACCTTCGGTCTTTTTCCCAAAGCAGGTGTAACCATGGGTTTAGCCCTGCTGATAAAGGAGCATGTTCCTCTAATTGATGCTAATATCGCCAATGTATTCATAAATGGTATAATAGCATCTGTTATAATAAACGAGATGGTTTCTCCGCCATTAATTAAGTTTGCTCTGGTTAAGTCCGGTGAGGCTTATAAAAAAGATTAAATAATTATATGATGAATAGGTGAATTAAGGATAAATGAAAGAGCTTTTTGCAAAAGATATTATGACCAAAAAGGTAATCACCATAAACAGGGATTCTACAGTTGGCGACCTGGCAAAGCTTCTTATAAAGAAAAAGATTTCAGGAGTACCTGTTGTTGATGAGAAAAATGCTATTGTCGGTATCATTACAGAAGGGGATATCATATTAAAGGAATCAAGTCTGCCCCTGCCTATTTCTTTTAGTTTCAGTTTTATGAATAAGTATGACACTTATGCGAAAAGTACAGAAGAGTACTTAAAAACAAAAGTTGAAGAGGTAATGACCAGAACTGTAAGGACTGTTAGAGAAGATGAACCATTATCTAAAGTTGTAAATATTATGCTTAATAATAAAATTAACAGGGTACCGGTTCTGGATAAAGAAAATAAACTGGTAGGAATAATAACCCGGGCAAATATTATAGAATCTATACTGAAAAGCGAGAAAAAGTATAAATAGTATATTATGTCCCGGGGTGTTTAAGAAATCTTACCAGAGCATAATTTCTCTCTCTTCCAGCAAACTCTTTTTAATTGTGTCTTCATTTCTTCTCAGGATTATATCACCAGAATTTATTCAAAAGTGTTAACGTAACCTGCTAGCAATACAGAATATTATTTTAAAATCTCACATTTTCAGTATAATTTGATTTAGTTTATTTATGGATTTAGAAAGGTCGCCAATGATTAAGGCTGTTTTTTTTGATATGGATGGGACAATTGCAGATAGTGAAAAGATACTCTGGAAAGTTACAGGGGATTTTATGGCAAAAAGGAATATTATCTTAGCAACCTCAGAAGAAAAATTATTTTATGGGCTGATATGGAAAGAATCAATAAAAATAATACTGGAAAGCAGGGGTATTGAGTACAAACAAAGCATAAAAAACACATTAAAGGAACGATATGTCAGGACTTTAAGAAAAGAAGTAACCCCGGTACCTCATGTGCTCGATCTTCTTGGAAAGATAAAAGGGGAATTTAAAATAGGGCTTGCCACAAACAGCAGAATTAGGGAGGTTGAAATAATATTTGACAGATTAAACCTTGCCCCCTACTTTGACCTCAGGCTTTCCAGGAATGATATAAAAAAAGTAAAGCCTGACCCTGAAATTTACTTACTGGGTGCAAATATTTTTAACGTCAGACCCTCTGAATGTGTTGTTTTTGAAGATTCTATAGCAGGTGTAACAGCTGCAAAAAGTGCAGGCATGAATTGCATAGCAATAACAAATACCTATGCTGCAAAAGACCTGGGAATTGCCGATGCGGTAATCGGTAGCTATAAGGAAATAGACCTTGAAACAATTAAAAGGTTTGGTAAATCTTAAATTCAGCTTTCCTTCTTGCTCTGCCCGGCTCTTATAAGTTAGTATACTACATTCTGAAGCTATAATAATAATTTCGTTATTCTTTACTGCAGTAATAGCACCCGGCAGGCTTTTTCCACGGTCAATCAATATACTGACAGGCAGGGCTCTTAAAATCTAAAAAATCTAAAAAAGACTTGACTTTAAATAATTTTATATTATATTATCAATTATTGATATCAATAATTGATAATAGCAATAAACTGATATGAAAAAAAATATAGATTTAAAAAATTTTACCCGGGAATTAGAAAGAGGTTTGTTCTGTCTTTATATTCTCTGGAAAGCTGACGAGCAGCCCGTTAGTGGAATTGACCTCTCGGAACTCGAGCATGACCATGGCCATGAAGTAAGTGCTGGCAGGCTTTATCCAAAACTTCACGATTTGACCGAAAGAGGCTATCTCGTCATGGAGAAGGTTAATGAACATGGAAAGGTCCATAAATATTACAAGACAACCGAAGAAGGCAGGGAGCTTTTAAAAAAGGTCAGGGATGAACTGGGCGAACCCATGAAGGATTTTTTAACCGGCTGGATAGGAAGGCTCTTTTACAATATTGATATCGGGAAAAAGGAAGAGGAGCGTTTCAAGAAGTCCGAAGAGTCTATTCTCCAGATGGTTAGAGACGATATTTTACGAATATGCGGTGAAAATAAGGATACAAATGTTTCATTAAAATTGCTGGGGTCAAAAATTAAAGCTTCTGAGTCTTTTATTTCTAGAGCAAGAAAGCAGCTTGAGAAAGATGGTTTAATTCAGTTTCAGAAAGGTTCTATTGTATTGACCGAAAAAGGTAAAAGAAAAGCAGGTTATATAATTAAGAAATATTCTATCCTTGAAGATTATTTTAAAGAAAGAAGAGATAATAAAAATCCCTATAAAGAAATTGACTTTCTGGAGCATTATATTTCCGAAGGAGCTCTCAATAACATAAAAAAGCTATCAACGTTTAACGGGACAAGTGTTCCCCTTGAAGAACTTGGCCTGGACAGAGAAGGTTTGATTACCGATATTGAGTTTTATGTTGGCGGGTTGTTCGAGAGAATGGTAAGCATGGGGATATTCCCGGGAGAAAAAATCAGAATTATGCACAGGACCCCGGATGGTTTTGTTGTTTATGTAAGTAATAAAAAAATTGCTATAGGAAAAGATATAGCGAAAGGGGTTATGGTAGTAGAATATGAAAAATCTTAAAATACTCTTAATTGGTCAACCAAATGTAGGCAAGTCGAGTCTGCTCAATGCTTTAGTGGGTTCAAAGGTCATAGTGTCTAATTATCCCGGAACCACCGTAGAAGTTGTCAGGGCTAAAAAAACATTTGGAGAAACGAAAATAGAGTTTGAGGATACCCCGGGGATATATTCTATTTCTGATAGAAGTGAAGAAGAAAAAGTTACGGAGAGAGCTCTGTTCGAGGAAGATATAGACGGAGCGGTAATACTTGCCGATGCGGTATCTCTCGAAAGAAGTCTTTACCTGGTCTTTCAGGTGCTGGAAGCCAGGATTCCCGTTATTGTGGCTCTTAATTTTATTGAGAGTGCGGAAAAAAGGGGGATTATAATTGATTACAGAAAATTGTCTAAATTACTGAGTGTTCCCGTAATTCCCATCAATCCATTAAAAAAAACAGGACTAAGAGAACTTATAGATGCATTTTTAGAGTTAGAAGAAACTAAAAGGACGACCTTTAATGTTAAATATGATGATGATATCGAAAGGGCGATAGAGGAAATATCCGGTCAGGTAAATGGCAGGCTGCCCAAAAGATTTGTTTCATTAAGGACTCTGGAAGAAGACAAAGATTATTACGGGTATTTGAAGGATAAAAATGTAATTGAGAAGGCTAAAGAACACCTGAGAGAACATCCCAGAGTTGCATGTGATATATCCATAACCAGGTATGGAACGGCTGCGTTTATTGCAGAAAAAATTACCCGATTGTTCAAAGTAGAGGGAAAAACAGGGAGTATGGAAGATAAAATTGACCGGGTTCTTCTGCACCGGGTGTGGGGCCCGGTTTTAACTGTTGTTACCTTTGCGATAATATTTGGCATATTGCTTTATCTTGGAGGATGGATAGAAGAAACTCTTATGGGTCTGGCTGAAGAAACAATTTTACCTGCGCTTGACATGGGAAGCAGCTTTCCTGCCATGGCTTTAGAAGCAGGATTAACGGGAGTGATGGCCGGTGTTTCTATTGCCCTTCCATATGTTTTTTTATTTTATATAATTTTTACCCTGATTGAAGATAGCGGACTTCTTTCCAGATTTGTTATAAACGCCGAGAGGTTTTTGAGGAAATTAAGTCTACCCGGTAAAGCAATTATCCCGCTGGCTCTGGGTCTGGGCTGCACTGTACCCGCTACCAGCGCTACAAGAATATTATCTTCAGAAAAAGAAAGATTTTACACAGCGTCCCTTTTTACTGCGGTTCCGTGTTCTTCAAGGCTTGCTATAATAATGGGAATAGTCGGTCATTTTGGAGGTAAACTTCTGGCAGTTTATGTTCTGGCCTCTCTTGTGGTGGCTTTTTTAATCTTTGGTTTTATTATGAAAAAAGTAATGCGAATTGAAAAGAAGCCTATTTTTCATGAATTGCCCGAGCTGCCGACTTACCGGGCACCTTCGATAAAAAATATCCTTACCAAAAGCTGGATCAGAATGAAGTCCTTTATTTATATAGTCATACCTTTCCTTATTATAGGAGGTATGGTTTATTCGGGATTGGACGCTCTGGGTGTTACTAAAATGATGGTAAAACCTTTCTCTCCTATTACATGGTGGCTGGGATTACCTGATGTAACTGTTGTTCCATGGCTTTTTAGCTATCTGCAGAAGGACCTTTCTTCGGCGATGCTTTTCTCTGTCCTCGGGAGCAGAATAGCTGAAGTTTTAACACCTCTTCAGATTTATACATTTGGTATGGCAACTACCCTTGGAATACCATGTATGATTGCCACGGGTATGCTCTGGAAGGAATTTGGAGCAAAAAAAGCTATTATCCTGACCCTGGTCTCGGCAGCTTACGGCCTGTTATTTGCCGGTGTGGCCTTTAGAGTAGTTTCTCTTTTTTTGAAATAGTCTGCTTTAAGTAAAATAAAAATTACCTGAAATTAAAACCTTAAAAAATTTATTGGTTTAATAACTATTTTTTAAGTTCCTTCACCATTTAGCCATACCGGTTATATCTGGTATTTTTGCTTATTGACAATATATTGGGAGTATATTATTTTTATTAAAGAGGCCTTTTAAACTGTTTATTTTCTATATTTAAAATTAAATTAAACTTAACAGGAGGGAAATAAGATGGGAACAAGAGCAAAGGATATAGTTAAAATGGATGTAGAAAAAGTTATTGAAATGCTTAATAAGGCGTATGCAGATGAGTGGCTTGCATATTATCAATACTGGGTTGGTGCAAAAGTGGTAACCGGCTCACTGAGGGGTATTGCAGAAAGTGAGCTCATTGAACACGCTACTGAAGAACTGGGGCATGCAGAAATGATTGCCGAAAGGATAATCACCCTCGGCGGCACTCCAATTTTAAACCCGGATGACCTTGCTAAAATGTCTAATTGCGGTTATGATGCTCCGGAGGACCCATCGGTAAAGGCTATTGTACAGCAGAATGTAAAAGGTGAGCAGTGTGCGATTGATGTTTATAATAAAATGCTGGAGGTTTTAAAAGATAAAGATGAGGTTACTTATAAAATGATTCTGGACATACTGGAAGACGAACTGGAGCATGAACAGGATCTCCAGACAATAATGGAAGACCTGAAATCAATGGGTAAGTAGTTTTATAGTATTTATTTTTCTTTTTACAATATATTACAGGTCCGGGATTAAATTTCCTAATTTTCTATCCTCGGGTTTATCAGGACTGCCCAGTCCTGTGCAGAAGAAGAACAGGCTTTAATTTTTAGAACAACATTTCCGGATTCTCCTTCATATACACCGAGGTCGATATCTAAGTTATCTAAAACTCCATCATAAGTATGAGATGGCACAGGTGTCCCAATTGAAACAATAAGCCCACCTGTATAGATGTGTATACTAAAATCTACGCCATCGGTTCCAGTTGCCCCTTCTATAAAACCAATCTCTGCTTTAAATCTTGCTCCTTCTGGTATAGTAATTACATCCGAGTACAATCCTGATATAATCCCATAGCTTTTCCATTCAGGATGTGTTTGAAGGACTTTGGGATAAGTGTTACCATCCTCTAATTT
>CAZQQX010000044.1:0-5022 GCA_964595565.1 uncultured Actinomycetota bacterium
GGTTCGAAATTTCGCAACCCGGGGCAGCCATTAACAATTTTTTGGATTATGTTTTTCCTTCTCTATAATTCCATTCATTAACGTACTTTTATATGAAATTTAAATTTATATAGATACTATTATATAATATAGAGGCATATACAAGCATAAATAATGCCGCGCTAAAGCTACGAATTATAAAGTAAGATATAGAATATGGCAGACCTTATGTAAGTAGTCAAAAAGCAATAATAATAAGAGGAGTCTATATGATTAGGTTTGTTAAAAAAAGGTCAAAAAAGACAGGTCTTCCTCCAGGCTCTTTGGTCCATATAGGAAAAAAGAAAGAAACAAAAACAAAGATCACTATCATAGATTATGATGAAAAAATTTTCCAAGAGTTAGAGATAGATGCCCCAAAAGAATGCATAACATATAAAGATAAGCCTACTATAACCTGGATAAATGTAGATGGGATAGAAAACATTGAGATATTAAAAGATCTTGGAGAATGTTTTAATATCCACCCCTTGACCCTGGAAGATATTCTTAATACAGACCATAGGCCAAAACTTGAAGACTATGAAAACTATATTTATATCGTCCTAAAAATGCTTTCCTATAATGAGAAGGAGGGGGGAATATCCTCTGAGCAGGTGTCTTTAATATTAGGTAAAAACTATGTAATATCTTTTCAGGAATCTGAAGGAGATATATTTGATCCAATAAGGGAAAGGATAAAAAATGACAAGGGTAGGGTTAGAAAAGCAGGATCTGACTACCTTTTATACCTTCTTCTTGATTCTATAGTGGATAACTACTTTAATATACTGGAGAAAGTAAGCGAGAAAATAGAAGGATTGGAAGATGAGGTTATAAAGAATCCTACCCAGGAAACTTTAAATACCATACATAATATGAAAACTGAGATGCTCTACCTTAAAAAGTCAGTATGGCCCCTAAGGGAAGTAGTAAATAAACTTGAAAGAGGCGAACTTACCCTTATTAAAAAGAGTACTTCTGTTTATCTAAGGGATATTTATGACCATACCATACAGGTAATCGATACTACTGAGACTTTAAGGGATATGCTATCAGGGATTCTGGATATATATTTGTCCAGTGTGAGTAATAGGATGAACGAAGTAATGAAAGTCTTAACCATAATTGCTACCATCTTTATTCCAGTTACCTTTATTGCAGGCATATATGGAATGAATTTTTCTAATATGCCGGAAATTGGCTGGCCCTGGAGCTATGTTGTATTCTGGATCGTGGTCCTGATTATAGGTGTCACTATGATCATTTACTTTAAAAGGAAAAAGTGGTTTTAAGTTAAAGATAAAAGCTAATCAATAAATAAGGCTATTAGATTATTTAATTCCCTCAAAATTTGGTTCGAAATTTCGCAACCCGGGCCACCATTTCTATCGCGATACATTTTATTAGAGTATTAAATAATACCCCCCCCTTTTTTTATGCTCAACTGCGATTTCTAACAGATTACTGGCGCACATAGTGTATCGTAACGCCTTTAGGGATTATACCCCCTATATCTATAAATGCTATTTGTATTTTTCATTTCATTGGTTTTTCTAAGATTGCCATTACCTCTGCTATTATACTTGTAACTGTACAGGTATAATTTTCGGCTAGTTTAATTACTTTATTGGCTTCTTCCTTGCTCCTTCCAAGAAACTCATCTTCAACAGTTTTTTTAAGGTCTTGAAGATCACTATAGAACTTATCGCTTAGTATCGAAATTTCATTTGTGAGTTGCCCTAAGTCTTGTTTCCCATTGCCCCTTACCTCTCTAATCTTCATTCATCCTCCTCATTATTGTTTTTTTCTTCTGGTTCCACAATATTAAATGATTTATTCTTAAACAAGAAACCTACTAGTCACAGTGATGTTCTCCATAATAAAGAATGACTTAAACGTTCATCACCTAATAGACTTAAAATTTCAATCTATTTATCCTTTTACTCGTTTTGGCTAATGAGTATCATTGGAATATTTTCTTTATTATAAACCCTTTTATACTTTTATTTAATATTATTTGGAATAAGCGTAGGGACTTATATATACTGAAGATTTCATTTGTTTCAGATATTTTTTACTATTATTTCTATAAATATCATCAATTCTTAAAGTTTTTGAAGACAAAATCTAGAGTTTATAACTAAATTGAAGATTATTTATTAAGAAAAGGTCATTTACTAAAGAGTTCCAATTATCTTTTATTAGGGCTACCAAATTAGTACATTACTTTACATGAAGCAAATCAAGCTGTTCTAAATTCAACATTTAATGCTTCGATCTGTGGTGATAATTCGATAATCTGATAGTAATATTTAGTTCTAAATGTGTTCAATGTCCCCAGCCACTTTTTGCACTTAGCAAAGTGATCAACTTCCCTAATTTCAATTTATCTATTTTATTTACAGTAAAGAAATTAAGTTTCGGATTATTTTCGAGCATCTTTTTTTATAGGGTAAAAGAAGTACAGAATGTGCATTATCAACTCTTATACCTATTGCACCCGTGCCTATTACAGAAACCTACTTTAGTTTAGGTGATTTTATTGACATTACGGCCGGGGGGATTGGGAAGGGTAGGTCATCAAAATTATACACTGTAGGTACCCCATGCCGTGTATCCTGGTTTTTTAACAAGCCATCATAAAGTAATTCCAATTTACTGATAGGCACACTTAAAATCATATCATCATCGCTTGCGTAACCGTGTCTCCTGTCTCCCGCATCGGCCAGAGCCATTGTCACTTCATCTTTGAGAAATGGAACAGTCAGCGCTTCATAGCAGCTACCCCCGTGTCCATTTGTACTTAGCTTTATGCGTTTATCACCATTGTGCCAGGTATGAGAATATGCAAGAGTAGACATTTGTAATGGGTTTCCCCAAATCTGAATTAAATCCGGCATGACGTCTATAATATTTAGCGGTGCGATTCCAAAAGCTTTGTATTTTCCGCCGAGAGACATCATATTGGAAAGTATCGCACGTGCATCCTCTACAGTTTCAGCAAATGTACCTACGGTTTGCTCTCCAAAGTCAGACGGCACCTGACCAAATCCAGCTGAAATATCAGCTCCCAGACACATACCTTTAATATATTCCTCAGTTATGGCTACAGGGATCTCGTAGTAATGCGCAAGTCCTACGACAGAACAAAAAGGCCTCTTCTTTTTAATTCTCTTGAAACTGTTATGTATATCTTCGACATTTTTATATAAAACAATACCTAAAGACATTGTTCTTACTCTTAGTATTCTAATAATATCCTCTCCTATTTTATTTAAGGTTCTAATATCCATTATATGATTTCCTTTCTATTAATTTACCCTATTTAACAAGATATGTTTGTATAAAAAGTAAAAGTAATAAAAATACTTTGACATAAAATTAAGTTTTAGACCAATGAACTTAGTACAAAAGAATGTTTCCCTGACCGGTGTGAATTCACTATTCATTACGGAATAAGTTTACTAGAGTGTGTCAAAAAGCACAATATATCAACTTCCTGCGGGATATATAGGATATTAAGGCAAAGATACTGCCGGATACTCAAACAGTTTTTAAAGTATGGAATTTATGTTCTGCTGCCAAAACCAGAGATATTCCATAAGATAAAAGACAAGGCAGAAAGAGTGCTACTGGACCTGTAGCTTCGCTTTTGCCAAACTGTGTACAAGAAAGATTACAGATACTTCAATAGGCATGATCAAGGAAAGAGTTATTTCCGTTCTATCAGGCATACAGGTTAAAATCCCAAAGATTTCTTACAGACAACGACAGGGAATGTACCGCTCACAGCATTTAAGGAAGATGTTAGCACAAGTATAAGAAATATCTTTCCAGTCCTGGTACAAGGTATAACCTTGCCGGGGTAAGGTCCAATGGGACCAATAGATACATTGAGCTGTTCCACCGATAAGTAAATTAGTAAGTGGAATACTTAGACTGTTCGCTATAGAATCTAAAACTTAAGTTTTTAAAAAATAAAGGATACCAAAAGTGTTAACCTAATTTACTAATAATACATGTAATAATTAAGATTTATCAATTAGTGGCTCAAATCCTCCCTCCCCAATAATTTAAGATTTGAGCGACATAATCCTTACCACAATGCTCAGCCGCATTAAAACTATCTATAAAAAAGATTAAATAAGCTAAACCCAGCAATTAAGCCGGCATAAATAATTACTATAATTATTATATAAAAAACAAATGCTCTATTTCTTTTTTTATCTAAATGTATACTGAAGATAACAATTGGTAAATATAACCAGAAAAAAGAATTAGCGAGAAACTTGGAAGAAATAAAATTAAAAGAATAGGGTAATGCAACATTTGTTCCGACTTCGATATTACGGATTACATAATAATACTGTATAGGCCAACCGAACTTTTCGTGATAAAGTGTTCCTCCATAATTCCTCTGGCAATAATTGTAGATGTTAATGATAGTATTAATGCTATAAAAATTGAAATTAAAAATGTCTTTAATGTTAGTCTTTTCTTAGAAACAAAAAAAATAATACCAACTGTAATGACTTCGAATAATGCGATTATTATAAACTGGTCTGCTACTATTTCAGCTATTTTATTATAGACAAGCATATTTCTATTATTGATTATCGGAATTGATTTAACAAGAAAATTTCTTTATTTCCATTAGCTCTTTCAGGAAAAAGTCGAAATTTCGCAACTCCGGGCAACCAAAAATGCTATTTATTTTTTTCTGATATAATATCTTCTATCTTAACGAATTTAGCCTGTGATGACTTTTCTTTTTCTTCAAATTCTTCAATTATTTCTTTATCCTTGATTTCTTCATAAAGGTCCCACAGGGATAACTTGAGCAGGTTTGAATAATCGCAATTATAGTATTTTTTTAATATTTTAAGTATTTTTGTTTCCTTATCATTAAATCTTACTGATACTACTGCCATTTTTTATACACCTCATCTCTCTTACCAATATAAATAACATATATATCTTTTTCTGAAAAATAAAACAAAG
>CAZQQX010000045.1:0-4277 GCA_964595565.1 uncultured Actinomycetota bacterium
AAGAAATATACCCTATTTAGCTGGCTTATAAGATAAAAAATAGTTGGAGTTAGCCTGTAAGCCGAGTTCTGTAGTATTCATGATGTTACTCATTAATACCGGTAGCCATCCATCTGGGATAAATATTACTATTTACCTCAAGCGGCCTAACCCGGAAGAAGGCGGGCCACCTTATCCTTCCCTATTTGGCCTTTCTCCGGATGCGGTTTACCAGGCCAGCCTGTCACCAGACTGCCGGTGAGCTCTTACCCCACCATTTCACCCTTACCGGAAATAATTCCGGCGGTATATTTTCTGTTGCACTGGCGCTGAGACCAGCTTTTACCCTGTCCCCGCTGGGAATTGCCCAGCATCCTGCCCTGTGGAGCTCGGACTTTCCTCACAAACATTAAGTTTGCGCGACTACCCGGCTAACTCCGCTTATATATTACATATATTTACTTAAAAATCAATATTGAGGTAATTTAATACTGTCTATAGTGCCAGCATCTGAATTTCGCCATACGGGTTTTAATCGTTCAGTTTTCCGAAGTTTATCTCTGATTCTCCATCATAGATAAAATCTTTTCTATCCAGTGCCTTATTTACCAGCCTGTCGGCTTCCATGTTTTCTTCCCGCGGTATCAGCCTCAGGTCCACAACATCGTATCCTGCCAGTTCCCGGGATACTTTAAGATATATTTCTAATATATTAGAATCTTTTATTTTCCATATTTTTTTAACCTGGTTATTTAAAAGTTTACTGTCGGTAAAAAGCATTATCTTTTTACAGTTGTATTTTGATGCAATCTCAAGTGATTTTTTTAGTGCAAGATATTCAGCTATATTGTTGGTATATTTTCCTATATACTCCCCAAGCTCTTCAAGTTTATTATCCTTATCATCATATACCACCACACCAACCGCAGATGGACCGGGATTGCCCCTTGAGCCGCCATCAAAAAAGATTTTTAAATAAGGATAATTTTTCTTCTCAATCAAAGTTCCAGTTCCTTTTCTATATCATCTATTTCTTTTCTGTGGGTTATTGCCATCCTTCCGCATAAGGGACAGCTATAAACACTATCCATATCCACTATCTCCTCTGCCGCACTCACAGGTATCTCCATATTGCAGACATTGCAAAAATTATCCCTGATTACCGCTACGGCTATGCCGCCTTTTTTATTCTTTAGCTCTCCGTACTTTTTTAAATAATCCTGCGGTATTCTTAAAGTAACACTATCCTTTCTTTTTTTTAGTCCCTCTAAAATATTTTTTAGCACTTCAACTCTTTCATTTATTTCGCTTTTAATAAGGCTAACCTTTGATTCCGCCCTATCCCTTTCTGCTTTAAATTGTTTTACTTTATCTATTTTTTCATCCATTTCAATCATTATCTCCAGAATCTCGTCTTCCATCCCGGAGTTTTTTTGCTTTAAAATTTTTATTTCATTCTGGTAATTCTCCAGCTCCTTTGAACTGGTAACTGTACCGCTGAATAGTTTCTTTTCGTTGGCTTTAATCTTTTCATTCTGAAGTTCTACCATGTCTTCTAACTTTTTTCTCTTATTCTCCAGCGCAGAGTAATCCTCGTTTGCCCGCTTAAAATTTTCATCGATCATATTAAGTTCTTTTTCCGCAGAAACAAGTTCCCCGCTGTTTTTGGCCTGTTCAATTTCCGACATCCTGGTAGAAATAGCATTCTCTGTTAACTGTAATTCGACAAGATTCACCACGTTAAACTTTTTTTCACTCAATCCGATACCTCCATGAATTACATCCCTTTCTGCTCTTAGATATGCCAATATTTATTTTATTTTCTCTAAAAAAATCTTCCAGTATTTTATAAATGCCATCCACGGCCAGCTTCTCACTGCTTCCATGCCCCAGTGAAATAATTAGCTTACCGCTCTCTGAAATCTTTAATGCGCTGTGATAACCAATTTCACCAACTATTACCGTATCGCAATCAATTTCTGCAAGAGTGCCGGCAAGCGAACTGGCACTGCCGCATATTACTGCTATACGCCTGACAATCCTGTCCCCCGCATTTTTTTCATCTCCGCACATCCATGTAAAACCTTCAATATCCAGTTTCTTCTTCATTTCTTCACCAAAAATTTTAAAAGGCTTACTCTCCCTTAACCTTCCAAGTCTGCCGATACCGGCGCCATCAAACTGCTCTTCGCTTTTTTCAATTATATCCATTTCAACCAGGCCTATCAAAGAAGCAAGCAGTTCATTTAACCCTCCGGGCATTGAATCATAATTGGTATGGGCACTATAAACCGCTATATTATTTTTTACCAGATTTAAAATTTCTTTTTCCCCGGGTTTTGAACTCAAAATGGTATCCAGCGGGTCAAATATTAATGGATGGTGGGATAATATTAAATCAGATTTAAGGCCCGCCGCTTCATTAACTACGTCATCAACGACATTTAAGGTTACCAGGATTTTTTTTATGTCATTTCCCGGATTTCCAATCTGCAGGCCAGCTTTATCCCAGCTAAGTGCAAGATTTTTTTTAAAAACCCCATCAAGATATAATTCAAGCTCTTTAAGAATCATTTTAACCAGATAAAATTGTGTTATTAAACTAAATATTATAATATTTAGGGTGAAATAAAAAGATATTATTGGATTATTAGAGCCACTTTGTCATTTTTAAAAAGGAGCCAGATGGATCTATTAGATAACGAAAAGAGAGTCAGGGAAAGCATACCGGGTAAAATGCTGGAAGTTCTTTATAGTTTTCCGAAGCAGTTCAAATCCGCAGAAAATAATTTAAAGAACAAAAATATATCTTTTGACCGGAAGTTTAAAAATGTTCTTATCGTGGGAATGGGAAGCTCAACCACTGTGGCATACAGGTTGATAAATTCCATAGAGATAGACCGTGCGAACATTCCTATTTTTCTGTGTTCAAGACCTACTATCCCTTCCTGGGTAAATAAGGATACACTGGTTATTGCCGTAACTCACAGTGGTAATTCCATTGAAGTCATTGAAGCAGTAGATAAAGCACTTGAAATAGGCGCACACATAGTTGCTATCACAACCGGGGGTAAATTAAAAGAAAAAGCACTTTCTGATAAAAATAAAAATATAATGTTAATTGAATATTCGGCAGATATTTTATCCAGAATGGCAGTAGGATGTATTTATGTTTATATTACAGACATACTTAAATTGGCGGGTGCAGTAGAAATATGCGGCCCTAAAAAGGATTATATGCTGGGAATCGACTGGGCCGAAGTTGAGAAATTATTAACCCACCTGTCAGAAGACCTTGGTCCTGATATAAAAACATCCAGAAACATAGCAAAAAGAACGGCAGTTAATTTATTTGAAACCATCCCCATAATTTATGGAAGCAATATGCTGACCGGGGCAATTGCTTACAGGCTTAAAAGCCAGATATGCCTCAACAGCAGTAACTTCGCACATTTTAACACTATCCCCGAGCTTGACCACGACGAAATAGCTGCGTGGGGAATGAGACGTGAGCTAAGAAAAAATTTCTTTGTACTTTTCCTTACCGATAAAGACTCCAAAGAAGAAACCAGAAGAAGAGTCGGGATATTGAAAGGGATTTTACTGGAGAAAAAAATTAATTTTGAAGAAATTACACTTGAGGGTGCAAATGATGCCATCAAAGGATTTTCGGGAGTATTACTTGCAGACTGGATTACCACATACCTGGCAGTGTTAAATAAAGTGGACCCCACTTCTTCATATCTTCTTGATTTAATGAAGTCCCGATTTGCAAGGATAAATTCCTCTAATTAGACTGTTCCTGTAAAATAGCCAAAAAATAATATTTCTCTATTTTATATTCAGGATGAATTATCAAATCAACTGGTTAAGGGGCAGTAACATTTATGGAGAAATTTTATATTGGTGGGCCCACCAGGACTTGAACCTGGGACCTCCGCATTATGAGTGCGCTGCTCTAACCAACTGAGCTATGGGCCCTTTAATAGAAAATACTGCATTAGACAATTGGATATATTAATAAAAATACTTGAATAAGTCAATTAACCCCGCGCTTCTTTTATTTTTTCCTATATCATCTGCTTCTGCTTGAAACTGAAGTATCCATTTTCTGCAACTATTATATGGTCAAGGACATTAATACCCAGTATGTTAAAAGATTTACATAATCTATCTGTAATTTCTATATCATCATTTGATGGTTCCGGGTCACCGCTTGGATGGTTGTGTATAAATATAACAGATGCTGCAGAATCTTTAATTACCGGCTTTATCACTTCTCTGGGATGTACTATGGA
>CAZQQX010000046.1:0-4223 GCA_964595565.1 uncultured Actinomycetota bacterium
CAACTGGATCTAAACTCATATCAAGCCACAATTAGCCGGAAGAATAGTCAATTTTGACTCATAGTTGTAAAAAGATTTTTTCTACTTTATTCTATTTTAAAACACTTTAAACTGGGTAAATAAAAGGAACACTAAATATAAATAGGGCAAGATATGCAAACGTAACACATTGCTACGTTCGCGGTTATTATTGGGGATAATCCCCAAACCCTTTAAGTTAGAAAAGATTAGATATGTTAAATACAAGTCCCAGGTGTCCGTAAAGAAAAAGAAAACATTCCATTACTTGGATGATAAAGAATATGACTTATATATATAAGGTTAAAACATATTATAGTCAGTTAATATATTAGAAGATGCTAACTTAACAGGGTAAATGCTGGAGATGTTGCTGTTTTAGGGGGATTTAAAAGAAATAAATGGTTGTTTTTTCAATCAAAAATTCCCCCATATTTCAATCGAAAAATACCCTACTTAATTTAAAAAAAATAATATATTCTAACTCATAACTTACTAAACGCTTTAATAATAACTTTATATAGCATCTACTTCAACATATTTAGCAAGTATGTCTGCAACTGGAATTAATAAGTATTTCTTATTCTCAAATTTAATTTCACTTCCAGAAAACTCTTTAAAAATTACCCTGTCGCCAACTGCTATTTCTTCAGAAGCACCTACAGCAATACCAGCTACTTCGCCTTCTCTGGGTTTTTCTTTAGCAGAATCAGGTATATATATCCCCCCTGCTGTTTTCTCTTTAGTCTCTTCATCCAGTTTTATTAGCACATTATTATTTGTTGGTTGTATACTTTTCATAAAACAGACCCTTTCCATATTTATATAATTTAGTATTAGCCTTTTATCCCAAGGAATGTATCTAATTTAGATTTGTTAAAACCAACTACTACCCTCCCGTCTATATCTGTTTGGGGAACGCCCATCTGTCCTGTTCTTTGTACTAGATCTCTGGCAGCTCTTTGATCACGGGATATATCAATCTCTCTAAAATAAACATGATTCTTCTTCAGATAATTTTTTACCGCATTGCACCATGAACATGTAGGTGATGTATAGACAATAACGTTATGCCGGATATCTTTATCAGCTTTAACTGATAAAGAAACATGTGTGTCATACAGCAACATTTCATAATACTGTTTATCATGAATACCATAGATGATATTAGACACTTTACCTTTCTTTAATACCAAAACTGCCGGCACGGTGCTTATTCCAAAGTCAGAGTGTATATCTTTTACCTCTGATGCGTTAATTGAGAATAAAGGAGCTTTAGAATTTTCATCTTTAATCATTTTAAATATATCCAGTGCCTTTTTGCTTTTTTCAGAGGAACTGGTATAAAAAATAATGATTAGTAAATTACCATTTTCTTTTTTTATCTTATCCAGATGTAAAATATCCTTTATTTCATCTATCATATCTATTTACCTTTCTAAAGTACTCTTTACTCCCACTTGACTCTGATAAATACTAAATTTAAGAGTCTGATATCTCAAGGGCTAAGTGTCAATCTAGCTTTCAATCCTATCTTCCCGGGTCTGGTACATTAATTTCCCTGCCAACACAAGCAAAGAACTTATTAGTTTGGGGTTTTTTAAAAAATAACAATTTCTATTCCAGTCCTGTTTGAAATCAACAATGTTTAGGAATCTCAATATGTTAAGGTGTTGAGATATATTTGACTGTTTTAAATTCAGGTTTCCCTCTATATCGCTCACACATTCTTTCTTATTTGGCAGCTTATTGTTTAACAGCTCACAAACTATCATAAGCCTTGCCGGGTGAGCCAGGGCCTTAAAAAACTGAGACATTTCTTTGTAATTATAGTATTCCATATATTAACCACCTGTCCTTTTTATAAAAAAAATTTCTATTACTTTAAAATATTTTTAGGCTTTACATAATTAGTTATTTGCAATATCATAATATTCTAATTTTATAATTTATAATATTTATTATCTATTGTAAAGTACCAATTAAACTAAATTTAAAATAGACAAAATTTTTTATTGCAAGTTCAGTTAATTCCTGGAAAGGTGCTGGGTTAATTAATAAAGAAACATTTAAATTAGATAAATGAGGTTTTGCTAAAAAGCTGATGGAGGAATTATGAGTTATGATATAGTGATAATTGGAGGCGGTCCTGCCGGTCTTACTTCCGGTCTCTATTCGACAAGATCAGGCCTTAAAAGTATGTTGGTTGAACAAGGAACTTTTGGAGGTCAGATATTAAACACGAGACTAATAGAAAACTACCCCGGCTTCCCTGAAGGAATTTCTGGAGCAGAGCTGGGAGAATTTATGTATCGTCAGGCAATTAAATACAACCTTGAAACACGGCTTGCTGATATAGTGCAGTTAGATAAAGAAGAAAACTATAAGGTCTCTACCTCGGAAGGGAATATACAAACGAAAGCTGTCATTATTGCTACAGGCTCTAATTATCGCAAGTTAAATATACCAGGAGAGAAAAGGCTATCCGGGTATGGAGTCTCCTACTGCGCCACCTGTGATGGGTTTTTCTTTCGTGACCGGATTGTAGCTGTAGTCGGTGGTGGTGATACCGCTATTACCGATGCCATGGAGCTGTCTCAACATGCAAGCAGGGTATATGTAATACATCGAAGGGACCAGCTAAGAGCAGGAAAAGTACTTCAGCAGCAAGCTTTTAACCGCCCAAAACTGGAATTTATCTGGGATACCATAGTTGATGAAGTTATAGGAGAAAATAAGGTGGAGGAATTAGCACTTTCCAATGTAAAAACAGGGCAAAAGTCAAAATTAAAAATAGATGGCGTTTTTGTAGCTGTAGGGCTTATACCTAATAGCCAGGCTTTTCTTAATATTCTGGAACTTGACAAAGACGGCTACATTATTACAGATGAGAACATGGCTACATCTGCTCCGGGTATTTTTGCTGCAGGTGATATTCGCAGACATTCACCCCGACAGATTGCCTCTGCAGTTGGGGACGGTGTTGCTGCAGCTATGTCAGCGTTTAGATATATTCAGCAACAGAATAACTGAGGATAGCCACAAATAAATTAATAAATATTTAAAATATCAAAATAATAAGCATTAGTACATCAGAAGGAGAAATTATGAGTAAAGTAATAGAAGTTACCGATCAGACTTTCAAAGAAGAGGTATTGGAATCCGATTTACCTACAGAGATTGATTTCTGGGCGCCATGGTGCGGCCCATGCAGGGTTGTTTCGCCAATTTACGATAGGCTTTCTGCAGAATATGAAGGCATATTCAAGTTCTGTAAGCTGGACGTAGATAAAAACCCGAATACAGTGGCAAAATATCATATCATGAGCATACCAATGCAGATGTTCTTTTATAGCGGAGAGAAGGTAGATGAAATCCTCGGGGCGGTACCGGAAAGTACTATTCTTGCAATGGTCGAAAATATGATAAAAAGGTTCCCTGTCGATGAAATTGGAAAGCTAAAGACAATCTTGAGTTCGTGGGTTGAGATAAACAGAAATTATAGTAATAAATTTAATAAGTGGGCTAATGGAGTTAACAATCTGGAGAGTAATTTAACTTATAATAATATATATCAGACGGTTAAAGATGTTAATAATTCCAGTAATAAGCTTTCCCGAGCATTGTTGGAACTGGATGGAAATAAATAAAATTAAAAAGGTACTTAAATAATCCTACTTATATTACATTTTAAGCTACAAATATTTTAAATAAAACTTAATGTTCTTATTATTATAAGAACGGTAGATAATTGTTAATTAAGGCGCTGGTGAAAGTGGATATAAATGCACAGAAAATATTCATAAAATAGCATTCTTAACATTGTTTGAGAGTTTACAATACTAAATGAAGTCGATCTTATAATTACATCAACAATAAAAATTGATAAATGTGGTAAGAACATATAGTTTGGTTGAGCATTACTTAATCGTGCCGTTATATTGATTTAGTTGGTAGGTATGGAGGATATGTCGTTTTGCAAGTATACATGGAATTAAACCAGAATTGTGCCAACATTGTTATCATCAAAAAATAATAAAATGATAACCGATGGACCAAAAACCAATACTAACTAACTACTAAGCCAAATCTTGAGGAAGTTAAATCTCAAATTAAGAACTGGTGTAAAAATCAGATAAGTAAACGTATTCTAAAAGAACTCTGACAAGTTACAGTGTAGCTTACGGGAGTGCATTCGATAGCAG
>CAZQQX010000047.1:0-4196 GCA_964595565.1 uncultured Actinomycetota bacterium
TGAGGCTTATTGTTGCTGATGTTGAAGCAGTTGAACCCGTGAAGGCCATGCCAAAGCTGCCAGTAGCTTCCGTAATGTGGAAACTGCTTCCAGATTTTGAAACTGGAGTGAAAGCATGGATATATTCAGGTGGTTCCCATCATAGTGTTCTAAGCTATTCTTTAAATTCAAATATTATGCGTGATCTTGCAGAGATAGTTGGTATTGAATTTGTACATATAGGTAAAGGAATAGACATTGATGTGTTCAAGAAAGATTTGATTTTAGCTGATCAAATGTGGAAAATTAAATAATTAATGAAAATTTGATATAGTTGTTTTGTAAAAGAAAATAATCGATTTTGTTTACATTATTTCAATGCATAGATACCGTGAAAGGGCAATTTTTGATTTATAAATGTCATAGTAATATTTAGGTTATATGGTGTGATTTTTTATGATGATTTCTGGAAGAGAAAAAAACAATATTTCGCTTAGAGAGATAAACAAGAAGAACATACTTAAAATAATAATAGATATCGGACCAATATCTCGAATTGATATATCAAGAAGGCTTAAAATAAGCCGCCCTACCACCTCAGCTTATATAGGTGAGCTTATAGAGGATGGCCTGATTGAAGAGATTGGTAAGAGTGATTCAACACACTACGGTGGCAAAAAAGCAGTGCTTCTCCAGTTTAACAGCAGGGCAGGACATATACTGGGAGTAATGATAGGAGTAAAAAATATCAGGATCGCGCTTACCGATCTGGGCCCGAACATAATCAATATGATGAAAATACCAACTGAAGAGTGGCTCGGACCGGAAGTGGTTATAGATAAACTGATTAAAAAATTAAAGGAAATTATAAAAAAATCAAGGACAGATAAAGAAAATATAATAGGTATAGGAATAGGAGCAACCGGTCTGGTTGACAGTAAGAGGGGCCTGGTTATTTTTTCGCCAAATCTTAGCGGATGGAGCAATATAAAACTAAAAGAGATTATAGAGAAAAAAATAGACCTGCCTGTTTTTATTGAGAATGAATGCAGAGTCCAGGCAATTGCAGAAAAAAAATATGGACTGGCGAAAGATATAAGAGATTTTGTATGTTTTGAGACCGGGACGGGCATTGGTACCGGGGTTTTTATAGATAATAAGCTTGTTATCGGGAATAAGGGTATGGCAGGTGAAGTGGGTCATATAATAACCAACCTCGGAGGTAAAAGAGTCTGCCACTGCGGTAATGTGGGCTGTCTTGAAACTCTGTGCTCAACAAGTTCTCTTATGGAAGATATTTCAGATGATATTAAAAAAAGTGGTAAGTTTTCTATATATGGGAAAGATAAGTTAGAACTGGGGGACCTGTTCGGGCTTTATAATGAGGGCGATGAAATAGTTACCAGAAATGTGGAAAATAACGCTAAATATCTTGGAATAGGGATTTCAAATACCATTAAGATGTTTAATCCTGAACTTGTTATAATTCACGGGGAGGTTATTAAATTTGGAGAAAGATATTTAAAAATAGTAAAAAAGTCAGTTTCTGAAAATACGTTTCCCAAAGTTAAAGATGATTATAATATCAAATTCTCTGAAATGGGAGACAATGTGGGCATTATAGGGGCAGCGTCTATCGTCTTTGATAATATTTTTGACCTGGATAATTCCAATATTGCGGGTCATTATATTATAAAGAAGAAATTAAGCAGGGTTTAAATAAGCTATTAAACATAAATCCGAAAGCAGTATTATGAAAAAATCCAGATATGTGATAGGTTTAGATTTTGGCACTGATTCTGTTCGTTCGGTTATTGTGGATACAGCAAGTGGAGAAGAATTATCAACCGCTGTTTCTAATTTTAAAAGATGGGCAGAAGGAAAATTTTGTATTCCCGAAAATAATCAATTCCGGCAGCATCCTCTGGACCATATTGAATCTCTGGAAGAATCAATATCAGATGCATTAAAGGAAGTGCCCTTACATGTAAAAAATAATATTGCAGCTATAGGTGTGGCAACAACCGGCTCAACAGCCGGGCCGGTGGATAGAGACGGGACAGCGCTTGCTCTAAGAGAAGAGTTTTGCGAAAACCCGGATGCTATGTTTGTAATGTGGAAGGACCATACCCCGGTTGAAGAAGCAGAGCTGATAAATAAGACCGCCAGGACATGGGGTGGAGAGGATTATACCAGATATGAGGGCGGCGTGTATTCTTCAGAGTGGTTCTGGGCCAAGATTCTACATATATTTAAAGAAGACGGTAAAGTAAGAAAAGCAACTTTCTCATGGGTTGAGCATGCGGACTGGATACCTGCTTTACTTACAGGAAATATGAACCCGCTGGAAATAAAGCGGAGCAGGTGCGCAGCGGGTCATAAGGCAATGTGGCACGCTTCCTGGGGAGGACTTCCTCCTGAAGAGTTTTTAATAAAAGTATCTCCCCTGCTAAGAGGTTTGAGGGATGGGTTATATACAAAAACTTGTACCTCGGACAAACCTGCCGGAAGATTATCCAGAGAGTGGGCGGAAAAATTGGATTTAAAGGAGAATATACCTGTAGCAGTGGGAGCCTACGACGCCCATATGGGAGCGGTTGCGGCAGGAGTTAAGCCCGGTGTTTTTGTAAAAGTAATAGGGACTTCCTGTTGCGATATAACGGTTGCAACTGAAGGGAAAATTGGTGACAGGCTGATATCCGGTATATGCGGGCAGGTGGATGGTTCGGTAGTTCCGGGAATGATTGGTCTGGAAGCGGGACAATCGGCATACGGAGATGTTTATTCCTGGTTCAGAGATCTTATTTCATGGCCCCTGAAAAACTATTTTTCTGGCAGGCTGAGCGAGAGAGAAATAAAGCAGGCAATAGATTCAATCCTTCCTGAACTCACCGGGGGAGCGTCGGAGATAATCCCGGATGAGGATAATAGTTTGATTGCAATTGACTGGTTAAATGGAAGAAGGACACCCTATGCGGACCAGAAACTAAAGGGAGCAATTCTGGGTATAAATCTTGGAACAACTGCCCCGGGACTTTTCAGAACACTGATTGAAGCAACAGCCCTGGGCGCAAGGGCAATAATAGAGAGGTTTCACGAGGAGGGTATAAATATTAACCGGGTTGTGGCTATTGGTGGAGTGCCCAGAAAATCAAAATTGGTAATACAGGTTCTCTCAGATGTTCTTAATATGCCGGTCATAATAACAAAATCGGAGCAGTCTGTGGCGTTGGGAGCAGCCATTTTTGGGGCTGTAGCAGCCGAAATATATAATTCAGTGGAGGAAGCGCAGAAATACATGGTATCGAAAACAGAGGCTGTTTATTATCCGGACAGAAACAATGTTCCTGTTTATAATAAATTATATGAAAGATACAGTAAACTGGGAAGAATGCTGGAGGATGAATTAA
This sequence comes from uncultured Actinomycetota bacterium, assembly GCA_964595565.1. Classification (GTDB taxonomy): domain Bacteria; phylum Actinomycetota; class Humimicrobiia; order Humimicrobiales; family Humimicrobiaceae; genus JAQVEM01. The sequence goes on from CAZQQX010000047.1 coordinate 3,390, forward strand.
GAAAGTGAACATATTAAAGTTAAAAAAAGAAGTATATAAAGCGAATATGAAACTATATCTGAGTGGGCTGGTTGCATTTACATTCGGGAATGTGTCCGGAATTGACAGAGATAAGTCTCTGGTGGCTATTAAACCAAGTGGAGTCCCATATAAAAAAATGACTTACAGAGACATAGCGGTGCTGGACCTTAAGGGTAATAAAGTAGAAGGCAGTCTGAACCCTCTGAATCCTTCGTCCGATACAAAAACACACCTGGAACTTTATAGAAATTTTCCGGATATAGGCGGGGTGGCACATAGCCATTCTACATATGCAACAGCCTGGGCCCAGGCAATGAAAGCCATACCATGCCTGGGAACCACACATGCGGATTTTTTTCACGGGGAAGTTCCCTGCACAGAAGCTATAAGCGATAGTTCAATAATAAAGGACTACGAGCTGGAAACAGGAAGGTTGATTGTAGAAACCTTTAAATCTCTGGACCCTAATGATATGAAGGCAGTCCTGGTAGCATGCCACGGGCCTTTCAGCTGGGGAAGGGATGCAGACGATGCCGTAGAAATAAGCATTGCTCTTGAAGAAATTGCAAAGATAGCATTCCACTCACTGGCGATTAACCCGGCTCTTAAAAATATAAAGAAGAGCCTTCTGGATAAGCATTATTTAAGAAAACACGGCAGAAATGCTTATTACGGCCAAAGAGATTAAAGTGTTTCCGTTAAGAAATCAAAATAATCATATCTTTTATATGAATTTAACCTGCAGCCGGGTAAGGGCAGACTACCGGAATATTTAAAATTTGTTAA
>CAZQQX010000048.1:0-3964 GCA_964595565.1 uncultured Actinomycetota bacterium
GAAGCTTTTTTAAGAAGAATTTTAATTTTTCAATTTCTTCTATATATTCATCATCACCCAACAACAAACCTCTTTAATAATAAATATTATTTGTTTATAATTATATTATCAATTGATATAAATTACAATAAATATTTATCAATTGATAATTATATAATTTAAAAGCATTTTAAAGTTATATGAATTTTGAAAAATCAGTTTGAAATTTTAAGTCTTAGAAGAGCCATTATTCTTAAATACTGCAAATTGCATTCTCGCTAAAAATACTAGCTTAACCTAAAAGATGAAATCTCAAATTAATTTTAAAAGGATTACTTAAAAACCTCTATAAGTCAAAATAAAAATATTAAACATGCTAAAAATACTATAATTTCCATATAACTAAATTATCTCACTTTTTCCCCACATTTTTTACAATAGTTTGCATCTGCCGGTAATTCTGCACCACACTTCATGCAGAAAATTCTTTCACCTGATTCTCTGTTGCTTTTATCAACAAATTTTTCCTCGGTTACAAACTTACGTAAATTATCCTCTTCTGAATCAAAACCTTTTGGGTAGTTAATATAAAAAGATGATGATTTAATAGAATTATCCAGTAATGCCCATAACCATATAGAACCTGATAATATTATCCAGAAAAACCATACCCATGTTCCGTAATACATAAAAACATTTTCAAAGCCAAAACTAACACTTATGCTAATTATGCTAATAATGTAAATAAAAATAATAGATAGAGAAACCCAGAATTTTTTTAAATTAATTTTATAAGTATATAACCAGGACCAGTAACTAAAGAAAATTGAAAGTATAACTGCTGCCGATTTATTTTTTGGCCTTAAACCCCTTGACCTTTTTTCTTCCAAAACTTTATTATCAATTCTTTGTTTACTTGAAAGATAGATTACCAGACTTGCTATGATAGCCGGCATTAAGAAAAATAATAATAAAATACCACACCATATCCATGTGCCATAATTTTCAAAAACTGTACTAAATCCACTTTCCATCTCAGTTGCTGTATTCGTCTGACTACTATAAGAGTAAGAATAAGAGACCGGGCAATACCCTACAATGCTTAAAAGTAACCCAGTAATTATTATTAATGAAATTACAATTATTGTGAAAATAAGACTTTTTTTATATATCTTCATTATTAACCTTTCATTTTAAACAATTTTATTAGTATATACTGAAAAGATTAGTAATCTCGAGCATTAAAATTTTAAACTAACTTATATAAAATTTATTATTGAAGCACCTGAGAAAATACTGGATTTATAATTGAACCCAACGCGCCTATTATTGTCATTAAACCAAAAATTATACTAACAACCAATGACCATACTTTATGATTCTTCCTAAAAATAAAAATAAAAATCAAAAAAACCCATATCCAAATATTTAAAAATATATCTAAAATGGTGCCGATAAAACCAAACCAATTTAAATATATAAAAAAAGAAAGGAATACAATAAAGGCAACACAACCAATAACAGAATAGAAACAGATATTAAAAATTTTTTTATAATTATTGTCAAAGGGTTCTGTATTTTGTTTTAATTTATTTTTTGTTTCTTTAGTAGTTTCAGATTTTATTAACTTATTACCACAATTACTACAGTATTTAGAATTTTCTTCATTTTCAAAACCACATTTATCACACTTCATAAATAGCTCCCAACAGATAAAATATCAAATTAAAACTTTAACAAAAATAATAAGATTTAAAAAATTACTTTATAATCTCTATATATAATAATTATTATAATTTACCCAATCTATCTTCTTTTGCTAAATATCTAATATAAGCATTAAATGAACTAAATTCTTTTAATGCTTCCTTATGTTTATCAGAATTAGTTCCTGAAATAATATTTTTATTAACTTTAAAAACAAATTCTATAGGCAAAAGATTGTCATCCTCTGTACCATAGTTAGGTCTGATATTCGGATTGCCGTATGTGGGGAAATTTTTTCTAACAATCTCAGTTGCCTCTTGGCTTGTTTTGCCTTCTCCTAATGCAGTTAAATGTGCATTAATATTAATCATATTTTGTGTTTCTTGTAACATAACCCTTTCTACTGGATGAGTTTCCCAAAGATAAATTATATCTTCATCTTTGACACCATCTTTTCTTGCTCTTTTATAGTATTCTGTCCAAACATTTTTAACATTATTTTTCTCCATTTCAAATATTTCTTTCCAGTAATCTGCTGGTAAATTATAGAAGCCTTCCTTTATAGCAATTTCCTTTGCTTTAACAATATTTGTTTTAGCTGCTTTTTTTGCAGCCTTTGGATCCATTTTTAATGAATTCATATAAGTATTTATATAGGAATTAAAAATAATTTTTTCATCATTATTTAAAAACATAATTAAAACCTCCACTAGAAATTAGTATATATAATTTGTTAAGATTTCGAGACACTTATTGCTGTATTAAAATCCTATTTATAAATGAAATTTTCCAGTTACCCCCTGATAGATTTCTTGGTTTTGCAATATTGTCTACACCTTCATATATTAGTCCAAATTCATAATTTATAATATTACTGCCAGTTTTCACCTCCGTATTAACTTTACTCATTCCCGGACCCTTTTCAACTATATTCAATATTTTAAATGAATCTATAGGGTAATTTCCAAACTGCTCCCTGACCTCGAGGATTTTTTTATTTAAATCAGGATTAAAATGTTTAGAATAAAGTTTTGCCATATAACCATAATTCTTTTTCCCCCATAAACTCAAGAACTCAATAGCTACACCTTCAGGTAGAGTTTTATTAGTTGATTTTTTTATATTGAGGGAATCAATATATTTCTTGGTTATCTTTCTTGGTATCCACTCTTTTTGAGCAGACTTTAATTCCTCTATCGATGTAAGTTTTTCTGCCAATTCTGTAAAGGTGGGAATTCTATTCTCTTCCTCAAACCTAGCTTTTCTTTCTTGCTCTAATTTTTTGGACATAATCCAGTCCCTAATTATAAACAGAAAATGCCAACATTTAGCTGCAACTTTACAGTTATCATACCCTAGGTCAACTCCATGAAGTATTCCATTCCGATAGGGCAAATCTATTAGCTCTTTAGTGTTTTTACGCCTACCCTTCCTGAAAATACCACTAATTTTATTGATTCCTTCATTAGAACAAGTTATAGCATCCCATACATCCAGATTGGTTTTACCTGAGTGAAAACCTGTGCCAACAACATCATTAACAGAACCGTCAATAACCATTAATAGTAAAGGTACAGCTGAATAATATCTACCTTCACTATAATCATTGAACGCATATTCAATAAACTTGTATCTTGTAATTAATTCTGGACATGCTTTCAGCCTAAACAACATTTGTCTTAAATTTTCAGGCTTATAATACTCTAATATTACTTCTTCTGCTTTATCTATGTCAGAAGTCTCAAAGGTAGTTATGGCCTGCTTCATTAAATCGGTACTTATACCATCATAAGTAATCCATCCATGAGCTGAAAAAATTGAATTAAATTTTTGATGTATATTAACCAACTCGGTCATATTTTTTTCTAACTCCTGAATATTTTTTTTAAATTCTAATATTTTTTCTTTACTCATACCAAATAAGCCAGCAAAATTTAAAAAAGTTTTAATATTATGAATCTGTTCTTTTATTTTCTCTATTGAGTCCATTTTTATAATACTCCTTTTTCTTTAAGAATTATTTTAAAGACCTAAAAATAATTTGCAATTAAATATTGAATTTAAATATAAGATATAAATGTTGAATATCTCTTTTGAATCTGCATATTAATACCAAATAATTCTTGTACTAGATAGAAAAATAAATTGAAATAATATGGATCGCATGTATAATTAAATCTGTACAATTTAAGCCTCTGCAGCGTAAAAACTGCAAGGATATCTAAGAAATATACCCTATTTAGCTGGCTTATAAGATAAAAAATAGTTGGAGTTAGCC
>CAZQQX010000049.1:0-3910 GCA_964595565.1 uncultured Actinomycetota bacterium
ACCTCCTTTATCACCCTGTTTTTTACATCCAGGAGCAATACTCTAAACTGTTCTTTCTTTAAGTCTTTTAGAAGAGGGATATAATAATTTGCCACTTCTTCGCTGCACCTGAAAATTTTATTGTTTCCATTTTTCTCGGAAACTACTCTTTTGCCAAGTTCGAGTGCCGCTATTATCTGTGACGCTTTTGCCAGGCCTATTCCCTTAATTTCAGTAAGCTCAGTGGCTGAAGCATTAAATAGCTCATTTAAACACTTGAACTTTGAGAATATAGCCTTTGCAAGGTCAAGGGCCGATTTGCTGCCGGTCTTATTACCGGTTCCGGTCCTTAGCAATATTGCAAGAAGCTCACTGTTGCTCAGGTACTCGCTTCCATGTTTTATAAGCTTTTCCCTCGGTCTTTCATCCTGCGGCCACCTGTTTATGGGAAGGTACCCGGACTCTATTTTATAATTACTTTTCAAATAGTGTTTAGTTTTTATTTTTAATCAGTTAAATTATAATGTAATTGCACAATTATGTAAATAGGTAAATATATACTGTGAATATTTTTTATACAGGATGGATAAAGATTTTCCATTTATTATATAAAATAATAGTTAATTCTGTTATAATATTTTTTTAATTTAATCAAGAATAATTCCGGGTTTATAAATACCAAAACTTATTTTTATCCGGCTGAATTTCTAGAGTTAATACTAAAATAAACCTGTCTGTAAAGAAAAGAAGAAAACATGATAGAAAAAGAACATAAAAAAATTTCTAAAAAACCGGACCTGCTTTCCCTCCTGGAAAGCCAGGTATTGTTATGCGACGGCGCAATGGGCACAACACTTATATCCATGGGATTATCCACTTCGCCTGACTCGCCTAACCTTTTTAAAGATGGAGTTCAAATCCTGAGCGATATACATTTAAAATATTTTGAAGCAGGCTCAGATATCGTAGAGACAAATACATTCAGTGCAAATCCAGCCAAATTAAAATCCTTTGGACTGGAATCAGAGGTCGAAAAAATTAATAGCAGTGCCGTGGACGCTGCAAAAGACGCCATCAAAAGGTTTAAAGAATCTGGATGTAAAAGACCCCTTTATATCGCCGGCTCGGTGGGCCCTCTTGGCCAGCTTATTGCGCCTTACGGCAAAGTAAGTGCTAAAGAAGCTGATGATTCTTTCGGCCAGCAGATTCAGGCCCTTGTGGAAAGCGGAGTAGATTTAATTATGATAGAGACCATGATAGACCTGAGGGAAGCTATTGCAGCCGTTAAGGCAGCCAGGGAGATTTCTGAAAAGATTCCGGTTGCGTGCAGCATGACTTTTACTAAAAATGGTGTTAGTGTCATGGGAAATAAAGCAGGACCCTCAATCAGAGAGATCTTTGATGCAGGAGCTGATATAGCAGGAGCCAACTGTAGTGTGGGCTCTGATTCAATGCTTAATATTATTGAAAAAATAAGAGAAGCAAATCCTGAAGGCTGCCTCTTCTTCCAGCCCAATGCCGGATTACCGAAATTTGAGGATGGAAAAACTTTTTACACCGAAACGCCCGAAATTATGGCTAAAAATATTAGAAAATATATGGAATACAAACCATGCATAGTGGGAGCCTGCTGCGGAAGCACTCATGAGCACATCAGGGCAATTGCAGCAGTAATAAGATAATTAATAATTTATTCAAATTCCAACTTTTATAAGTTCATTTAATAACCGGATTCACCCAAAATTGTTATCGCGCAAGTTCTATCAATAGTAAGCTGCATCTGTGCATTATTAATGAAGTTATTGTATACTTACAACTACTCAGAGAAAAGGTTTTTTAGAATATAAGAACAGAAAGGGAACATTATGAGAACACCGCCGGGGTTAATACCCAAAATTATAATAGGGGTGATTATTTTCGTATTTGCCTTAATAATACTTTTTAACACCGTTGTGATTGTTCAGGCAGGAAATGTGCAGGTTCTAACGCAGTTCGGGAGAACTGTAGGAGTAACATTTGCCCCGGGAATTCATTTTAAGATTCCATTTATACAGAACACCGTAAATTATTCTACCAGGCAGGTAACATATGAAACCAGTGACCATCCTGAAACAAGCCAGGCAATTTATACCGATTATTCGGTTGACACCACTTCTTCAGACGGGCAGCAGATACAATTAAAATATACAATCAGGTTCTCAATTGACAGCAGCCAGGCAGAATGGGTGTTAAATAATATCGGAACTATGGGTGAGCTGGTGGAAAAAGTAGTAAAAGCAGAGGCAAGGTCTCTGGCCAGAAATATACCCAAGAAATATACTGCTTTACAGCTTTATTCAGAGCAGGTTTTTGTGGTACAGGATGAGTTACAGAATGAGCTGAAGCCAATATTTAAATCAAATGGAATAATCTTAGACGAATTCCTGTTAAGAAAAATTGATTTTACCGAGGAGTACTTTAATGTCCTTGAAGAAAAACAGATTGCTGAAGAAAGGATAGAGGTTGAAAGAAATGTACTTGAGCAGGAAAGGATTAAAAAGGAGCAAGTAATTATCCAGGCTGAAGCTGAAGCAGCAGAAATAACCATCAGGGGGGAATCTTTAAGAAAATATCCGGAGATTATACAGCTTGAGTTCATCCAGAAACTTTCACCAAACATAAGCTGGGGAATATTACCGGATGAAATAGTTCCGCTGATAGATTTAGGCAGTCTACAAAATGATTTAGATGATTATGAAGTGCCACCTGCAGCAACCACTGAACCAGAAGTTGAAGAGGAAGAACCCGTTCAGGAAGAATAGCGGTTGACTCAAATAAAATCTGTAGTGGTAAGCATTAATAGCTGTTTGTTAAATAAAGCTATAAGCTTGTAAATTTACAAAATTGTGAAATCTATTTGTTGCATATAGAGGTTGCCAGATGAAAAAAGGAGAAGATGGTAGCCATCTTCTTAGATGTATGCTGTGACACTGGTTAAATTTTACTGATGCTGATTCTGAAGTTACATTCCTTGAAGATGCCGGCATATTGAACAGACCTGTGGAAATTGAAATAGGACATTTAATAAACATATTATCTTAAAATTTGCATTTAGGATATTATTAATATAATTGTATTAAGCATTTCACATGATAAACATGAAATTACTCACTCAAATAACTAAAATTTTAAAAGCCCTATTAAATGACATCCTATACAAGCATCACTCTAACCAGCACTCTATAAAATCAGGAACGTATTGCTTTTTCTGTTTCAGGATGAAATATATGCAATTTGCTCTGGTCGTAAAATAATTCCATCTCTTCACCTTTTTTCAACCCCATATCTACACCACAGTAGACTGAAAAACTACTGTCTCCGCTCTTTAGGACGATATGCATGTATTCACCCAAAAACTCTTTTACTTCAATCAATCCCTTAATAGATTTTTGTCCACTGTTCATCCTTCTAATACTGATATCCTGCGGTCTAAGTCCGAGGACCACTTCCTTAAGATTTAATTGACTTATTTCTTTACCTATTTTAGATTCTGGAATAAAACTAAGTAGGCCATCTTTAGCCTTTAAAACAATTTCTCCGTTATCTGAACTAACCTCACAATTCATAATGTTAATCGATGGTTCACCAACAAAACTTGCAACAAAAATATTTACAGGTTTGTTTAAAATCTCATCTCTTGACCCAATCTGTTGCAACTCTGCGAAATTCATAACCCCTATTCTGTTACCCACTGCAATTGCCTCTGCCTGGTTGTGAGTAACATATAACATAGTCGTTCCAAATTCAATATTTATTTCCTTTATTCTAGCCAGTATCTGGTATCTTTTTTCAACCTCGATATGTGAAATAGGCTCATCAAGCAAAAATACAGAGGGGTCTCTTACCAGCGCTCTTGCCAATGATACTCTCTGCTGCTGCCCCCCACTTAATG
>CAZQQX010000050.1:0-3817 GCA_964595565.1 uncultured Actinomycetota bacterium
AACCCTGTTAATTAAAAGCACCAGGTTTGAATCGCCTTTCTGCAATTTAATATCTCCCATGCTTATATCCACGAAATTTTTATCTCTTAGCTGCATATTCATAATATTTGATGCTGACTGCAAATCAAGGTCCGTATACCCCCCCGCCATAGCGGAGCTCTTTTTATAAACTCTCCCTGTATCGGTAATCAACACCATTAAAATATTTTTACCCTGGAATTTCAAAAGCTCTATATGTTTGAACCTGCTCTGCTGAATTGTGGGAGCAATAATCATTGATAGATAATTGGTAAACCTTGCCAGCATTTCAGTGCACTTCTGCAGGATTGCCTCTATTTCCATGTCCTTATTAATAGCTATATTTATTGTATTGCTGCTCTTATTATCATAATCTGCACCTGCATTAAGCTCTTCTTTTATTAAATTATCCACATAAAATCTATAGCCTCTATCGGTAGGCATTCTACCCGCCGATGTGTGGGGATGTGTGAGATAGCCCATGGATTCCAGCTCCGCCATTTCCTTTCTTATGGTCGCAGAGCTGAGGTCTAAATCCAGATTATGGACTATTTCTTTAGAAGAAACAGGGTCAGCATTTTCAATAAACCTGTTCACTACTTCTTTTAAGATTCCAATTTTCCTCTCTGTAAATTTCATAATAAATCACTACCTGTATATAAAAGTATCTTTACATTCTAAGTTTATATTATTATACCATTGTTAATACGACTTTTTTATGGTAACATCACTTAGTTTACAGGTAAAACCATTATTTTTTCTTTTATATTATAAAGAAAATTCTTTGAAAATTAAATATTTATAATACTTGGGGGAGCTTAGGCTGAGAGGATAGCAATTTAAAGCTATCGACCCCTTAAACCTGACCTGGATAATGCTAGCGTAGGGAAAGTAGGAACTAAAGAACTACTAACCAGTGCATGGGTCAGTAGTTTTTTTATTTTAGAAATATAAAAATTTAACATTTTAGTCAGAAGGAATTTCATGAATATCATAAAAAACTTACAAAAGATAAGGGACCGGAAACCGCTGGTTCACCACATTACAAATTGGGTAACTATCTATGATTGCGCAAACATAGTAAGAGCTATGGGCGGGCTCCCGGTCATGGCCCATGCCCGGGAAGAGGTTGAACAAATGACTTCTATATCCAGCGCTCTTGTTTTAAATATAGGAACACTTACCACGGACCTGGTAAAATCAATGATTCTGGCAGGGAGAAGAGCCAATGAAAAAAATATACCGGTAATTCTTGATATTGTTGGAGCCGGGGCCACCAATTTTCGGACAGCTAAAGCAGAAGAAATTCTAAACAAAGTTATTATTTCAATATTGAAAGGAAATTCATCAGAAATAGGTACACTGGCAGGTGTTGAAGCAGAGACCAGGGGGGTAGAAGCAATATCATTAAATGGTGACCCCCTGACAATAGCCAGACAATTAGCCGCTGAAAAAAAACTCACCGTGGTAATAACCGGAAAAGAGGATATAGTATCCAATGGAAAGGATGTCTTTATCTGTAAAAATGGCCATAAAATGATGGGCTATTTCGTAGGCTCGGGCTGTATGGCTGCCTCGGCAATAGGCGTCTTCGCCGCTGTGGACAATGATTACCTGCGGGCTTCCCTTGGTGCCCTTTCCATTTTTGGAATAGCAGGAGAACTGGCTGCAAAAGGAGCCCGGGGGGTCGGGTCATATAAGTCTATGCTGATGGATGAAATTTTTAACATTGACGGAGATAAAATAAAAAAATTTAGTAAGATAGAAAAGATTTAATAAAATGAAAGAAAAATTAAATGACATAGACCTTTATTTTATAACTGACTCCAGGTTAACCAGAAAAACTGTTCTGGAAGACGTAAGGGCTGCATTAAAGGCAGGAGTAAAAATAATTCAATACAGAGAAAAAAACAAAAACACATCAGAGATGATAAAAGAAGCAGATAAGATAAAAAAGCTCTGTTTAAAAAATAATACTTTACTGATTATTAATGACAGAGTTGATATTTCTCTTGCGGTAGATGCCGACGGGGTACATCTTGGAGATGAGGATATTTCTTACAGTACCGCAAGGAAAATACTGGGAAATAAAAAAATAATAGGCTTAACTGTACATAACCTGAGAGAAGCAGCAGAAGCTCAAAAAGCAGGAGCTGATTATATCGGAGTAAGCCCTATTTTTGAAACCCGTACCAAGCCGGATGCAGGAGCACCATCTGGAATAAAATTTATACAAAAGGTAAAAAAAACAATAAAAATACCATTTGTAGCAATCGGAGGTATAAATGAAAGTAATGTGGCCGACGTACTTAAATCCGGTGCAAAATCGGTAGCAATAATATCGGCTATAATTGCCAGCCCTGATGTAGAGAAAGAATGCAGGAAGCTTAGAGATATTATTCTTGACTATACCGGAGTGTAAGCACTATATTAACGGTTGACTTATTAAATATACCGGTATGGAAATACTGGAGTGAGCATAAAAATAATGCTTGAGATATTATAAAAAGGACAAAAAATTTTTTTATATAAATTTTTTCAGTAAAAGGAACTCTAACAAATAGTTATATAATTAAAATAAATAACTAAAAGGAGGCTTAAATTATAAATGAATCAATTAACACAGGCATTGAATGGAAAAACAACCAGACAGATGGAAATAGTGGCAAAACAGGAAGGCTTAAGCGTAGAATACATAAGGGAGAAAATAGCCAGCGGGAGCATGGTAATTCCTTACAATAAAAGACACAAATCCCTGGAATCAATCTGTGCCATAGGAGAAGGAGCCAGCATCAAAGTTAATGCCAATATCGGAACTTCTTCCGATAATGATAATCTTGATGAGGAACTAAAAAAGCTAACTGTTGCAATTGAAACAAAAACTGACACTATAATGGATCTGAGTACAGGTTCTAATATTGATAAAACGAGAAGGACCATTATCAAAAATTCCACGGTACCAGTGGGAACGGTTCCCATTTACCAGGCAGCGATTGAGTCAGCGGAGGTAAAGGGTATTGTAAATATGACCGGGGACCATCTTTTTGAAGTAATTGAAAAACAGGCCGAAGATGGAGTTGACTTTATGACCGTTCACTGCGGAGTAACAATAGAATCCATTAATAAATTAAAATCGCAAAAAAGACTTTTAGATGTTGTAAGCAGGGGTGGAGCTTTTTTAATTACATGGATACTGTCAAATAAAAAAGAAAATCCTCTTTACGAGAACTTTGACAGATTGCTAAAAATAGCAAAAAAATATGATATAACACTGAGCCTTGGAGATGGATTAAGGCCCGGCTGCCTTTCCGATTCAACAGACAGGGGGCAGGTCCAGGAAACATTAATTCTTGGCGAACTTGCAAAAAAAGCCAGACAGGAGGGCGTTCAGATAATAATAGAGGGACCCGGACATATGTCCATTGACCAGATAGAAGCAAATATAATCATGGAAAAAAAGCTCTGCAACAACGCACCTTTTTACGTTCTGGGTCCTCTGGTCACTGATATAGCATCAGGTTATGACCATATAGCAGGCGCTATTGGAGGCGCACTTGCAGGCTACTATGGCGCTGATTTTCTCTGTTATCTTACTCCTTCCGAGCATTTAAGGCTGCCCGAAGTTGAAGACGTAAGAGAAGGAGTTATTGCCACCAGAATAGCGGCACATGCAGCAGACATCGCCAGGGGGAGAAAACATTCAATGGACCCGGATATAGAAATGGCAAAAGCAAGAAAAGAGTTAAACTGGAAAAAACAATTAAGCCTATCCATTGACCCTGCAAAAGCAAGAAAATAC
>CAZQQX010000051.1:0-3739 GCA_964595565.1 uncultured Actinomycetota bacterium
AAAAACAGCAGAATACTACCATAATATTATGGGTTTTAGGATGGTGAAGAATTTTGACGGCAGTGAAAAATTTGCAACGCTTTATAGAGATAAGATAGAGATTATAATTGTCCAGTCCAAATATGGCAAAGTCCAATCCAATCGTCAAAAATATGGGGCCGGATATGATGTCTATATTACACCTGATACTGTTGAAGGTGTTGATCTTATTTATGCTGAATTGAGAGATAAAGGGGCAAAGATAATAAGTGTTCCTCAAATAACAGAATACTGGTCCTATGAGTTTGTCGTTGAGGATATAGACGGCAGGTTGATTGGAATTGGGCAAATAAAAAATAAAGAGCGGTTTTTTAAAAATGCCAGGGTATAAACATACCTGTAAAATTAATCCATGCAATCATATTTATACCTCAGTATTTTAAATGTTTTAATTAGACATAAGAAAAATGAAATCAGAAATTGAGAAATTAAATAACAGTATTAGAGAATGTAGAAAGTGCAGGCTTTCTGAAACCAGGATAAATGCACTCTGCGGGGAAGGAAGCTTGAGTGCCAGGCTGATGCTTATTGCCCAGGCACCCGGGGAAAATGAAGACAGAGAAGGAAGGATGTTCATAGGTCCTTCTGGTAGGGTTCTGGATGAATTGCTGGAAGAAGCAGGTGTCGGTAGAAGTGAAATTTATATGACGAACCTTATCAAATGTATGCTTCCCGGTTACAGGAAACCAAAACAGGATGAGATTGATACCTGCAGCCAGTATCTGGATAGGGAAATTGAAATAATAAATCCCGGAGTACTGGTACCAATGGGTTATTACGCCACCAGGTATATATCTGGTAAATATAATATTCCATTGCCTTCAAAACTGGAGTTTAATAATGTTTACTCTAAAATTTTCTTATCAGACAGCAGAAAAGTATTTCCGCTGCAGCATCCCGCAGCTATTCTGCATAATGATTCTGTAAGAGAAGAGTTAATAAGAAATTACCGTAAGTTAAAGGTACTTTCATCGGATTGCAAATGGCATCAGGTTTGTCCCATGAGAATGTTTTACGAGAGGGGATTATTGAATAAAAAATGGATAGAGTTATACTGTAAGGGAGACTGGGAAAGCTGTGTTCGTTATCAGATGGAAGAGAGAGGCGAGCCCCATTCTGATTGTATGCTTCCTGATGGGACTATTGATAAGGAATTATGCATGTAGTGCAGTTGTTTAAGGTAAGCATAAAATGAAAGCGTCTAAAAAAAGTCTAAAAATCATATTAGGAGTAGTAATTTTAAGCCTGGCAATTTTATATCCGGGCTGTGCGGAAGAGGAGCCTGCCGCTGAAATAGAAGTCAGTGGAGCTGAGAGAATTATAAGAATAAATGCACAAGGTGATATCATATATTTCAGTGAGACTGTTTTATGGGATGAGGAGGAGTTCACAGAAATTTTGGAAGATAAACAGGCTTTTTATGATAGCAAGATAGAGGAATTTAAAGAAACTTATGAGGTAGATGCGGGTGATTTTAACTTAGAATTTGCGGAAGATAAAAATTCAACCACATTAAGCTGTGAAGTATATGAGAAATTTAATGGTGACTGGTATGATTTCCACTGGCTTTTAAATCCTATTGGACTTGATTTTCTTGACAGCCCTTTTGAGAAATCTGAAAATGGTCTTTCCTGGGAAGGTGTTATTGAAGGGAATAAGACAACCATTACTTTAGATTTTCCATTTCCTATAGAAAACTGCCATGCACATGTCTGGCAGGAATAATTAAAAGGGGTGAGTAAAGTGAAGATTACTATTATCTATGATAATGAAATACTGAAAGCGGGACTTGAAGCTGACTGGGGCTTTTCCTGCCTTGTGGAGGCGTATGGCAGGAAAATACTTTTCGACACAGGCGCAAATGGTTCTATATTGATTGGAAATATGAAAAAGCTTGGCATAGACCCTGCGGTAGTTGAAGAAGTGTTTATCTCTCACAGTCACTTTGACCATATTGGCGGGCTGGCTGATTTTCTTAAAATAAATAAGGTTAAAGTTTACGTTCCATTCTCATGTCCCGAGCCTGAAGGTGCTTTAGAGGTGGTTAAGATAAAAGATGCTGCAGAGATTCATGAAAATATTTTTTCTACGGGGGAACTTCAAAATATAGAGCAATCTATGGTAATAAGGACAGGAAAGGGACTTACAGTAATCGCAGGTTGTTCCCATCCCGGTGTTGGTAACATTTTAAACGCAGCATCAGAGTTCGGGAAACCCGATGTTCTTATTGGCGGTTTGCACGGGTTCAATGAGTTTAAGCTGCTGGAGGACCTGAGAATGGTCTGTGCAACACACTGCACCCAGCATAAGGCGGAAATAAGGGCAAGATACCCGGGTAAGTATATAAGCGGCGGCGCCGGTAAAGTTATAGATATAGAAGAAGAATAAAATTATAAATAAATTATCTGTTTATCTTAATATCTTCTGACTGGAGAGCTGTACGGTCCCAGTTAGCATTTATATCTTCTATTTGCTGGCAGGTATTTCTTTTACTTCAAATGAATTACCTGATTTGTCTATTATAAAAACAAGGTCGGAGATATCTCTTTTTACAATAATACATTGATAATTATTTTCTTTTGCTTTTTGTATTACACTCTCTCTGTCAGGAACTGCTATACATACATGCTGATAATCTCTGTAGCCGGTTTTATCACTCTGGAATATTTCCATTGAGAAATCATTTTTGCCTACTACATTAACTTCGGTTTCTTTTTCGATATTAAAAATACGGGCTGATACCTCTTTTGATAAAGTAAACTTTTTTATTGGCTCCAGTCCCAGGATATCAATATAAAAGTTCTGTATTTCCGACAGGTCTGTTACTGTAAGAGCGACGTGGTAAAAAACTTTTCCTTCCATAGAATTAACCTTCTCTAGATAAAATTAATATTTATAAAATTCTTCTTGAGGCCAGAGCCCCAGGATTATGTACATTCTACAATAAAGTTGGTTAAGTTAAAACAGCTTTGAGGAATAATGAGAGATAATATCACCCTTACGATTTCTTTTTTATGAGAAAAATGGAATTGGTGTCAAGAAGTTCCATCTTAATTACTATTTTCTGTATAAAAGGATATTTATCTATTTCACTGTATGACATACGGTTTAGAAAGTTTACAATAGAGATTCTTTCTTTGTATCCATATACATTTGCAATATCCACCTGTTCCTCCTCAAGATTGATTCCTGTCACTACTGAAGCATGAAAGTCATAAAAAGGTTTGTTATAAGGATTGGGTGATCCAAAAAAGACAGGTACCGGCATTCCATCTGCCAGCTGATGGTGGACAGCTTTAATAAGCTCGAAATCATTTAATCCACTGGAGTATTTTATTTCATATTCCTGTAATTCCAGAGATAAATAGTTAAGAAACCGGTCATAATTCATTCCTCTATTTTCAGGGATATTGTATTTACTGGCTAAATCTTCTGGAAAGATTTCTTCTTCTTTTAGATACGAAACAACGGTACTTAACGTTGCAATTCCACATGTTAGGTCATCGGGCTGGGTATAAATTTCCAGCCCTTCTATAAAAACTACGCCGGGTTCCAGTGTATCTATATCTCCGGAAAGATGTCTTAAATCGCCAACAGGTTCTATATGTTTGCAGGTAATAAGAATGCCAAAAACAATAATGATTAAAAGAAGCAGGGATATTGGTAAAATAATTGCAAATAAACATTTTTTCTTTTTCAA
>CAZQQX010000052.1:0-3444 GCA_964595565.1 uncultured Actinomycetota bacterium
GGACCGATATTTGCGATTTTACCTGCACTATTAATAGTAATACTTATATTAGTGCCATTTGGCTACAGTATTTATTATTCATTAACTGATGCCAGTTTAATTAAAAAAGATATCAATTTTATAGGTTTTGGTAATTATGCAGAATATTTTGGAGAAGGTTTGTTCTGGCATAATTTTAAGGTTACATTTTCTTATACTTTTTTAGCATTGTTTTTCGAATTTTTATTGGGTTTTATAATTGCATTTACTTTAAACCAGGATACCTGGCTTGGTAAGGTTTTAAGACCTTTTGTACTTTTTCCTTTAATGATCTCACCTATAATCGGTACTATTATGTGGAAACTGATGATGAATCCTGAATTCAGTGTGTTAAATTTTATTTTAGGTCCATTTGGTGTTGCGAAGGATTTCAGCTGGTCTGCAAATAGTAATTATGCTTTGTTTTCAGCAGTATTAATAGATGTATGGATGTTCACACCATTTATTGCTATTATAATTCTTGCAGGATTAAAGGGGCTTCCTACCAGGGTTATTGAAGCTGCAAGTGTAGATGGATTAAGCAAGTTTACATTTTTAAGAAAAATAGTATTTCCGCTACTTATGCCTTTCATTGTAATCTGTCTGGTTTTTAGATTTATTGATTCAATAGCTCAATACGATATTGTCTTCGGTTTGACCAGAGGCGGACCTGGTGACACATTGATGGTTTATCAGGTCGAAGCTTATACTCAGGTATTTAATTACTACAAAATAGGATATGGGTCAGCTATAATGCTGGTCACGTGGGTAATTGTTTTTATTGTTTGTAATTTCTTAATTAAATATTGGGGTAAATTACGGGAAAGATTAAGATAAGTATTTAATTAAAATTTTTATTAAAAGGATAGATAATGGATAAAAGAAAAAATTTGGGGAAAAATATTTTAGGAAAGTTAATTACATATATATCATTGATAGTAACCTTTTCCTTTCTGTTATTTCCTATTTATTGGATTCTAACTATGGCTTTTAAACCCACTGATGATATCATTAACTACCCACCTACTTTTTCTTTCCAGCCTACTTTAAAAGGTATTCTCTATATATTTGGTCTGGAGGAAGCAACTGCAGTTGGCACGCAGTCGGGTTTTCAATCATATTTCTTAGTAGGAATGAGAAACAGTTTAATAATTGTCATAAGCTCTGTACTGATATCTTTACTTGTAGGATTACCAGCAGCATATATATTAGCCAGATATAAATTTAGAGGAAAAGAAAATATAGCTTTTACAATTCTTAGTTTTAGGTTTGCTCCGGCATTATTGGTTATCATACCTTTGTATTTAATATTTTCGAAAATGGGTATATATAATACACATATTGCCCTTATCTGGGTATACCAATTAATTAGCTTACCCATGATTCTATGGATTGTCAGGGGGTATATTGAAGATATTCCGATAGAAATCGATCAGGCAGGATTGGTAGATGGATATTCAAGAATTTATATTTTCCTTAAGTTGATATTGCCTTTAGCCAAGGGAGGAATTGCTGCAGGAACTCTCCTGGCATTCATTTACTGCTGGAATAATTTTATATTTGGAATGGTACTGGCTTCGACATCTGTTCAACCTGTAACTGTTCAAGCTTTGAGATATATTACTGCTGATACTCTTATGTACAGAGAAATCGCTGCTATATGTATTGGAGCGGCTTTACCCTTGTTACTCCTTTCTGCTTTCTTGCAGCGTTATTTAATTTCTGGTTTAAGTATGGGTGCCATTAGGAGATGATTTAGTTAATTGTTTAAAAATTAACAGGATTAATTAATTATTATAATTGTATTATTTATTATTATAGAAAAATTTGGAGTAAAAAATGCCAAATATATCATTGAAGAATATCACTAAGAAATTTGATAAAGTAGTTGCGCTTAATAATTTACAGATAGATATTAAAGATAGAGAGTTTTTTGTTATTCTTGGACCTTCCGGGGCCGGTAAAACTACATTTTTAAAGGTTATTGCTGGTCTGGAGATACCGGAAAATGGTGAAATTTATTTTAATAAAGTTTTAATAAATGATGTACCAACACCTAAAAGAGATGTTGCTCTTACATTTGAAGAGTACTCTTTATATCCAAATTTTACAGTTTTTGGTAATATTGCATCACCTCTTAAATCTCCTGTTAATAAAGGTAAATATAGCCAAAAACAATTAATTGAAAAAGTGAAAGATACTACAAAGATGTTAAATATAGACCAACTTCTGGACAGGCTGCCTTCGGAATTAAGTGGAGGACAAAAACAGAGAGTAGCCCTCGGGAGAGCCTTAATAAAGGAACCACAGGTATTATTATTGGACGAACCTCTGGCACATCTTGATGCAAAGATTAGGAATCAGTTGAGAACAGAGCTTCATTTCATGAAAGAAAAATTTAGCACTACTACAATTTATACATCTCATGATTATAAAGAAGCTATTTCTCTGGGGGACAGAATAATGTTTTTAAATAAAGGGGAAGTACAGCAGATTGGTACTCCTGAAGAAGTTTATAATTCTCCAAAAAATATAATAGTTGCTAAAAATGTAGGATGGCCTGATATAAATTTATTTGATTGCTCTATTAAAACAGAAAAAAAATTGTATTGCCCTGAAGGTGATTTTAAGATTGGTGTATCAGATGAAGTTTTTGAACTCTTAAAAAAATATGGGGAGAATGAGTATATAATAGGAATAAGACCTCAAAATATAAGTTTTTCAGAGAAGCCTTCGGATACATATGATTTAGAAGCTACCTGTGGCGTGTTTGAAGCTCTGGATAATGAATTAATAGTAAATATAAAGGTTAAAAACATTGATTTAATTTTATCTGTGGATAATACTGATTTATCTTTGATAAAAAATCAGAAATTATGGATTAGTTTTGATTCTCAGTCACTAATGTTTTTTGATAAAAAAACAAATGAAAATGTAAAAATGAAACAGTAAAGGAGTTTATGTGGCATCAGTTACATTAAAAAATGTATATAAGTATTACTGGAGCAAGAAGAAAAAAGTAGAAGCAGTTAAGAATTTAAGTTTGGAAGTGAATGATAAAGAAACGGTAGCTTTGCTGGGGCCATCAGGTTGCGGGAAGACGTCCACTCTAAGGATGATAGCAGGTCTCGAAGATATTTCCAGTGGAGAGCTGTACATAGATGATGTCCTTTCAAATAATTTAAGTCCTGCAGATAGAAATATAGCCCTTGCATTTGAGGATTATGCTTTATATTTTCATTTAACAGTCAGGGAGAATATGGAGCTCTGCTTGGAAGCAAAAAATTTAAGTAAGGATGTAATTAAAAAGAAAGTCGAAGATGTAAGTGAAATGCTGGGAATTAAGGATATACTTAACGTGAGAACAACTGCATTAAGTGGGGGGCAGCAGCAGAGAGTATCATTGGCAAGAGCGCTGGTAAGAGA
>CAZQQX010000053.1:0-2463 GCA_964595565.1 uncultured Actinomycetota bacterium
AAATGGAAGCAAATATAACAATATTTATAATTGTAGCTATAGCCTCACTTATTTTTGAGTATATTGATGCTTCAATCGGGATGGGATTTGGTACCACCCTAACCCCTGTTCTCCTTATTATGGGGTTTTTACCTTTACATGTGGTTCCGGCAGTATTATTAGGTCAATTAATTGGCGGAATAGCTGGAGGGATTACTCATAGCAGGGTGGGAAATATAAAGCTAGACTTTAGAAATGACAGGAGTGCGGTAAAAAGAAGACTTAATGGGTTTGGTTATTTACCTAAATCTACTGATTCAAAAGTAATATTTATTCTTGGGGTTTGTGGTATTGCAGGTGCAATAATAGGAGTTTTTGTTGCTGTAAATATACCTGAATTGGTATTAAATATTTATATAGGAGTAATGGTTTTATGTGTGGGTATCTGGATAATAATTAAAAGAAAAAAGAATATTAAATTCTCATGGGAAAAACTTGGCGCTGTTGGAATTATCAGTGCATTTAACAAAGGAATAAGTGGTGGTGGATATGGGCCACTGGTAACAGGAGGTCAGATAATAAGTGGAAGAGAATCAAAAAGCTCAGTTGGGAATACTACACTTGTTGAATCGATAATATGCTTCGTTGCCTTTATAGGTTATTTATTTTTAGAGGGTAATATATATTGGAAGTTAGTTATTGCTACCAGTATTGGCTCAATAATAGCTGCGCCTTTTGCGGCTATAACTGTTAAAAAATTCCATTCCGGGAAGCTAAAATTAATTATTGGTATAGCAACAATAATTCTTGGCATTTCTACAATTATAAAAATTTTTATTTAATTATGAGTGAAACACTAAGAGGAAAAAGAATAATTGTTACAGGTGGCGCAGGATTTTTGGGTAGTTTTTTAGTAAAAGAGCTGGAAAGAAGAAATTGTAAGGATATTTTTATCCCGAGAAGACGTGATTATGATCTTAGAAATTTAAATGCAGTTAAAAAAATGTTTGAGGTAGCCCGGGCTGATATTGTCATACACTTAGCAGCTGTAGTGGGAGGAATTGGTGCAAATAGAGAAAACCCCGCGACTTTTTTTTATGATAATTTAATAATGGGAGCTCAACTGATGGAGCAGGCAAGATTACATAATATTGAAAAGTTGGTGGCTATTGGTACTATTTGCGCTTATCCTAAATTTACGCCCGTTCCATTTAAGGAGGAAAACCTCTGGGATGGATATCCGGAAGAAACAAATGCTCCATATGGCCTGGCTAAAAAGATGTTGCTGGTTCAATCTCAGGCTTATAGAAAACAATATAACTTTAATTCTATATATTTATTACCGGTAAATTTATATGGCCCCGGTGATAATTTTGACCCAAAATCATCACATGTTATACCTGCTCTTATTAAAAAATTCTATGAAGCTAAAAAAAATAATTATGATGAAGTCATAGTGTGGGGAACTGGAAAAGCATCCAGGGAATTTTTATATGTGGAAGATTGTGCCAGAGCAATAGAATTGGCTACAGAAAACTATAATAAGCCAGAACCGGTGAACATAGGGGCAGGTTTTGAGATAACTATTAAAGATCTGGCTTATAAAATAAAAAATTTAATCGGGTTTGAAGGAAAGATAAAATGGGATACTTCTAAACCTGATGGACAACCAAGAAGATATCTTGATACTTCAAGAGCAGAAAAGGAATTTGGATTTAAGGCTGAAACAAGTTTTGATGCAGGCCTTAAAAGAGCTATGGAATGGTATATTGAGACTATTGAAAAATAAATTTAACTATAATTTTAATAATTAATTTAATCGATAAATGAAAAAGGGTATAAATAAAGTAAACTGGCATAGCCATAAAATCACCAAGCTTGATCGTGCTGAGTTGCTAAGATATAAGTCTTTTCTTATCTGGTTTACTGGATTATCGGGTTCAGGAAAATCAACTATTGCTAATTTACTGGAGTATAATTTACATAAATTAGGATACCTGACTTATATCTTAGATGGGGATAATATAAGACATGAACTAAATAGTGACTTAGGCTTTTCAGCAAAAGATAGAGCAGAGAATATAAGAAGAATAGGACATGTTGCGAATTTATTTGTTGATGCCGGTATTATTGTAATAGTAGCGTTTATAAGTCCATTTGAAAAAGACAGGAAGTTTGTAAGAAAGCTTTTAGGGGATAAGAATATGATAGAAGTTTTTGTTGATTGCCCATTAGAGGTTTGTGCCAAAAGGGATACAAAAGGTTTATATAAGAAAGCCTCTGTGGGAGAAATAAAAGATTTTACGGGTGTATCATCCCCATACGAGAGACCTAAAAACCCTGATATTATAGTAGACAGCAGTAAGATGGATGTTAAAGAGTCAGTTAAATTAATTTTAAAATATCTGGAGAAATCTGGATTTATATCATTAAGGAGTGCTACAAATGGAAAGCTATAAGCTCACTCACCTTGATATGCTTGAG
>CAZQQX010000054.1:0-2265 GCA_964595565.1 uncultured Actinomycetota bacterium
ACAAAGCCCTATATTTATTTTTTCTTAGCCTATAATAAACTCTATCGTAGCTTCCCTTTATCTGTTTAATATCGAATAAATCCATATCTTTAGTCACATCTATAGATAGAAAAGCATTATGAAAAAGTTCCATTATTCTCTTTGAAATTTCTCCTTTTTTATAGGACTTCTGGATCGCTTTTTCATAATAAATCATGTAAACAATGTAATACAAATAATAATTATTGTCAATCTTATTATAAAGTTTTTATTATCATTTGAGTTTTGTTATTGGGAAAAACTTAAATTACTAACATTTAAAGGAGATTCCGGTACAATAATATTACAGCTAAGTTTTAAAATTTCAGTTCTAACTCTGTCCACAGTTCCCAGCCAAAATAAGTTCCAATAACTACAAATTTATAATCAAAGTTATATAATAATTATATCTAATTAACATATTAATTAGTTTTACAATTAAGGGATTATCATGAAAAAAAATAAATTCTATATCTTACTTTCTATTCTTACTGTAATTTCTCTTTTTAGTTTCTCTGCTGTCTGCAATCAATGTGCTGCAGCAACTGAAGAAGAGAAGGCAGATGTTGAAGAAGAAGTAACTGAAGAGGAAGTAACCGAAGAAGAATCCATAGAAAGTGATGAGGAAGCTACAGAAGAAGAGACAGATGTTGAAGAAGAAGATACCGATATCGGAGAAGAAGAGACAGAAGAGGAAGAGGAAACTGAGGAGGAAGAAGTAGCAGAAGAAGACATGGAAGAGCCCACAATAGAGCTAGAAGTATATGAAGGGCCTCTTTACTCATCAGCAGATAACGTATGTTACTGGAGGATAAAAGCTAAAGTGAAAGGAGTACCCATCCCAACAGTAGAGTTTAACAAGGATGACAGCGGCGGAGCATGGGGTTCTAAAAAAGCACAGATAAACCTCCATGATCCCGGTGAGACATTTACACTTACTGCCACTGCAACCAATCCCAAAGGTACTGCCACTGATTCCATAGACCTTAGCTGGGAGTGTAATAGACCACCGGAGATATCAGAGATAACCTTTATGGGAAGCCACTACGAAGGACTTAAGTATTCATTCTCTACTGCTGCTTCAGACCCGGATGGAGATAGTTTAACGTATAGTTGGTCTGTATCTGGTGGTAGCATAGTAGATCCCAGTACAAATCCTGTAAGTTGGGTTATGCCAGCTACGGCTGGGAATTACGATATAACAGTTGTCGTAGATGATGGAAATGGTGGACAGGACCAAAAAACAGAGACAGTAGAGGTGATTGCCTTGCCCAGCGCTAATATATCAGTTGAGTGTTGGGAAAGTGGCTGTGTTGATGAGGATGAGACTGTAACATGGAATTGCCCGGTTGGAGTTGGTGATAATTATTGGGCTAATAATAAAGCCTTTAGGGGGTTTTTAAGCTTTAATATTTCATGCCTATCTGGAAAATCTATTGTATCTGCTCAAATGGGTTTTAATAATTATTATAAAACTAATGACCCTTATTCTATAGTTCAAAAAATATGTGTAGAATCAGTTGATTGGGGTTCCGGTAACGTCCAGGGTGAAGATTATGATATACCCGGGGTACTATTGGGAAAATATGACCCTCCAACTTTTACGTGCTCGGATCAAGTATTGAAGGATGAATTACAGAATGCTATAAATGATGGAAGAGAAAGGTTCCAGATTAGACTCAGTCACGAGGGGCCTGTGACTGATAACGATGGAATTCAGGATTCGTTAAAATATGGAGGACCGGTATATAACATTGATTTTAATGTGACTTATCTACCGTGATTTATATCTGATTATAAAATAAAAGTAGCGGAAATAAATAACAAACATTAATATTTTTATTTATAGCTGCACAAATGTTCTGGTTCTATTTTTGGAAGTATACCCGGCCGGCTTAAGGGAATATCTTTCCATTTTCTTGTTATCCGTTTCTTTTTAATGTCTTCATCAAGGAGAACCCGAGTTTTTTTGAGGTTTAGATATTTTTATAATATTTTCAATTAATATGATTTCTCTAAATTAAATATTAGTTTATACCGGGATTTTAATTAAGATAATAATCAATTATATTAAAGACTCAATTAAGGTGTAAAAATATCCTCATTTAAGTTTAATAAAGTAGTTCTAACCTCATCCGCTATGGCCAACAATTCAAGTTTCGAACGCTAATAATCCTGACCGCAATGCTCAGCCAGGCAGATCAATATCCTATATAAGTTAAAATAACCCAATAAAATAAATAGCTT
>CAZQQX010000055.1:0-1995 GCA_964595565.1 uncultured Actinomycetota bacterium
TGAATAGTTCTAATAGATAAAAGCACCCCATAAATTTAACATCATATTATAAAAGGTGTATAGTATTATTTAGTACAAGAACAAATAATTAATTTTTTCTGAGGCACCAAATGAAAAATAATAAATCATCCATCATTTTTAGTCAATTATATAAAATAATTTTTATGGTAATTTAATAGAAATAACTTTCTCAGGAGTTCTAGAAGTGCTCACTAAGGGGGACAGATTTTAAATCATCTTTTTTTGAATAACATAATTGTTATTAAAATAGATAAAACCAATACGATAATACTAAATAAAAAAGTTAGCCAATCAATAATTCCCAATTAATCCGTAACAGTAAGGATTGTATTTATTAGAATGAATAATATTAGCATAATATAAATAAAAACTGGTTTCCTGTTTATTAGAAATGCAAAAATAGCAAAGGAAATATCATTAAAACCATTATAACCGGGTGTTGTAAATTAAAGGTATCAATTTTTGTGAGATAAATAAATGCCATTACAACCCAAAAAATACAAAAAGCCAGCAATAGACCTTTTAAAATTTAAAATATTCTAATATTTATCACAACTTCTCCAACAGCCCTACACAAATAGTTTAATAAGTGTAGTATGAATATTATCAACACGGCATTAAGTGCAAAATTTGATGGGACCGTTACTATTCCAGCCAGAATATCCTTTACAGGTTTTACAGGAACATCATATCTACCTATATTTAAATCTATAAATGATTAAATTGGTGTATTTAGCAATCTTATATTTCTTCAATGGAGATATCTTTTATGTTGAATACACCCTGGTTACTGTATATTCGAATCATAATAAATTTCTCATTTTCCTGGGTCTGAAATGTCTCTTCGTATGATACCCAGTCTTTATTTATGTTCTGAGTTTCTGATATAGGTGGATTTCCGTTTTCTCCTGCGAGAGTGAAATAACGGGATTCTGTTATTGAGTCTTTCCAGAATGAATATAGCACAAGGGTATCGGCACTTTCGTTTTTTATTGTTATAGATAATTTATAGACTTTGCCGGGTGTTACAGATACTCTATTACTGGAGACAGAAAAATTGTTCTCAACATCAATTAATAAATATTCTTTATCATCAAGATTATCTGTGAGTGTTGTAAGTTCATATTTATGCTCTCTACTTTGCAAAATCTTAAATTCAATATCAAGATCATTTTTAACAAAAAGCGAGTTGAACTCTTTACATGGAGTATAATTTTCACAACCTGAAAATAGCAATACGATTGATATCATTAATTGTATTAATATAACTGGTAATAATATATTAAGTAATCGCTTTTTCAAATTTTTCACTGCCTTTCTCTTTTATTCTTTTTGAACTGCAAATGATTGTTTTTGCTTTTTTCTTAGGATCATTGATCCGATAAAAGACCCTGCAAATGCAAAGATAATAAGGGTAAGCCATCCGTACCACAGGTCAAAAAAGCCTCCTTGCCCTTTTGGATTGCCGATAAGAGCAGCCCACACAATGATATTGATTAAAAAGCCTGCGAACCAGATGCTTTTTGAATAAAATCTTCCTATAGCAAGGCATATTAAAAAATTATAAATAGCTATACCTGTAAACATCAAAAGCATGGAAATTTCATCACTGAGGACTTCCATTAAGCCCTCGCCAATTAAAAAAGATAGGAAAAATCCGGCTATTCCACAGACAATTGAAATTAATATTGATATGACTAACCTTTTTTTATCTTTTAACTGCATGCTGCCTCCTTTGATATTTTCCATATGCTCATTTACCAGGCTGGAAGGAAGTTCTTTTGCCACTCTTAACCATACTTTAAGAATATTATTGTCCTTTAGCATATCTTTAAAAGTCTGTTTCATGGGGTTACTATATTCCTTAAGATAAGACTTTGGATAAAAGTTTAACAGCAGTCTGTATACCCTGATTGATTTATCATTTAATTTATTCATATACGTATTATAATTGCTGTGGTAATTCCATGTCTG
>CAZQQX010000056.1:0-1616 GCA_964595565.1 uncultured Actinomycetota bacterium
CCTCGTATAATAAGATAATAATTTTATTAATAATATTTATTGCTATAGAATATTAACCAAATAAAGCCAGGCAGAAAGACAAATTAACTACTCCTTTTGACTGTCATCTGACAGATCAATTAGCAAAGACTATTGCTTTCTTGCTAATAACTTAAAAGTAATTATCAGAATGGTTCAGGCTGCAGAAACTTAAAAGCACTGATTATAACGAGGCTTTACTAAAAGTTATTAATCTAGCAGGAAGACTGCTTGGTAAAAGACAACAGAAAGGAAACTACCATGAAAGAAAAAGTCTATTTAGGAATTGACCTTGCCAAGGCAAATTCCAGAGTAGCTGCATTTGATAAAAACGGAGAGGCTACATGCAGACCCTTTACCATAACCAACTCCAGGGAAGGGGTAAAAAAGCTTCTGTCAAAGCTCTCAAGCTATAAACCAGGCCAGATCGTCTGCGGTATGGAGATAAGCTCCAATTACTGGGAGAACATGTGCTCATACTTAAAAGGGATGAATGTAGAGGTAATTCTTTTAAACCCCTATCAGGTAAAGAAATACCGTCAGGCTACAGGAGCCAAGATAAAGACTGACTCTATTGATGCTGAAGCAATAGCCGGTCTTATCTCGGGCAAAAAGTATGAGAGCCTTTATATCTCAGATGATACGGCAGTCGAACTCAGGGAACTTGTTAGGATAAAGTATGGATTTCAGAGAAGGGTAAAAGACCTTAAGAAAAGCGTCCTATCACTTCTCTATCTGGTATTTCCAGAATACACCAGAATGGTCTCTCATCCCTTCTCCAAAGTATCTATGGAGATTTTATCAAAATATCCCACATCATGCCATATGGCAGAGACGAGCCCGTCTAGATTGGTAAAGATCTTCAGAAGATACCAGGGATGCAACTTTGACCTGGGTAAGGCAAAAGAGCTTATCTCAGCTGCCAAAGACAGTTTTTATTCCGGCAGGGCATCAAAGTCCAGGGGGCTCTCTATTACCATGCAGCTGGATGAGATAAGATCACTTTCAGAAAAGATAGCTGATATTGAAGAAGAGATAAAATCCATCCTTTGCCCGGACGACCCTTCAGGAGGATCCAGCCCATACAACATTCTAAACTCCATAAAGGGTGTGGGCATGGGTACCATTTCCACATTTATCGGATGTGTGGGTGACGTTTCAAGATTTTCCTCTGCTGATAAGCTTATCTCCTTTATCGGGTTTTATCCCAGGATATTTGAATCGGGAAAGTACAGAAAGAAGAATCCTTCTATCCAGAAAGCAGGTCCCAAGGAGCTAAGGTATATGCTGTATCTAGCCAGTGTTGCCTGTATCAAGCATAACAGTGAGCTAAAAAAATACTACTATGACAGAGTATCAAGTGGTATGCATGCCAAAAAGGCAATAATCAAGGTGGCTGTAAAGCTTGCCAGGATGATGTATTCCATGCTCAAGTACGGCAGGCAGTATGATTCCTCCAGGGTATTTACGCAGCCTTTGTCTTTAAAAAATGCTGCTTAGCTATATTTAGTTTTCAAAGAGCAAATTCTTTTAAATATTTATATTTTTTAGTTCTTTGACAATTTATTATTTTTATCTTTTCTTTTTATAGAATGTCT